>CAZIXM010000066.1:0-2441 GCA_964543345.1 uncultured Muribaculum sp. | reverse complement strand
TCTCATGCGCGTTTCCAAAACGCTTTGCTTGCCGATAAAATGCATCCCGTTTCGCCGCTAAACCTTCCATGAATCTCAAGCCAAAAAAATTCAGAAGGGTATATAAGCATTAAAAGAACGCAAGTCATCTGACTGCTATATTAATTTTACCCCCCCCCCTCCAAAAGTCAAGCCTTTTTTTCAAAAATTTAGCATACGATTACTTATCTCATGATGACTTCAGGCTTTTATATTCATTTTTTAAGTCAGGATCGAGGAAACTCACGATTTTTGAACCAACAACAGGTTGGGGACAAAACTCTGAATATACAAAAAGACGGCCACATCGTAAAGACATAGCCGCCTCTCGTCACCCGGCCGGGTCATCACTCCTTCCGGGCGGAATGGCTTGAATCACGAAAGGACTCAAACCATGAAAGCTCGATACGGGGTCCAGCCGTACCGGGATGGTCCAGGAGTTTTCGCAGAACCTGTCCACCCTATTATAACGGGTCGGTTAAAGCCCGGTATATGCGGTTGCTATACCGACAAGCCAATGGTCGTCGGAAGTTTTTTCACACACAGACCCTCTGTAGAGCCTAAACGTCTGCTTCAGCAGATAAACCTTGTGAGAAATAGGGGGATTATCCAGTAATTGCTCCCGAATATGTTCAAACTTCTGCAGGTCGGTTGTAATGTGAAGTGCAGGATTCAATCTATAGCCGTTGGGCGTGTAATCAATCAGCCATTGGTCTGAGATAGGCTCAAACGACTTTCTAAAGCGGTAAATATAACCACGAATATTCTTATTTATGGTGTCGATGTCTGCACTATCTTCGGGGTATAAGGCATCGGCAATCGACAGGGCAGAATGTGATTTCCTGCTGTGTAATAGGATGTAGGCTATTGTTCTGCTACTTTTTGGAAAATTGAACTCGCTTTCCCTCCATATTCCGTTTTGCGTATAAATCTCCATATCGCCAAAGAAATTGATGATAATATCTTTTTCGCTCTTTATCTCGTCGAGAGACAGAGCCATCTTTGCCTTGTTTATGGCATCTCGCTGAGCTATAGCACGATGCAGCACATACGCAAAGATATTCATTGCGCCTGTAAGACCCATATAGCGAGTAATATTGCGGAGCACAAGAAAGCCGACCGGATTCGGTCCGAACGGAACCGCCATAGCGGAGCTTGCGTGTAGCTTCTTATAAACACGCATTTCCTCTTTTGATACCACGGCACTATCCTTGGCGTTTGGCACCACGATAGGTTCTTTCTGTTTAGTGTCTCAACCCAGCTTTGCATTGGATGCAGACTTTCATATTCATCTGCATACTGGATTGTTTTGATTGTGGAGTCTGAGTTGTGCCGCCAGCCGTGTGTCCAAATGCCCAGGTTAACATCAACTTCAATGACACTCGCCCAGTCTGCACCATAAAAATCACAAACCGTTTTCAATGTTATCTGAGCGATTTCCTCCGGTTCATCTTTAGTGTGAATCTCTGCTTCCAGTTTGCTGACCGTCTGTTCCAGTTCGATGCAGTACGCTATATATTCCGGTTCGTACTGCGTGGGTTCTTGGAGAACGGTCGGCGGATTGTCGTTGTGCGGCATTTCCTTTTTTCTAAAGAAGCCGCTAAGTAAATTAGCAATCGTCTTTATCCTCCTTATGTTTGATATATAAGAAAAACCGCATGACTAATCGGTGTATTTTGCCGATTTCCGTGCGGTTTAGCTTTCTTGTATGAAAATGTCGGCAATGATTGAAGATTATTGGTCTTTATTCAGCCGACGCAGATTACTAATGACAAGCATTAGGTCATCGTCGTTGTGTTTCTTCATCTCCTCGATGGCCGTTCGTATAAGAAGCAAGTTTTCAGATGTATCATCAAAAAACTGACTCGGTGTCACATTAAAGTAATCACAGATTTCAAGGAACTCTGCCATGGGAGGCAAAGATTTACCGGAAGAAATATTATAAATATAACTTCTGCTATGCCCAAGGTCATAGCTCATTTGATATTCGAATACTCCTTTTTGTATCCTAAGTTTAGTAATCCTATCACGGATAAATTTAGTGTCCACGTTGCCTCACCACCTTACCACTATATATTGTAGGCGAAAAGGCGGCCCCACTACTCCAACTGTGTACGCTTTATCACGTGACATGCTCCAAGATTTTACGCTGTTTATAAATTATATGCCAAAATAGCGTATATATCTTGCTTTATGTGTGGTAATTTCACAAAAAAGTCAAAGTAAACACGGTTCTCGGCGAGAGCTTTTGGATAACGGTTCCGCTCTACGCCTCTCAATATAACATTATAGCACGAAATTAGAGCGTGTTCACACTATTGACAATTTAGGGAAAGAGTGATATAATGAAGTCATGCAGATCACACAAGAACAGTACGAGAAGATTGCGAAATACCTTCCGAAACAGCGAGGGAATGTCAGCA
>CAZIXM010000065.1:0-3841 GCA_964543345.1 uncultured Muribaculum sp. | reverse complement strand
TATATTTACAGTCTGAGTGTTAAAATTTAACGGACAATATACGGATAATCATATTCCGAAAATAAACCCATCTATAAACAGATAATCGACTACTGCTATATGCAGATAATAGCCGGCGCATGGCCGGCAGACGAACGTATGCCTTCGATCAAGGAGCTGTCGGTGGCCATGACGGTCAACAACCGCACCGTGCTTAAAGCCTTTGAAGATATGCAGGCCGAAAATGTCATTTATCAGAAGCGCGGATTAGGCTACTTTGTCGCGCCCGATGCCAAGGCCAACATCAACCGCGTGAAGCGTGAGGAGTTCTTCGCCGCTACGCTGCCCGAATTTCTAAGAGAGATGAAGACCGCCGGCATCCGCCCCGAAGAAATTATCCAATTACTTTCAAAATCGAATTAAATTTATTTAACAATTCGGGGGGGGGTAATTGCCACCTTATAGGTATATTTGTGCTTTTAGTGCAAATATACCTATTTTTATATTTTCTACATTTATGTTTAAACGAATCATTTTAGCAACCATGCTGATTGCGTCAATAATGACCATGAACGCGCAAATCGGCTATCAGGTAGCGGTAATGGATCAGTCGACCGGACGGAATGGGAGAAGACAATACCTCCGGGCCATATTACATCGAAGGGGATATTGTTGTAATTAAAGGTTCTAATAGTTACGGATTTCTATATTTGCCAAGCATAAATGCCCTTTTTGATATGGCGGCACATTACATGCTAAGATAAATCATCACCATTAAAAATATGAAAAAAATATTTATATCCTCAATATTAATAGCCCTGTTTGCAACTTCAATCAGGGCTGACGAGGCTCCGACTGCCCTGATTATAAGCATGACCGACGGTAGCCGGCAGAGCATAGAGCTATCGGAGAAACCCATGGTGACAATCGCCGACGAAATGCTCAATGTCAAAGGCGCGTCGACAGAGCTGAATCTGGAGCTTAACAAAGTCAAAGACTTTACCTACGGCACTACCACCGGAATAGCCGTGGCCCAAACCTCAGAATCCTTCGTGAGAAAGGGTGAGAACCTGATATTCAGTGCCGAAAGCGGTTCGATCGAAGTGGTATTGACTTCAGTAAGCGGAATCGTTATGCGGTCGGTGACGGTAGCTGACGGAGAGTCGCTGACTTTGTCGTTGACCGACTTAGTGCCGGGAGTCTATATCGTGACAGTTAACGGTGTGTCATCTAAAATCGTGAAGCGATGAAAAAGCTACTATATATACTGTCGGCCGTAGCCGCCATTTCGGCCACCGCACAGAACAAGACCATGTTTATCCACACCGGAGGCAACGTCGATGTCCTCTTTTTTTCTGAGATTGACAGCATCCGCTATACCGACATTGGCCTTGACAGCGCTGCCTTAGGCGAAATACGCATTCAGGAGATATGGACTCCCGACAGCGTCTACCGCTACGACATAGCGGAGATTGACAGCGTGACTTTCCAATCGCCCGCTACGGTTGCCAAGCCCGGCTCAATCGACTTGGCCGGCGAACTCGCGCCCTACGTTCTTGGCGACGATTATTCCGACGGAATAACTCTGCGGCTCTCGGGCAACACTCCGTCAAGCTTGCTTCCAAAGACGGGAAACTATCTCTATCAATTAGAGCCGAGCGACGCGCTGGAGGCCGGATTTGCCGGACACGTGCTGACGGTGGAGAGCGGCGACGGCGGTTGGGCTGTGAAGTGTGAATCAGCCGAATTTGACGAGATATTCGACCAATTGGCGTGGGTCGGCGAAAACGAATTTATAGCCGGCGAGGGCGAGGTTGAGACCGACCCGGAATCGGAAGAGCAATCAGCACCGAGCAGAGCCATACAGCGCGTATTGGCATTACCTACGCTTGCATCCAGACTTAAATGTCCCGACTTAATATCCGGTGCGCTTATTATGACTGATGAGCTCAAGGATATTCCCGCCGGACCGGAACAAGCGCAAATAGTGGGTAAAATAGCAGTGACACCCGTGGTTAGCTGCTTGTCAGGAGCATATATTATACGCAATGCCAATGGCAACATTAAGAAACGCCGACGGATGAGATCCTACGCCAGAGTGAAGGTCAACGGATATGCGGAAGGACGCTACAATATCGGCGATAAACGCACGATCGGAGCCTCCAGGACACCGTTAAAATTCACGCTACCAATGGGTCTTGGACAGACTTACATACTATCATATTTGGGCACCATGACTTTGGAAGGGAAGATGGGGTTAGACTATGCATTTGAGTCAGAGTACCGCTCAACCGCTACCACCGTAGTTAATTACGACAATACAGCCGGCATCCCCGAAGCTACAATGGAGTACACACATAAAGTTCTTAAACCGGAAACCAGAACCCTCGACGCATCGTTTGAAGGATCGTTGTCGCTGATCGGCTCGCTGACTTTGACTATCACACAAAGCGGCGATTCGCTTAAGTCGATCAGCAACATCTTCTCCTACGGTTCATCGCTTAAAGGGGATGCACTGTTCCTGACTTCGCAGATAGAGGCCGCGAAAGAGAACAACGAGCTTTATCGGACAGTTACCTCAACAGGCGTTAAAGCTACATCGATCGAAAGCATAACCGCCTCGGTTAAGTATTCAGGTTATACCTTTAAGCTGAAGGGGACGGTTACCCCATCATCGACCGAAACTTTCTATGTCGTTCCAAAGTTCACCTACCCGACATGGAACAAAACCACAAAGTCGATGACTTACGCGGTGGAAGGCTCACCAATGAAGTTTTCCTCGGCTTCGCTCGGGACGGCCGTCAAATCGGCCGACGACGGGACATTCTCATGGATGGCGGCCGGAAAGACGTGGCCTTCAGAATGCCGGACAGCATTCGTAGGACCCGCCGACTACGACTCGACAAGTGGCGATACAGTCTATCCCACAGTCACTCTGCCGACCGGCGAAAGGATTCTCGCCGCTCCGGAATACCCTAACGGCTTAAACAGCATCTATCCGACCATATCAGCGCAGGAGTCGAACGGCATCCACGTCACTTCGGGCATTCCTATCATAGGATCCGCAGCCGACGGAACCACTTCGGTGCATATCGGCAACTTCTTCCCGTATAACCCAGAAAACAACCAATAAAATTATGAAAAATATAGCATTAACATTTTTGATGATTGCGGTCGCCACTATAGGGCTGAACGCGCAAATCGGTTATCAGGTAGCGGTTATGGATCAGTCGACAGGACAGCCAAAAGCCAACAAGGAGGTATCGGTTAAGGTTGATCTCATGGACAACACTGGAGCCATAATCGCAACAACGTCACAAAGCGCGACGACCAACGACTTCGGAGTAGTGTCGATACAGATAGGCAACTCCTCGACTTTCGACGATATGGACTGGAGCAAACTTCCGCTCTGGGTGTCGGCAACAGTCGACGGAGTCAGCGTAGGCAAGACTCAGGTGCTGACTGTTCCAGTGGCCGAACATGCAAACCATTACGGATTGTTGACTCCGGAAAAGCTTGCCGGAACCTGGACATATAGTAATGACGGAACTGAGTCTACTTACCACTTCTCTTCATCCGGGACATATACATATATTCGTTACGAGGGTGATATGTTAGACACTAACGAAAGTGGCTCTTACGAAATCGACGGAAACATGGTGTATCCGATTAGATCAAGTTCATCATCCCGAGCGATGCATTGGTCACCAACAAGAAATATACTCATTCCGGCCGACGGAGGCGGAATCTATCGAAAATAAAAATCACCGCACTTTAGGACAAAACATAACAAAGGGCCAGTCATCACGACTCGCCCTTTGTTATTAACCTTAAATCTAATACCATGAAAAACACAGTGCAA
>CAZIXM010000064.1:0-4609 GCA_964543345.1 uncultured Muribaculum sp. | reverse complement strand
TTTGAAAAAGAATTTAATAACGCGGACAGCCTTATGTCGGTCAAACCGCAGGAGGATCTCATATTTATCATAAAGCACCACCAAATTGGATATTAACAGAATTAACCCCTTATAAGTTATTGAAATTGAATGGAATAGCAATGAGGAAAAATGGTGGACATGCGAACTATTGTGCCACATTTAAGCATCCATTAAAATAATAAGTTCTTTAATTTTGCAAAAATTAAGTCTGCCATTATGAATAGATATGTATTTATGATCGTTATGGCGTATAGCATCCCACCGCTGGAACGTTCTTATTGACAACATTTCTGGTCGTGGCATACCGTTCGATTCGGGCGAGCGCCTACCATCGAGGGAGCCTTACTCCGGCGATTATCGCAGAAAGGCGAAAGTGTATCGTATGGTCTACAGTGTGCAGACGGACAGAAAAGAAAAGCTAAGACGATATTCCCACGCGCCTGCATTACTGCGAAACGAGAGAATAAAGGATGTCACGGCAGAATATTTCGGGCACAACATGGTCGAAATACCCGTAGATACCAGTTGTGGCAGTGAGGCTTATTTAGGTATATTTACGCCGAGCGGCTTCAAGGCTGTCGATTTTGGTGAAACTGCAGGCTCGGGGAAGGCAAAGTTTACGGATTTGGAACCTGAATTGATATATTTCCCGTTGGCCTACAGCGAAATGAAAAGCCGCATAGTTCCCTGTGGCGACGCTTTCATGCTCGGACGCGACGGCAGTGTCAGCCTATTGTTTCCGGACACGTCCGCAACTCGCACTGTTAGGCTTGTGCGGAAGATGCCGTTAAGGCCTCAGCTGGTCGAATGGATGGAATCAGGAATTGTCGGATGCCGCATCGAAGGCTCCGACGATGTCCGCCGGTGGACTACACTCTATGAATTCGACAAGCCGGTCGAGAGCAATTACCACATAGTTGACCTTGACCGGTCGAAGTCCTACAGATATTATCGTATTGTGCCTCCTTCTGACATATGCCTGCAACTGGCCGAAATAGAGTTCTTTAGCGACACGGACAGCCTTACGCCTATGGAAATGCCAATCTGTAGCCCAATCGACGAGGCGGAGGCTAAAGCCGTCGACGGTGACCTGCTGACATATTATATATTTTCGCCCGACCGCTATCGGATAATGTTCCGCAATTTGTCCGGCAAAACGGTAAAGTCCGTTGCCCTGTCTGTGCGTAACGACGACAATTATGTATGGCCGGGACAGGAATACGAACTGCTTTATTACGACAGAGGCGAATGGCGTACGTGTGGCCGGAGGGTGGCCACTGGTCACAGCTTGGAGTTTGATGCCCCCGCCAATGCCGTGTTATGGCTCCGAAATCTGACCAAGGGGCGCGAAGAACAGGTGTTCGTTTACCGCGATGGCCGACAGCTTTTCAATATGGATCTGCGGACTGTTCCGTAAGTGCACGGCGCATCTTGTAGCGGATCTGTGTCACCGTGCGCGACTTGACCTTCACGGTCTTACTGACGGTCTCCTCCGCCACTCTCAACGCACTCTCCCGGTCGTCCTGCTTCATATAAAGGTCGTAAAGCTGATTAAGGGGGACAAAACGGCAGGGACACATGGCCGAGGCTCGACGGTAGTGCCGCTCCGCTTCGTCGAGCATTTCCGTGTCGCGGCATAGGTCGCCCAACAGCAGTTCGAGGTCGTAGTTGGCCATCTTTTCGTCGCACAACTTCGCTATAGCAAGACTTTCATCCTTTTTGCCGGCACGGTCAAGCTCTACGGCATAATTGTATAGGAAAAACGGTGTGTTTCCCATCACCGAAATGAGTCGCCCATATTCAGCAATATCCTTCGACAGATAGGCCTGTCGCTACCGCAGCTCTGCATTGATTCCGGCATGTAGCCAGTGGACAACTACGATTCCTGCGACGATAAAGCCGATTGACAGCACCTTTCTGATTGCCTTGCGCTCGAATATAGTAGCATCTTTCAGCATTATCCATAAAATTAGTCCCGTGACCACCCATACGAAAGGATAGGTAAACGGGTACGAGAACAGCGAGACTCCCCCAATGCAACACAGGCTCGACATAGCCACACGTTTCTCTGCGGAGGGTGACTTTTTATAGGATTTTGCCAATAACAATATAGAGATGGCAAGCGCTGTCATGCCTGCGCAGCCAAAGCAGATGCATAGATGGATATATTCGTTAAAAGGCGAGAAGACGTTGTCGGCGAGAAGCGCATAATCGCCGTCGGGCGCATCTTGCAAAAATGCGGCTTGGTAGTCCATATAAAGGCGTTTGAAGGCTCCTATTCCATGTCCGGTCCACGGCGAGTCGGCAATCATGTCCATTGAGCATCTCCACACAAGCAAACGCCCGTCTGCAGAGCCTCGCTTAAGCGTGTATCCTACTGCTATCATCAGGCTTACCATTGTGACGAGCACCGCCAGTCTGCGCTTGGCCGACAAGCCGTACAGCTTCATGGCGAAGTTGCCTAAGAGCAATGCCATAACGATTATGCCCGTGCGCGACTGAGAAACCACAAGAGCCATCACCATTAGCGTGGCGAACAGCACCGCCGCTACCTTTCCCTGCAATGATCTGCCCCACAGCGACAGCGCGAACGGACATCCTGCGCACAGACATGCCGTCAGGCCCGCGGGATTGTCGAAGTGTCCGGTGACCTTAAAGTAGCCCCGTGGAAAAACCAGCCCCGACCATTGACACAGCGCATAAACAGCCTCTTCCACGCACACCGCAGTAATCAGTATGGCCACAAATCTGAAGTCAATTCGGATTTTCCTGCCACACAACACCTTGACCGCCATAAATATTGCTCCCACAGACAGGGCTATAAGTGTGAAATACCGCCGAGGAGTTATCTGTGGCTCGAACATTCCCTTGTATGATGCATAAGCGGAAATCACGGTGACCGTAGTAAGCATAATGTGCTCCGGAATCAGCACTGTCTTTAAGCCGACGGTAAAATTCAGAGTGAACTTCCTTGCTAAGTCCATTTTAGAAATATGCAGACATGGGTGCAGGAGCAATGTGTTAATTCCACCGCTCCTGTCCCGATTGATTGTTTGGTAAATGGTTAGTTTATGTAGCCTTCTTTGGGTCTGACCCAAATCCATTTTTCTGCCGGCTTCATGAAGTATATTCCGTCGTTTTTAAGTCTTTGTTCCTCCTCTATACTGTCTTCTGAAGGTGAGTTTCCGTATGTCACAGATTTTAGAAGGGTTTTAAAGAACGAATCCTTATTTCCTACCCCTCTTTCATCAAGAACCAACTTTAACATCAAGCTTCCGTGGTTGGCCTTTCTTAAGCAGACACCTACGACATGGTTATATTTATCCCTGAATGGAATTTTAAGGTCTAATTCGTACACGTACACGGTATCCGCATTGGTGTATTGCTTAAGTTCGTCTCCGGGAATAGTTGTGACCAAGCCTGTGATGTCCAAATCAGAGTCGGAATAATATGCCTGAAGTTCATCTTCAACTAAATGCCCCAGTTTAATTATATTGGGAAACACTATAGGATATAGGAAAACGGCATCGGAGCTGTCCGATTCAATTCCGAAGGGATACACTGTTCCGATAATCCTACCTGGGTATGCATATTTGGGTTCATAATCAGGATTTATGCTCAATACAACAGAATTGTCACTGGGAATGTCGAGTAGATGAAAGTTTTCCGGCAAATTCAGTTGAATGTCGGCATTTGACAAAAGTTCAGTATAATTTGACGGTATAATTTTGTTGCTTTCGGCATGTAAACACATATTAGACAGCAATAGTAGAGTGAAATAAAAGATGCGTTTCATAAATTAATAGAAATAATACATTGCTGTTATATTATCAGTTGAAACAGTGATCCTGTCATTGATTTGATAATCACTATAAGTTAAAAAACCATTTGATATCCCAAAACCATTTACCGCATGGGAGTCATTTAAGATTATAATATACCTATCTCCTAAAACAGAGTTGTTCGGAATTTGGTTGTAGTTTATTACCGCTACTCGATTATTCGAAAAATACTTTAAAACATCCTCTACGTTTTCTGGAGGAACACCGTCATTACCATATCTTTCCGTAATCCATGCATTAATATCTGCAGAGCCAGGTTTTCCTAAAGCGGCGGCAATTGCCCTGGCTAAGCAATCGGTTTGGTAAGCTCCTGGAGACTCGCTATTGTCTAATTGACTACTTCGTGAAATACAGATGGTTGAAATTATTTGATTATTTGCATTCGCCAATGATTTTTTAATGAATTGGTAAATGTTTTCTGACATACCGACTTCCCATCCTGCCAATTGCGTGATATAAAGAAATCCATCCTCGTCTTCAATAATATTTATTCGGCCGAATGCATTCATTATAATTTGCATATCACTTTCTGAGAGGTTGTTGAAGTCGGTATTCTCAGGCAGAGAGAGATAGGGGAGGTCGGTGGCAGTATCAAGCACTGATTCCTGTTGACATCCGTAGGCGATGAAAAGCAAAGCTGTGATTGCTGTTACTAAAAAAATTTTAACTATTTTCATAATTCTGTAAATTGATAAAAAGATTTGTACTTGGTTGTTAAATAAGTAGAGGAGAGAGGTCAAGGATTG
>CAZIXM010000063.1:0-4666 GCA_964543345.1 uncultured Muribaculum sp. | reverse complement strand
ACACCGATTTCAAGTCAAGAACATACAGACGGACAACATGCGGATAATCATTTTAGTTTAAATGTATTACTTGGTACTTTGTAAAGTTACATCATAATTTTGACATTACCAAATAATAGGAGGCCAAAACGTTAAAACGTTATCGAGTAGCCCGCAAGTTCATAGTATTGCATTGTAGCTGAATTATGAGCTTGCGTGCTGGCGATTCAGTTGCGATCGGCGCGCGGAGGCTATCTTATTGGCCATCATCACGGCGCGGGTGATATTGTCGCAGATGTGATCTGACCCGACCAAAGCGTCAATTTTCGACTTTTCGAGAACCTCACGCACATGCTCGTTGACTCCGGAGAGCACCACATCGATTCCTTCCTTGTGGGAAGAGGTGACGAGCAACTCGAGGTTGTGGACTCCGGTTGCGTCGATGAACGGCACGCGTCGCATACGGATTATGCGCACGACAGGCTTGACATTTCCCACCGTCGAGCGCATCAGTTCGTCGAACTTCGTGGCCACACCGAAGAAGAACGGGCCGTCAATCTCATAGACCGACACGCCTGGCGCCACGTCGAGCACCTCATGGGTGGTCGAATCTGTTCCGTCAGCCACGTCGAGCTGTTCAGAATATACCTTGACCTGCGTATTCTCCATCACACGGCGCAAAAACAGGATGATGGCAAGCATCAGTCCAATCTCGATGGCAATAGTGAGGTCGAAAATAACCGTTAGGAGGAACGTAACTATCAGAACCGATATATCACTCTTTGGCGACTTAAAGATGCCAACCACCGTACGCCATCCGCTCATGTTATAGGCCACGATGATAAGCACAGCGGCCAGACACGACATGGGCACAAGATTAATCAAAGGCATCAGAAAAAGGAATATCAGCAAGAGCACTATGGTATGGATGATGCCCGCCACCGGCGTGCGTCCGCCATTAGTAATATTCGTCATAGTTCGAGCAATGGCACCAGTTACGGGTATTCCACCAAAGAAAGGCACAACGACATTGGCCAATCCCTGTCCGATAAGCTCCGTATTGGAATTAGTATGCGAACCCGTGATACCGTCGGCAACCGTAGCCGACAGAAGCGACTCAATGGCACAAAGTATAGCGATCGTAAATGCCGATGGCATAAGCTGGTTGATTGTGTTCATCGACAGCTCAAATCCCTGGGGCTGCGGCAGGTCAGTCGACAATGCCCCGAAGCGGTCGCCGATAGTCTCAGCCTCGAATTCCGGGAAGATACCCTTTACCACGTAAACTAATGCCGTCACAATAATGATGGCAATCAGAGAGCCGGGCAGTTTTTTAGAAATTTTGGGCATCAACATGATGATAATCAATGACAAGGCACCAACTCCAAGCGTAGTCCAGTTAATCTTGTCGAAATTCCGGACAAACACCCACCATTTCGACAGGAAATCGCTCGGCACATCTGTAAGTCCAAGTCCAAGAAAGTCGTTAATCTGTGTAGAAAATATCGTTAATGCTATACCGCTGGTGAAACCGACCACAATCGGATATGGAATAAACTTTATGACAGTTCCCAAATGAAACAACCCCAGCAGAATCAATATAAATCCTGCCATCAAAGTTGCTATCGCAAGCCCCTGCAGCCCATAATTCTGAATAATGCTATATACAATTACGATAAAAGCTCCGGTAGGGCCTCCTATCTGAACGGAATTTCCTCCACAAGCCGACACCAAGAAGCCACCTATGATAGCCGTAATCAATCCGATAGTAGGGCTGACACCGGATGCAATTCCAAACGCAATGGCTAAAGGCAAAGCAACAATACCTACCACAATACCTGCAATAAGATCCTCTTTAAAACGAGAAATCGAATAATGACCCAGTGCCGAAATCAACTTCGGACGGAAGTCAATAGTACCTGAAAAATTCATCTTAGCAAAAAGCTAACAGTTTACAAATATAAATTACCTAACACATCTTTTTCACGCCGCAAAATTACACAATTTTTCTCATTTATCAACACTTCATAACATGATTTAACCTATCGGAAAACCGAAATAGCTATCCGGATAATATATACTAATTCGAGATAAGAAATATACAAAAGCGAATCATTCGATTAATCAAGCAACGTAATCTTCTGGCCGGGGACAAAAGTGAGCATCTTTGATGTGCCGTTAAAATGCACAGTTACATCTCCGCTGTTACGCGAATATATCGATGCGTCAGTAACTTGACCATCAGCCCACGTCATTTCAATCTCATATCCCCCGCGGGCACAAATGCCACGCACATGGCCGTCGCTCCACTGCTTCGGCACGGCAGGCAACAAGCGTATCATACCGGGAGTGGACTGCACGAGCATCTCTGCAACTCCTGCCGAACCACCAAAGTTACCGTCAATTTGAAACGGAGAATGTGCATCAAGCAGGTTCGGATAAGTGCCTCCGCCCCTGCGCCGGTCATCTCCCGTATAATCGTCGGGCGTTATATAGTTAAGCAATTTCCGATACAAATGATAAGCTTTTTCGCCGTCGCGCAAACGCGCATACAAGTTAATTCTCCAGCCGGTACTCCATCCGGTAGTCTCGTCACCCTTAATTTCAAGGGTTTTCATAGCCGCCTGCGCCTCTTTTGGGGTAGAGTCAAGCGAAAGCTGGTGACCCGGATATAGCCCGAACAGATGCGACTGATGGCGGTGGCGTGGATCTTGGTCGGCAAAGTCATGGTACCACTCCTGAAGATTTCCATTCTTTCCTATACGATATGGCAACAACTTTTCAATTGCCGCTTCAGCTTCTGCAACAAAATTCGGGTCTAAGTCAAGCACTTTTGCCGCGCTTACAGCATCACTCAGACACTCACGCGCCATAGCAATGTCTGACGTATTTCCGTATGAAACAGCACCCACATATCCGTCAGGGGCAACAAAAAGATTCTCCGGCGAGGTACCCGGTGAGGTAATTAGATGACCGTCGCGCTCCGTCAGCCATCCAAGACAAAATTGAGCCGCCCCGCGAAGACATGGGTAATATTCGTTCAAGAAATCGCGGTCATAAGTAAAAAGATAGTGTTCCCATATATGAGTTGCTATCCATGCACCACCCATGCACCAATTGGCCCATGATGGATTACCCTCATTAAGACCTACCGGACACGTCATAGCCCAAATATCTGTATTATGTCCCAATGTCCATCCCTTTTCAACCCCATAGTAATTTCGTGCAGTGAGGGTGCCGGTAGACGGCAAATTTTTAATGAAAGTCAATAGTGGCCTGTGCAGTTCGCTCAAATTTGTAGTCTCCGCTCCCCAATAATTCTCCTGTAAATTAATATTAGACGTATAATTACTGCTCCACGGTGGAAGAATCTTTTCGTTCCATAATCCTTGCAAATTAGCAGGGACCCCATCCGTTCGTGACGAAGATATAAGCAAATATCTGCCATACTGGAAATATAAAGCTTCGAGTTCCGGATTAAATTCAGAGTTTAATGTATAGTCGAGGAGCTGACGATCCGTAGTTTTCGCCCTAACAGACTCATCGGTTTTACCAAGGCTTAAGTCAACCCGGTCAAAATATCGCTTATAGTCTGAGACATGCGTTTCCTTAAGCTCACTGTAACTTTTGACAGAAGCACGATTTATTCTGCGCGATACAAGCTTCTTGTAATCACGCCCCTCAGTCACGGGATTTTTATCAAAACCGTTAAAACTCGTGACATTAGAAATAAGTAAAGTAGCCTCTGAGGCACCTTCAATCTGCAACGTGCCATCAGGAAGAGCGACAACATCTCCGTCCTGAACTACCACCTTTATTATAGTACGGAAGTGTATACCTCGACTTTCATCATATAAATGCTTATTTTCGTCAGACACACCGTTATAATAATTAGGATAAGAATGATAGGCGGCATATCCGTCAATTGTTATTGCATCATCCGAAGCCTTAACATCATGCGGCAACGGAGAGTCAAACTTAAGTACCGCAGTTAAACCGTTGGGAGAATTAAGCGACAAATTTACCACTATGACAGAATCCGGAGCAGAAGCAAAATATTCACTATGCATAATCGAACCGCTTACGATATAGTCAGTAAAAGCTATTGCGTCAGATATATCGAGCCCTCTCTTATAGTCAAACACATCCGCTCCGACATGATCCGGATAATTGATTAACAGCGTCCCCAACGGCTGATAATTTTCAGAATAGTGACCCTGAACTTTACGCATGGCAGCATCCGCACCACGATAATCACTCGAATCAAGTAGTCTCCTTATTTGTTTGATATTATCACTGACAGCGACCGAAACGGTATCCGCATCTGGTTCTCCCGTCCAAAGTGTTATGTCATTCAACGAAATCTTATCCTCAGTAATTCCTCCATAAACAACAGCTCCAAGATTCCCGTTTCCGATAACCATAGCCTCTTCAAAAAATTCTGCCGGTCTATCATACCTGAGTGTCATCCCTGACTGTGAAAATCCCACTACACTTGTAAATAAAGCGCATAAAGATATCCATCTAAATTTTAATGCCATATTGATATCAATTTAAAGTTACATTTACAAAGATAAAGCAAAAGTATGGATAAAGCACAACACAAATCAAGAATTAATTTCAAATAGGGTGTAAAAAAGTGGAGCCGGGCGACTTGCGTCGTCCGGCTCCGGATGGGGCGGTTACC
>CAZIXM010000062.1:0-6996 GCA_964543345.1 uncultured Muribaculum sp. | reverse complement strand
TACACAGCTCACGCATCTTTCAGATGCGATCTTGCATCCTCTCCATGGCCACTCGTTACACAATTGTGGGTATATCAATTCATAGCACGCCCTCTTTTCATAACCTGCTGAAAAACATAAAACAAAGAGGCTGTGTCGACACAGCCTCCTGTTTCCCTTCTTGAAATTTTACCCCAATTTCGCAGTACAATACGGAAAACGGCGTATTATCTTTGCAGAAATTAACCCTAAAATCAAACAAAACGATGAAACACACTGCAAAACGCACACCCCGATTCGACCGCGAATGGAAAGAGATGATCGCACTCCTGCCCGAGAGCCGCCAACCAATTGTTGAAAACGCCATACGTCAATATCAACTGACAGGCGATGAACCCTCAGGACTCAAGGGAGCTGAAATGATGGCATTCTTGCTGATAAAGAAAATCGTCGACCGACGCTACAAACAGAGGGAAGCGCGCCGTCGAAAACAACAATCGGATACATCAACTGAACGTAACCAAAAACAAGCTGTTGACATGAGCGAAATTAAACCGCACAAAGAAAGCACTCAGCCATGCGTACAGCCTTCTCGCCCGGCAAAATCCGCAAAGCCTACTCGCATGGAGATAATAAAAAAGATGAACCGGATTAGCCGTAAAGGCACCGGACACCGACGACGTTCATAAGAGTCTAAGAGCCTGTCCCATAATATATGTTAACGCTGAGGCGGTCAGCCATTGTGAGTAGATTTGTAAGTAAAGAAAATTACCATCGTCTCGCAAATCTCGGGCGCTTTTGAAGCTGACGCTCGGTCACAATGCACCGCATTGCTCCCTCACGCCAACTTCAAAATCACTCCGAGATTTACGACCTCAGCGTTAACATATATTATGGGACAGGCTCTAATAGATACCACGCTCACGCAGATATTCAAAATCATAATCAGACAGTCCGGATTCATCCAACGCCACGGCTTCATTATGGTCATTAAGGTATCGCCATTGAGGCTCGCGGTATGCAGTGTCGGCCACCGAACACGAGGGGTCGAATGCTTTGCAATCAATTCCCGCGAGATCAAGCGCCGTATGGAAAAACGACTCGCTTGACGAGACACGTTTCTCAGAATTATTCTTCAGCGCAGAAACTATCTCCGGATAAAGTTCGGCGTAAGCATCCGAAGTCCAAACCACGAACGGTACGTGGAGCTGATATGCCGAGGGGCGCGGAGAAGCGTGGAGAAACAAACTTCGGACATCATCATAAATGTCTTCGCCATGGTCACTCGTATACAGTACCGTTGACACGAGCGAATCTTGCTGCAGTCGCGACATTATTCGTGCCAACATATCGGACGTGTATAGAATTGAGTTATCGTATGCGTTTACCAGACGTTCCCGATTTTCTCGGCTCGCCTCCGATGCATCGTCCGGCAAAAACACCTCAAAATCAGCTGGGTATCGTTCGCGATAATTAAAATGCGAACCGTATGTGTGCATGACTATCAGCAACTTCGAGTCAGTTGCGGTCAACTCTTCATCAAGATAGTCGAGAAGCACTTCGTCTTGAAGATAGCGATCCGACCGACTTTCCTTTATGAATATCGTCTTGTCGGCTTCTTCTCCGAAAAAGTCGATAAATGAGCCATTGCGTTCTTGATTTGAAAGGAACACCGTTCGGAATCCGGCTTCTTTAAACGCCGTTATCAAACTCTTGACGCAATAGATTGAATCGCCGAAATTAGAGGCCGTAAGTGAAGACAGCATCAGCGGCACGCTCTTATGCGTGGTGTTGGACTCGCTCAAAGTCTTACCGTATGCCACAAGTCCGTCTTTTACGCGCAACGAGGGATTTGTCGGATGCTGACAGCCAAACAGCTCCCAGTCCGCAGCCCGTGAGGTCTCCCCTATGACCAACACGTAGACCTCTTTATCTGTACCCTTATGTCTGCCGACAGCTCCATAAACGTAGTCGCCGGAAGAATCGGCATAATGCGAAGTCTTAATATACCGCTCCACAGCAATACATGCATTGTCGATTGCATTGACAGGAAACAAATAATATCTTGGAGCCATATACGCTTCTGCGACCACTCCGGCAACCAAAAGGACCAGCCCCAGCGAAGTCAAGCCGACGGCATAGCTCCTGTTTCGTGACAAAAACTGTTGTGAAAGTCTCCACTTCTTAACCACAGCAACGATGCCGGCGATAATCGGAGGCAGGTAGAGCAGACATACAAAACCTATCACAGGCAACAGATTACCCAACAGTTCGCCGATTTCCTTTGAATTGGACGTCACAACGTTGAGCCACATGTCAACCCCTATGACTGAGTTACCGTACAAGTCTAAAAGCACAATCTCGAATGCAGCCAAAAACATTACCATAGCCATCCAAAGGACCGAACGCCCCAAGTGAGACGACAGAGTCATAAACAACCAATAGACTCCCAACGGCAGAACCACATTGACAAGTCCGTATAATATCGGCATGTTCTCTGTGTACCACAACAGAATATTGGGTATAATGACAACTATCAACACAACAACAAACAGCACTTCAGGCCATCCGCACCTAAAATTAAAACGCTTCATTTATGTTAAATATAAATCCGGACTGACCCGACTTGCCTAAGCCGTAATCCAGTCTGACATTAGTATTTTTCTTAAACTCCCACCTATATCCTAACCCTATATTAGGCAGTGTATGACGTAATTTCAACTTGTCGAGTGAGGGAAACACATTGCCAGCTCCCAACCACACGGCGACACCGCTTCTGCTCCACACATGCTGACGCAACTCTAACGTTACGTCGGCCTCTCCTTTGTCGCGATAACGTCCGTCGTAATAACCTCTCATGGCAAAACTGCCGCCAAGCGACGACAACATACTCCACGGAACTGTTCCGTAGGCCACTCTCGCATGAATACGCGAAGCAAGAACGCCTCCTTCCCACAATTTATTGTACAGGCATCCCTCAATCTCAGTGTAGCTGAACGGATAATGATTGCCGAGCCAATGCGGACAGAATCTCTGCTCGACTTTGGCCATCATTCCGCAGGAAGGAGCAGTCAGATTATCGCGTGAATCCCACACCACACGAAAGCCGACTCCAACCGTAGATGTTGCCAGACGTTCACCTCCCCACATCCACAGAGCTTCAGAATCTATCTTAGATCCTTTAACGTAGTTGTACTCGGCACCGGGCCCAATATAAAGGGCATCACCTAACCGGAACAGATAGTTGGCATTGGCCGTAAACCGAAAGTCTTTATACGAAGTCTCGTTTGCGCCGTTGTTGCCCATGTCGTAACCCATCCCCCAAAATTTTGTGGGGAAAGAGTAGAAGTACAGCTTATAGTCCAGACGGCTTTTATTTTGTGGAGCGATATGGTTACCACGTATTCCCAACAGATAAAAGCCGACAGTCGACACGTCGCCGTAGAGCGAGACGTTTGACGGCATCGTTACAGTGTCGGTTCGATCTGTCCGGTAAATACCGGCTGCGACAAGCCCCAGACCAAGCTTAGTGTCAGACGAATAATGCGGCCCCCCTATGACGCTAAAGTCAAATTTCTTCTCCGGCTTTTGCGTGTTAGATTCCTTAAAATAGTCTAAAATCTTCACTATCATATTGCGGTGCGCGCTGTCGTCCACATCGACGACAGCATCGTCCATATCATATTCGGTCGACGCGGCCATTCCCCCGAAGCTTATAGCCAACAGCACAGACAGCAGTACAATCTGACGAAACTTATCCATGTTGCAAAATTACTCATAAATGCGTCTGCAAACTATCCCAATCGGCAGATTTTATATCCTAAAATCCATTTTATGCAACATTATTCGGCATAATCGTCAGGAGACGGTTTTGGCACGCCTCCACTGTATTAGGACATGAAACGGACGGCATGGCGACCCTTACGAGAACCGAAATCACCAGCTTCGCCGAACCAATTATTTTGAGCTATTTTAGAACTTTTGCTGTCATGCATTGTTTTAGAGATAAACAACATTTTTAACTCAACTATTTCAATGTTTATGAAAAAAGCTTTATTAATGATTGCTCTCATGCTTAGTAGCGTGGTTGCTTTCGCTCAGAAACCTGACAAAAACGAGGTGAAACAACTTCAGAACTTCCTGTCACAACCTGCTGAAAAAGGTGGAACAAATGCCCAGGCATTAAAAATCACCAACCTTTCCGCTCCTTCAACCTGGGAAGGTGTCACTGTAGAAAACGGCAAAATCACTTCTATCCAGTGGAAGGATAAGCACCTTGCCGGCACTCTGAACCTTTCCGGATTCTCTGCCCTTACTAAAGTGGACGTTTCCCGTAATGCCTTGACCGGCCTCGACGTTTCCAATAATCCTGCGCTTATCGAAGTCAACGCTTCACGCAACAAGCTCAGCCAGATGGAAATCAATAATGACGGCGCCCTTGCCAAACTTAGCGTCTATCGCAACCGTCTTACAGACCTCAACATTACCGGAACTCCATTCCTGTCAGACCTCAATTGCTCTAACAACCTTTTCGTTGAACTGAATCTTGCCAACGCCACCAACCTGAAGACCCTTAACTGTCAAGGTTGTCATATCGAACAGTTAAATATCCAAGGATGCGCGGCTCTTAAGAATCTGTATTGCGGTTACAACAAGCTTACTTCAATCAACCTTTATGGCGTGGAGAACTTGACGAACTTCAACATCGACGACAACGAGATTTCAGAGCTTATCATCTCAGGTCTGCCTTCGCTCAGTACATTCATCTGCTCAGACAACCGCATGAAGCAGTTGGCACTGCGCAACTGTAACGCTCTTATCGACATCGTTTGCTCTTACAACGACCTCACAAGCTTTACTCTTGACAACTGCCCCAACCTTCAGTACATCGACTGCTCATACAACGATCTTACAAGCTTGACCTTGAGCAACCTGACATTCCTGCAGCGTCTTATCTGCAACAACAATCAGCTGACAATGCTTGATGTATCGTTCGACCAGGCTCTTACCTACATCAACTGCCGCTACAACTACATTACTGACTTCCGTACTATCGGATGTACAAGCCTTAACATGGTGGCTTGCCAGTGGAACTATTAAAAACGTACAGATACCGACAGCTTTTTTAAGTCTGCAATATCAGATAACCGGGCTTGCCCGAATCTGACAGACACTTAAACATTAACCCATGCGGAGGAGGCCGAAACAGCCCCCTCCGCTTTTTTTACTCATGGCTCCAACTCCATAAACAATTTGGTCTGAAGTATATAGCCCCTTTTACTTTGGCGCAACCCCAAATTATATTCCAAATGTTTTTAAGCTTTTGATTGTTTGTAATATCAACCACGGATATTATTCCTCGGAATATTGATAATATATTTCTCCAGTTTTGCGATTGACAAAGTAGAACTCTTTAGGATTAAAGTACAATTGCTTTGCGGTTTTGTTTTCTTCACCCTTAAATTCTAATTTCGGATTTTTATTATCAATTACTACGCCGGAAATATTCCCAACAATAACGAGGTCGCAACGATTATCCTCTATCATAGATGCCACTTCAGCTGGAATAGCTTTAGTTGTTATACATCTCTTATATTGAGGCTTATTAGGTAGCTGGAGTTTAAATGAAAGATCATAATCGCCAAGACCAGTGGTATTATATGCCGAATAATTAATCGGATATGAAATTTGAAAACAATCTTTATCTACATTGTAATTAAGATTCTTTGCTGTCCGATCACCTATTTTCTTGGAAACGACCGGCAACACAACAAAGAAATTCTGTGTTTCTAAATTTGATTTACTTTGAGAGAACTTTGTCAAAAGTGCCTTATATTCTTCGCTTTCTTTGAAAGCCTTAACCTTAAGAGGAGTATCATACTTATTGTCCAAGTGATAGAACTTCATGGGATCACCATCTGTTCCTATCAATTCATGAAGGTCTGTTATCTTCCTTTCTTCAACTGCATCGTTTCCCAAAGTTATACTTTGTGGCAGTAAAAGGTATTGGTAAAACCTATCTTTTACCAATTTATTGAATTTTTTTGCTTGTTCAGTAGATTCTATGGGATTTTGGCTGATTTGAGTTGCGTTATATTGTTTTAACGCATTCGTTATTTGAGATTCTTTAGGGAACTCTTGATAGTTCCCTAAATATTCAGGTTCACTGTAACCAACTTCTTCTATCTGAGGAGTATCTTTCGCATTATTCTCTGTACTACTTGTCTCTGTCGTAGACGAATTTTCTTCTCCGGAAGACTTGCTGTTGGAACAACCTACCACTACTGAGGCCCACGACAGACTTGTGATAATTGTGGCTGTAATAAGCACTGCGGATTTCAACTTTGTTTTCATAACTTTTTATTAGGATTTTATATTACTATAAACACGCCACCTATTTTTGCGCGTCTATGCTCCCGTGCTCTCTCCGTTAGCAGTTAATTGGTTTATTAATGAAAATGCGTGAGAGCCACACTTGTTGCTCGCTCCCACTCGCTGAGGCTCTGGTATTGCCCGAATCAGTAGAACGAGCAATGCAAAGGCCTCACGCAAATATGTATAACTAAACCGATATGATGCGTCTCACACCATTATCGCGAAATATACATATCCACAAAGCCGCCTATCATTGCTACATTCTTGACTGATTCTTGAATTTACCAGATTCCAGCGAGTCAAGAAAGAGCGTCGAGTACGCTTTCCGTATGTCAATGCACCCGCCCTCATTGCCCATACCGAGCCTCTGCGAGCGATATGCGGTGTAAAGTTACGTAAAATATCTGATTTATCCAACGAATCGTTTATTTCCTGTTCGCCATTTGCAAGGCTCTTTCGCCATCTGTAAAGGACATCGCAGCCCGAAACAGCCCCTCCGCTTTTTTATAACGCCATAATGAAAAATCAGCCAAATGCCACAATAAAAATCAGCCAAATGCCACAATAAAAATCGGCCAAATGCCACAATAAAAATCGGCCAAATGCCACAATGAAAATCAGCCAAATGCCACAATAAAAATC
>CAZIXM010000061.1:0-8835 GCA_964543345.1 uncultured Muribaculum sp. | reverse complement strand
TTTTTGTCTGTATCAACCGTGAACCGGAGATAGGCGCTTCGCGCCAATCCCCGGCCACTCAATTTTGTGCATCTTTCAGATGCGATAATTCCATTTTGACACAGCCTCTTCTTTTAAAACGCCGCAGCATATTGGTGCGTAATTCCGACATGCTATTTTACATACAGGGTTGGCTATGTCGCTTTTTATGAGTAAATTTGCAGAGTGAACTTCAGTTCACGCACTATAATAATTAGGAATATAAACCATAAGATAAAAGTAAATTAATGGCACTTCAATGTGGAATAGTAGGACTGCCTAACGTAGGCAAGTCAACTCTTTTCAACTGCTTATCCAACGCTAAAGCTCAGTCGGCCAACTTCCCGTTCTGCACTATTGAGCCGAACGTAGGGGTCATAACCGTCCCCGACGACCGCCTGACGAAACTGGTGGAAATGTGTCAACCCAAGAGCGTGGTTCCCGCCACGGTTGAAATAGTCGATATTGCCGGACTCGTCAAAGGAGCGAGCAAAGGCGAAGGCCTCGGAAACAAATTCCTCGCCAACATCAGAGAGACTGACGCGATAATCCACGTGCTTAGATGCTTCGACGACGACAACATAACCCACGTCGACGGATCGGTTGACCCTGTGCGCGACAAGGAAATAATTGATTATGAGCTACAGTTAAAGGATCTCGAGACCGTAGAATTGCGAATTGCCAAAACGCAAAAGCAGGCTCAGACGGGCGGCGACAAGACGGCAAAAATGCAATACGAAGTGCTTTGCCGCTACAAAGAAGCCCTTGACCAAGGCAAACCGGCCCGCTCAGTGACTTTTGACAGCGTCGACGAGCAGAGGTTTGCCCACGACTTGTTCTTGCTCACCAATAAACCCGTTCTTTACGTATGCAACGTCGACGACGCATCGGCGGTCGACGGCAATGCTTACGTAGAAGCCGTTAAAGAGGCCGTTAAAGAGGAGAATGCACAGATTCTGATCGTGGCCGCCCAAACCGAAGCCGACATAGCAGAACTCGACACTTGGGAAGAACGACAGGAATTTCTCAACGAGATTGGGCTGAAAGAATCAGGAGTCAGCCGACTTATCCGCTCGGCATACGCACTGCTTAATCTTCAGACTTATTTCACTGCCGGCCCCGATGAGGTAAGAGCATGGACATTCATGCGCGGTTCAAAAGCCCCTCAATGCGCCGGAATAATCCACACCGATTTTGAGAAAGGTTTCATCCGCGCGGAAGTCATAAAATATGACGACTATGTCGCATTGGGAGGCGAGACCGGAGTCAAAGAAGCCGGCAAACTCGGCATCGAAGGTAAAGAATATGTGGTTCAGGACGGCGACATAATGCATTTCCGGTTCAATGTCTGACATCAAAGACCCAATTTTTTAACAGATGTGAAAACATTTTCCGCTCCGCAGTCGTTTCTAATATTGAACGTTTACAATTATTTATTTATGAGTGGGAAAATTCGATTGTTAATTGCGGTATTGTTCACTTATCCCTTGTGCGGCATATCCGCGCAAGGGATAAGCGACATTATTGAGCGGCTTAAATCGGTAGAATGCTATCAAGCTTCAGTCGACTACCAAGTGCTTATGTCGCTGCAGGACGATGTCCGATACACTATTCAGCTTGAATCAAAAGCAGTTCCATCCGACACGCTTATCCCCTGCGAATATGTAATCGAATGGAAAGTGGACAGCGACGACAGTAGAGCACAAGGATTTTCAGCCTACTTCACCGGCAACGCATACGCTTTCAGAGGAGAAAGATTGCTCGAATACCACGTTGACCGCGACGGCAGTCAATTCAACAGCCGCGGAATCGGGGCCGCATCAATCCCGGGAGTACACCGCCAGGCACTTTTCATCAATCTCCTACCCCTGCTTATTGCCGAAGATTTGCACACCATAACCACATCCTCAGACTATACTTACAAATTCCATCCCGACACCGTGGTTGACGGTCACAGGGCTATGGTGCTCGAAGCCGTGATGACAATGGGCGGAGAGGTCTATAAAGAGGTCTTTTACGCTTTTGACAGATCAACTTTATTGCCGATATACTCCGAATTTGAGAATAATCCCGGAGCTTTGGCCGAACAGACCATCACCAGCCGCTACACATACCCGTCCGAAAAGCCCTCATGCGCCGAAATCAACGAGGAACTCCTTCGCAAGAAATATCCCGACATTTTTGACAAATACCGCGAGAGCAACTATGCCGTAGAGAATCTGCCGGGCCGGCGTATGCCTTCGTTCGCTCTGCCGACCACTACAGGCGAACGATATCTCCACCATGCCGGCGACGGATTTCGCTCGCCCACCCTGATTGTGCTGATTGATCCAAAGTCGACTTTTGCACAAAAGACCGTCGAAGCGGTAAGGCATGGGGTAAATGCCCTCCCTTATAACGCCGACATAATCTGGGCATTTATGAGCAACAACACCGACGAAATAGAATCGATCATTGAGCGTCCCGAAGCCGGCGAACACCTTCTCAGAAGCGCCAAACCACTTGCTCGCGACTGTGGAGCCTCATCATTCCCGGTAATTATCTACGTGAAAAAGGACGGCATTGTCCACGCCGTGTCGGTGGGTTTCAACAATGACTTGTCGAATATTGTTATAGAAAAGGCGTTGCCTTTGAACAAGTAACCACTTGTTCGCCACGCATACGACACTATTTACTAATTTTACGACATATATTTAAATTATGGAAACAGTTTATTTCAATGGCATTGAATGCCACACTTACGGCAATCTTCCCAAAGTAGGCGACACTGCCCCGGCATTTGATCTTACCGACACCGGATTGAAGGAAGTGACCGAAAAGGATTTTCCCGGTAAAAAGATTGTACTAAACATATTTCCGAGCCTTGACACTCCGGTATGCGCCGCAAGCGTGCGCCGTTTCAACGTAGAAGCAGGCGAGAAAAAGGGAGCGGCTGTTATTTGCACATCTATGGATCTGCCGTTTGCCATGCAACGATTCTGCACCGCCAACGACATCAAAAACGTAGTTCCGGCATCAGCATTCCGCTCGCCGAAGTTCGCTGAAAACTATGGCGTTCAGCTTGTCGACGGCCCGCTTAAAGGTCTTTTGGCGCGCGCCGTAATCATCATTGACGAAAAAGGCAAAGTAATTTACCGCGAACTCGTTGAAGAAATAACTAAAGAGCCGGACTACGATGCCGCTCTTAAGATGCTTTAAAATCATTCGCCATCAATATAAATCCTGATACGGGGCTGTGGCAAAATGCAGTTACAGCATCCGAAAGATGCCTTACTTATTTCCGGGGATTGGCGCAACGCGCCTATCTCCGGTATATGTTTGATAGAAAAATATAAAGGCTGAAAATGTGCCAAAACCGGCCCTCTCATTGTTAATATTGCTTATAATCATCCGCAAAACCATTCGTTTGTATATAAAATCGCCTTTATTTGCATTGGCCACGTTTCTATTCGAGAAATTTTTCGTACCTTTGCGATTACAAAACACTTAATTTAATGGACATTAATAAGGTACTTTACATTTCGCAGGAAATAACGCCATATCTTTCAGAAAACCAGATGTCGACCCTCGGGCAGGAATTGCCACAGGGCATACAGGAGATGGGTTCTGAAGTCAGGACTTTCATGCCCAAATACGGATGTATTAAGGAGCGTCGAAACCAATTGCACGAAGTGATTCGTCTTTCAGGCCTTAACATTGTAATTGACGACTCCGACCATCCTCTTATAATAAAAGTGGCTACCCTTCAGCCAACCCGTATGCAGGTCTACTTCATCGACAACGAAGACTACTTCCTGCGCGGCCAGTCGGCTAAGGACCTCGAAATTAATCTCATGCCTGACGACAACGACGAACGCATTATGTTCTATGTCCGCGGAGTCGTCGAAACCGTCAAAAAACTTCGCTGGGACCCCACCCTCATCCATTGCTCAGGATGGGTCACGGCCTTAGCACCCATATATCTAAAGAAAATTTATGCCGACGATCCGGCCTTCAAAAACTCTAAAATAGTCTACTCGGTATTCAACAACGGATTTGAGGGAAGCCTCGATCCAAGAATGGTTGAAAAGCTCGAGATGGAAGGACTTACTAAAGAAGATCTTGCGACTATCGCATCTGCCCCTGTCGACTGCCTCGCTCTCAACAAACTGGCCATCGACTATTCCGATGCTATCGTTCAGGCATCTCCCGAAATCGACCCGCAACTGCTCGAATACATACAACAGTCCGGCAAACCCTTCCTTCCCTATCCCGGAGAGACTGAATTCGTCAATAAATACGCTGAATTCTACAAATCCATCTAATCACTATAAAATACTATAAGTACTACGATGAAGTTCACTCACATTATATATGCATCCCTAATAAGCCTTCTCGGTGCCGGATGCGCCGAAAATGCTTCAATAGGGTCTTCTATCGTCCAGGACAATGTCAAAATTGTCATTGACTCCGTATTCACCATAAGCGGACATTCTGTAGAAGTTACAAGCATTCCGGCAAGATCCGACAATCAGTTGCTCGGACGATTTGAATCAACCGACTTCGGAGAAATGTCAAGCGACTTCGTGACTCAGTTCATGCCCGCCAACAGAATATACACCGATGGAGTGACGGCTGACAACGTCGATTCAATCAAACTGCGCATGTTTATGATTGAAGGCAATTTCGTCGGCGACTCCGTGGCTCCCCTCGGGCTCGAAGTTTACCGACTGACAAAGGCTCTCCCCACCGACATAAACAGCGACTTTGACCCTACCGACTACTACGACAGCCCAGAAAACATAGCTTCTAAAATCTACACAGCCACCGTCATGGGACTCCCCGACTCCGTGGCCGACGTCTACACCGAAGAAGGAATCCGAGTAGTCGACGTAAAGATGCCCGACGAAATGGGTAAAGAATTCTTTAACAAATACATCTCCGACGGAGGCGTCGAGCTGTTCAACGACCCTGTCGCCTTTGCAAAATGGTTTCCGGGCTTATACGTCAAAAACAGCTTCGGATCCGGACGAATAATGCGATTCTACGCCACACGCATGTATATGTACATGCATAAAGTCGAACAGGTCGAGGTTGAAGAAGACGACACAACCGTGCTTCAGGACACCACCCTCTATTCGGTCAGCTCATTCCTTGCCGTCACACCGGAAGTAATCAACAACAACAACATAAAGGTCAACCTCAGCGATGAAATCCGACAGCTGGCGGCAGAAAAGCCCATAGCAGTCGCGCCGATTGGCTACGACACCGAAGTCACAATCCCCATCCAGGACATTGTCGACCAATATAAAGCACAGGCCGGCAGCAACAACGTCATAAACACCATGACATTCGAAATCCCCGCCGTTGCAATCGAAAACGAATACGACATCGACGTGCCTCAATATATGCTTCTGGTAAAGAAGAGCGAACGGGAATCTTTCTTTGAAGACAGCGATCTCACCGACAACGTGACCTCATTCTACGCCACATACGACTCAACCAACGAATGCTACACATTTAGCGGAATGCGCCAGCTCGTAATCGACGCCATAGCCAAGGACAGTTCTGAAGGCCTCGACGCATCCGATGGCGAGTACGTCCTGACCCCCGTATCGCTCGTAACCGAGACAACACAAAGCAGTTATTACAGCACCACGACCACCGTTGTGGCCATAACTCCCTACATCGATACGCCCGCAATGGCAGAATTTGACTTCGACAACGCAAAAATTAAAGTCACTTATAGTACACAATCCGCCGCAAATTAGTATATTTGCACCCGGAAAATCCAACCAGCCGCAATAGCTCAGTCGGTAGAGCATTTCATTCGTAACGAAAAGGTCGTGGGTTCGAGTCCCACTCGCGGCTCAAATTACCGGAGGCTGTCCGCCCAAATCGGACAGCCTCTACTATACCCCCGCCACCCAACATCTGCTTTGGTAGTTAGCTGATTTGAATAATAAATGCCAAAATTATTTAACCGCAGACATAGCGTCAATCAGGTCTTGATAAGTCGTAACCTTGTGGTAACGGACATTGTCGGTTGACATTTCATTAAAGAGTTGCGTACAGCAGTCAATCTTGGCATTTTCTATTGCGTTGAGCTGCATGGACTGCAACGAGCCTTTGGTCTCGGCAATGAAGAAAATGTGCTTGACATCACCCTTTTGCATTGCTATCGCCCAGTCGGGAGCATAATCGCCTACCGGCGTAGGAATTTGGAAAGAGCGAGGGAGTTTGGCATAGACAACGACCTCGTTGGCTTCGTCCAAATCGTGGGCGAAGTTACGCTCACCGATACTGTCGGAAACGACATAGTCGGTGACGTGCTTGGTAGCCTGATATGCCTTGTCAAAATCTGCCTTGCTTGCCGCAGTGAAGATGTCGGAATCATACTTGCCATCGGTAAGATGATAATGGATATGGTCGACAATCATTGTGGCTTTCTGCTCTCGGATAATCTGTATGACCTTTCGGATAAATTCTTCGGGGTTATTGCGGAAAAGAGCGAGTTTCGACTGACGAAGCCCCTGAAGAATTTTCGATGCAGTGCGCCGGGTGATGTTTGCACCCTTGGCCACCTGCCCGATAAGGTCATATTTCACAGATGAAGTGCTGACATCTGTCAGCGCATTTGACGAAGATTTGGTGTCGCCAAACTCTGTAACCTCCTGAGCATCTTGCTGTCCCTCAATCTTTATGTAGCGCAAAGTTCGTACTTTCAATTCATCGGCATTGAGATGCAATATGGAATTTTCAATCAATTCATCAGAGTTATAACTTACCGTATAGACATACTGATGGTTGATGGCGTTCCATAGAGCCTGAAACTCCGGCTTCGCGAAATTGGCGTTGAGCCTCGGCTCAGGCAATTTTGTTTTGCCACCGTTTTCGGTCAAATCGTCGAGCAGCGACGGGTCGAAAATGGTGTTGATAAGGCGAGTTACACCCTCAGCCATTGGAGCGAGCTTGTTTCCAAGCGGAGCGAGAGAGTCAGCGGCAACATCCGCATGATATTTGGGGGTGATGTTGCCTTCATCGTCCACATATTCATTATCTTCGAGGTAAATCATTATGCGAGCGGCCTCAGTGTCGGTAATGACATGGGGTTGACCGTCAACCTTGATAGTCTTACCCTCGAAGTAGTTAGTGGATGCTTTGGAGGCACGTTCACGTAACGCCTCGCGAGTCTCACGTTGCAGGGCGTTTGTGAAGTCAGAATAACTCTCGTTGGCGATAACGGTGAGCACATTGATGTTATGCACCTCGTCTCCGAGCAATTCCTTATCTTGGCGGATACCATTCTTATCTACACAAATGCGCAAGCCACGTCCTACCTCCTGACGCTTGGCTGTGGTAGAATTACTGTGGCGCAGTGTGCATATCTGAAAGACGTTGGGGTTATCCCAACCCTCGCGCAGTGCCGAGTGCGAGAAGATAAAGCGAGTCGGCTCATCGAAACTCAGCAGTCGTTCCTTGTCGCGAAGAATAAGGTCGTAGTCCGATGCTTCTTCACTCACATCAGAGCCTCGCTTTGTCTTGGTGTCTATCATCTTGCCTTTCTTATCAATGGAGAAATAACCGCGATGCGTCTGATAGGGATCGAAGCGACGCAGATACTCGTTATAATCTTCATCGAAGATATGGTATTCATCATTGACAAGCCGGGCGTACTCTTCCTCAAAGATTTGTTGGAAGATACCCTTGACAGGATTGCCGTCGATATCGTATGAGCGGTATTTCGCAACTTCATCAATGAAGAACAGCGACAGGCACTTAATTCCTTTCTTAAACAGCTTGCGCTCTTTTTCGAAGTGCGCCTTGATGGTCTCGCGGATTTGCACACGCTGAATATGCAACTCATTGGTATCGCCAACTACATCACCCTTGCGGAGTGTTACTCCGTTTGTGAAGGTGACATACCCGACAGGTTGCGTAGCAGAACCGGGGAAAATCTCAGCGACAGTATAGTCCTTATACTGGAGCAGTTCGTTGGACTCAACAAACAGAGAGTAACCGACTCCAATGGTTTTGAAATGACGGCGAGGTTCACCGGCGGCGTTCTTGACTTCGATGGATATGCGAGCCATAGGAGGCTTGTTTGGCGACAATATGATATTGTCGAGATACATATAGCCGTTGGTGCCTCGTAGGTTTTTAAGTTCAAAACCGATAACCTTGATACGCTTTACAAGACGCTCACGGTAAGCGTCGAGAGCATCGAGGGCATAGACGGTATCATGCTTTGTTTTGTGCGTAGCCGAATAGTTCAACACAAACAGCGGATTGAACTTTTTGAGGGCAGACTGTGTAGCCGCGCCCTCCATCTTTTGTGGCTCGTCCATAATGATGATTGGGCGGTTGGCGGCAATCACATCAATAGGTCGGCGAGAAGCAAACTCGTCGCGCTTCGAGTAAATGATGCGGCTTTCCTTACTTTTGCCACCCTCTTTGAGGGAGGCGGCAAAAGCCTGTGTATTTATAATCATCACGTTCAGACCGGCATCTTGCGAGAACTGGTCGAGTTGATTAAGGTTTGAACTGTTGTAGACAAACCAACGGGCTTTCTTGCCGTAATGCTCCATGAAGTGTTCTTCAAGCATACGGAAAGATTTGGCTACACCCTCACGAATAGCTATGCTTGGCACAACGATGATGAACTTCGACCAACCATAGAGTTTGTTAAGTTCAAACATCGTTTTGATATAGACGTATGTCTTGCCGGTGCCGGTTTCCATCTCGACATCGAGATTGACCGCTCCGAGTCCGTCCACTTTAGACAGCGACTTCGACAACGGCACACCTGCGGCAGTCTGTACCGAGTGGAGATTTTCA
>CAZIXM010000060.1:0-8892 GCA_964543345.1 uncultured Muribaculum sp. | reverse complement strand
AAACCACATTAGTTAATCGCCCTCAAATCTGTCAACACTTTTCAGGGAAGGTCAAATTGAGTAAATATAGAGTAGCGAGTAAACTTGCGATGCATTGAGATGGTTATATAATTAATAGGAATAACTAATTTAAAAAATGAAAATGAGATATTTTTCGGCGGGTTCACTCGCTTGTGCTGTAGGACTTTTGGGATTGTCGGCTTGTGGCCATTCTCAAAAGATGGATTGGGATTCGGAAATAAATGAGTTTAAGGTGGTGCAGACAGTCAAGTCGGCCGAGCGCGACTATCTGTGCGAGGGTGCGCTGTTTGCAGATTCGCTTAATGTGTACAGCAAGGTTAATGTCGCGGTAGAGTGGCCTGAACAGATGGGCAATTATGACATAAAGCCATTGCAGGATTCGCTGATAGCCAGAGCGTTCATCCATCCGGAAAAGACTGTTGAGCAGTCGATATTGACCGCCCTTGACAATCCTCAGGGGAGCGACACATATAAGATGGTTGGCATTGACTCTATTCCCGATAAGTCAAAAGCGATGGTGCTTTACCACGGTACGGTGGTGTCGTCGGTAGCATTCAGTCCTAAATTCATAGTTTATCAGATTATGACCAGTATTTATGAGGGTGGAGCGCATGGGCTCACCATCTCCAACTTCCTTAACTATGATTTTGCCAAAGGTGAGGTCATAGACTTCAACAGCGCATTTAAGCCGGGCTCTGATAAAGCCTTATTTGATATAGTGAAGGGTAAATTGATGGCTGACAACGGGGTGTCAACTTTGAAAGAGCTTGATGCCAAGGGTTTTTTCAGCGACCAGCTTTTTTTGTCGCACAACTTTTATCTTCAGGGTTATGACGTTGTGTTCCACTATCATCCGTACGACATAGCCCCGTACTCCACGGGTGCCGTTGACGTAAGGGTGCCGTTTTATGTGGTAAGCGATTATTTATCGCCTGAAGTATTGGAGATATTGTCGGAAGACTCGTTCTGATTATAGTAGGGGTATTTAATGTCCCAAAGGAACAGCGGATGCGGGGGCATTGATGTCCCCGCGGCGCATCTGTCGCGCGCTTCGATTATTTTGACGAATTGGTCTAAGGAAAGCTTGTGGCGCCCGACGTCGACCAAGGTTCCAACAACCGCCCGAACCATGTTGCGCAAGAAGCGGTCGGCGGAAATGATGAATACGTGTCGGCCTTCGCCGAGATTGTGCCAAGCGGCTTGAGTCACGTTGCAGATATTTGTCTTTGTGTCGGTGTGAAGTTTGGCAAACGATGTAAAGTCGGATGTTTTGAGCAATATCCGGGCGGCTTTGTTCATTGCTTCAAAGTCTAATGTTGGGGGAGCCTGCCAGCTGAGAGGGTAGAGGAAAGGCGACTTGCCTGTGTGGACATAATAATGGTATGTCCTTGACAGAGCGTCGAATCTGGCGTGTGCGTCATTGGCTACTTTGAATATTTCTTCGACGGCAATATCCGGGCCTGCCATAGAGTTGATGCCTCTTATCAGAGCCTCAATGGATTCTATGGGTCGGCTTACGTCGAAGTGAGCCACCATCATTCTGGCATTTACACCGGTGTCGGTACGTCCTGCACCGGTGATTTTTATGTTTTCGCGGACAATTTTCGACAGACAGTCTTCAATGGCAGACTGCACGCTGACTGCGTTTGGCTGCTCCTGCCAACCGTGGAAGCGCGCTCCTCGGTAAGAGAGACGCATGAAATATCGGAAATTAACCGGCACTTGCCCGTCGGCATTTGAAAAGTCGGCCATTATAGATCTTTCCCGAGATATGTGTAACCGTATAACCCCGATCGGTACTGGCTCATAAATTCGCGGCCTTCTTCGGGGGTGATTTTGCCATTCTTCATGGAAGAGGTTACCCATGTCTCAACGTTGCGGACGAGCTTTTTCGGGTTGTATTGAACGTAGTCGAGCACTTCGTCGACGGTTTCGCCGTAAATGATTTGGTCGATTTCGTAGCGGTCCTTGTAAACGCTGATGTGGACTGCGTTTGTGTCGCCGAACAGATTGTGCATATCGCCCAATATTTCCTGATAAGCTCCTACGAGAAATACACCGATATAGTAAGGGTCACCGGGCTTGAACGTGTGAACGGGTAGTGAGTTGGCGGTACCACCATGAGGGGATATAAAGTTGGCTATTTTTCCGTCAGAGTCGCATGTTATGTCTTGTATCGTGGCTGTGCGCGTCGGTTTCTCGTCAAGGCGTGAAATAGGCATAATAGGGAAAACTTGGTCGATTGCCCATGAGTCGGGAAGCGACTGGAAAAGCGAGAAGTTGCAAAAATACTTGTCGGGAAGCATTTTGGCTATTTTTCTAAGCTCTTCGGGCGCATGCTTCATAGATGCCGCAATCTCGCCAACTTCCCGAGCAATGGACCAGAAAAGTTTTTCGATTTGTGATCGGGTTCTAAGGTCGAGCATACCCAAGCTGAAGCGGTCAAGGGCCTCTTCGCGAATCTGTAAGGCATCGTGCCAGCTTTCAAAGAGGCGCGGTTGGCTGAGCTTGTCCCAAATTTCATATAGTTCGCGCGCGAGTTCGTGGTCGTCATTGGAGACCTCTTCGCGATCGTCCCATTGCGGTAAAGATGTGGTGGCGAGAACTTCAAAAATCAGCACAGAGTGGTGGGCAGTCAACGACCGGCCGCTTTCGGTGATTATGTTGGGCTGTTTAAGTCCGTTCTTCACGCAAGCGTCGACAAGTGCCGATACGGAGTCATTGGCATATTCTTGAATTGAGTAGTTCATGGAACTTTCGCTTGCCGAGCTTCGCGTGCCGTCGTAGTCAACGCCGAGGCCGCCTCCAATGTCGATGAAGTCAATGTTGAATCCCATTTTAGAAAGTTGGACATAGAACTGTGTGGCTTCTCGCAGAGCATTTTTGATTCGTCGGATTTTTGTTATCTGGCTACCGATATGGAAGTGTATAAGCTTAAGACAGTCCGTCATCTTGTTTTTCTCCAAGAAGTCAAGAGCGTTGAACAGCTCGCTTGAATTGAGGCCGAATTTCGATTGGTCGCCTCCAGACTCTTCCCATTTGCCGGAGCCCGCGCTTGACAGTTTGATGCGTATGCCGACGTTAGGCGATATTTCGAGGCGTTTGGCGACACTTGCAATCATGGTCAGCTCATTGAGCTTCTCCACGACAAGGAATATTCGTCGACCCATCTTTTGTGCGAGCAAAGCCAGCTCTATATAGTCTTTGTCTTTGTAGCCATTGCATATTATGAGAGCGTCGTCGGCAATGTTCGTGGCAAGGACGGCATGTAGCTCGGGCTTTGACCCGGCTTCGAGTCCGATGTTGAACTTTTTGCCGTGCGACACAATTTCTTCGACCACTTCCCGAATCTGATTAACTTTGATGGGATATATTATGAAGTTTTGTGCATCATATTTATATTCTTCAGCTGCCAGCCGGAAGCACCGGGAGATTTTCTCAACACGGTTGTCCAAAATGTCAGGGAATCGAAGCAACAGGGGAGCCGCGACGTCACGTACCTGCAATTCGTCGAGCACATCCTTAATGTCGACCGAGGCATGACCTTCCTTCGGGGTAACAGTCACATGCCCTTTTTCATTAATAGAGAAGTATTTCATTCCCCAACCATTGATGTTGTACAGCTCTGCGCTGTCCTCAATGCGCCATTTTCTCATCGGCTGAAATTAATTTGAATATAAAACTAATAAATATTTAACATGCAAATTTAGTGATTTGTGCTTGAAATAACAGCACACTTTGGCATAAATGTTTTGCCATGTGAGCTAAATCGATAATAAAAGGTGCCAATATTGAGCTGGATGTCTTCGGTAAACATTTCTTTGGATGAATACTATGAAGAAAAAGTGAATAAAAGTGTGTGATTATTAACAAAACTTATATGATGTGTCGAGAGGAAATCTACGAAATAATTCTTATATTTGCACACCAATTATTGGGAAAGCATTTAGTGCGAACAATCATTTATCACATAACATTATAATTAAATTTAATCATGAACAGCAAATTGTGCTATTCGCTGCTACTGGGAAGCGCTCTATTACTCACCGGATGCGGCAAGAAGATGAACCAGTTCAAGGCTGACTATTTTTCTGTGAATCCGAACCCTCTTGAGGTAGTAGGCGACAAGGTGCCCGGAACTGTCACCGGAAATATTCCCGCAAAGTTTTTCCAGAAGAATGCAGAAGTCACCGTTACTCCCTATCTTGAGTTTGACGGAATGGAAGTGGCTTCCGCTCCTTATACCTTCCAAGGAGAAAAGGTGCGCGGTAACAACCCTGTAATCAATTACGACAATGGCGGTACCGTAACCATTCCTGTCCAGTATGTATATAACCCGGAAATGCGCAATAGCCAGTTACTTTTATCATTTACTGTACGTCAGGGCAACAAGCAGTATGTGCTACCCCGTGTAAAGGTGGCCGACGGAGTGATAGCTACAGCCGCGCTTGCCGATGCCGGCTCTGTCAGCCCAGCAATTGCTCCTGACAAGTTCCAGCGTATAATAAATGAAAAATTTGATGCCGACATTAAGTTCTTGATCAATCAAGCCAATATCCGAGACGGCGAACTTCGCACTCGCCAGATGCAGGACTTGCACAACGAAATAGCCCAGGCTAACGACGACGGTCGCCGCGAGATTAAGGAGATTAACGTGACATCTTACGCATCGCCTGACGGTGGCGTGGAACTCAATACCAAGCTTGCCGAGAACCGCGAAAAGAATACTTTGGGATACGTAGAGAACAGACTGAAGAAGGATCATATCACTGACTTCGGCGAACTTACAGCCGACTTTACTCCACAGGATTGGGAAGGTTTCAAGACGTTGGTGGCAGCAAGTAATATTCAGGATAAGGAACTGATATTGAGCGTTCTTTCTATGTATAAGGATCCGGAGCAACGCGAACGTGAAATCCGTAACCTTTCATCAGTGTTTGATCAGCTTGCTGAGGAGATACTTCCCCAGTTGCGCTATTCTCGCATCACAGCTTCAATTGATGTTATTGGCAAGAGCGACGAGGAGATAATGAATATATATCTGCTTAACCCGAAAGCACTCAGCGTAGATGAAATTCTTTATGCAGGTACTTTGACCGACGACAATGACAAGCGTCTGCAGATCTACGATACTGCTATCAGCTTGTATCCTAACGACTACCGCGCATATAACAACCTTGGAATGTGTCAGTTTATTGATCAAGACTATGAGGCGGCTGCGGCATGTTTTGCACAGGCGGCTAAAATCGCTCCCAACAGCGGTGAGGCTCAGATGAACCTCGGCCTGGTTTCGTTGCTGAACAATAACTACAAGGATGCCACCGCTAAATTTGGAAATGCGGCCGGCGTTCCTGAACTTGCCGACGCACTCGGTACATATTACCTAAAGCAGGGTGACTATAACTCAGCAATCCGTGCTTTTGGTGACAGCAAGTCGAACAATGCGGCGCTTGCGCAAATTCTTAACAAGGACTACAGCAAGGCTAAGACAACACTCAGCGGAATACGTAATCCGAATGCTACAACATTCTATTTGACCGCTATCCTCGGTGCCCGTACAAACAACGAGAATATGGTAATGAATAACCTCCGCACCGCTATTAAGCTTGATCCTACAATGAAGGATAAGGCTAAGAGCGATCTTGAATTTTCAAAATTTGACCTCGGTATCTTCTAAGCCCTCGTAAAAAGAGTCTGAGACTTCTGAAATAATATCAAAAATATGTGTGGGGGTGTCGTAAATCGAATTTGCGACACCCCCACAATTGTTCATTATGACACTGCCTCGCGTTGGGGATTTTGGCACGTAGAAGATTTTTATACTGACATTGAGAAAATTTTGCTATCTTTGCGGACTATTCAGCTGTTAAATAGACGACAAATGAAAATAAGCTTCTACATATCAGCATTGTTGTTGGCATTGACGGTCGTTGGCGCGAGAGCACAAGACTTCTCCGGTCAGGATTCAGATGATGCCACGATAATAGAGCATATCGAGGAGAACGGCAACGTCGCTGTGAATATGCCATCAGAATTACTAAAGCGTCTGCAACCGGTAAATGATGAGACAGAAAAACTTGAAGAGCAACCGAAGGCTTCCGCAACAACTGTTCCTGCTTCTGGAAAGATGGGTGGGTACAGGATTCAGGTGTTCTCCGATAATAATGCCCAAACTGCAAAGGCCGAAGCGCGTGCCCGAGCTAAAAATGTAAGTGCAAAATTTCCGGAATATGCGACCTACGTGGTGTTCAGCTCTCCTTATTGGCGTTTGCGTGTAGGAAATTTCCGAACACAGGAGGAAGCCAATAATGCCGCGCATCTTCTTAAAGAGGCTTTCCCATCATACAGCAGGGAAATACGTGTGGTCCGCGATCGTATAACCGTAGGGAAATAGTAGGCAAAAGATGTCGACGGAGGATAAAGATCAAGTAATAGCTCAGATAGCCGAGCACTATAAGAAAATAATAGAACTTATAGGTGAAAATCCTGACCGCGAGGGGCTTGTGAAGACTCCTATAAGGGCCGCCAAAGCCTTATATTTCGCGACACAGGGCTATCGTCAAAATCCGGCTGAAGTTATGCGTACGGCGATATTTGAATATGCCGGATCGCAGATGATAATAGTGAAGGATATAGAATTTTATTCGTTCTGCGAGCATCACATATTGCCTTTTTTTGGAAAAGTATCAATTGGTTATCTGCCGAATGGCAATATGATAGGCTTATCAAAGCTTGCCAGGGTAGTTAATGTCTATGCGCGTCGCCTGCAAGTTCAGGAGCGTTTTACGGCTGAGATATGTAAGGAAGTTTATGATACGCTTAAAGCGCACGGTGTCATGGTGGTTTGCAACGCAGAACATCTGTGCATGAAAATGCGAGGCGTTGAGAAGCAGGATTCGTCGACTACGACGATGGACTATTCCGGAAGATTTGCCGAAGATGCATCGTTAAGGCGTGAGTTTCTGGAGATGTTGAAGTCGGTCTGATCAATCATTTGCCTCATCATCTTCGTCAAAGTCGAAGTCAAAGTCCCAACCGTCGTCCATGGACTCTTCTTTGAATCGGGAAAGTTCTCGCCCCTCTCTTTTTGTGGGTCTGCCAAGGCCTTTTCTTCGGTCAATAAATCCGCTTATTTTAACTACTTCAAGTAGGTCAAGCTCTGATTTAGGCGTGATGTTTTCCATGTAATCGGGCACAAGTTTCGCTCCGAGCCGATTTTCGGTCAGAGCTTTAACTCGGAAAGAATATGTCACCGGCGGTTTTCTTACTTTAATAATGTCATCGACTTTTACGGTGCGTGAAGGCTTAACCGGATTTTCACCCATAATCACTCGGCCTTTTTTGCATGCTTCAGTTGCAATTGTTCGGGTCTTGAAGATGCGTACAGCCCAAAGCCATTTGTCGATTCTAACTTCTGTCTTCAATTTTTATGTGGATTATTTGTTGTTGAAATTGCACATTGCGAACTGGATGCCGGATAGGCAGAATGCTTTAATAGCTTCGCATGCTACTTCTACGCGAGCAGGGAGTTGCTGGCGCTGGTCAAGAGTGAAGTGTCCTAAAACGTAATCTATCTGGCAACCTTTTGGGAAGTCGTTTCCGACACCGAAACGCAGTCTCGGGTAAGCTTGTGTCCCCAGCATCTGGGCAATGTTTTTTAGACCGTTGTGTCCGGCGTCGCTTCCTGACTGCTTTAAGCGTATGGCACCGAATGGCAGTGCGATATCATCGACGAGTACGAGAATGTGGTCAATGTCAATACCTTCTTTATCTTTCCAATATCGAACAGCATTTCCGCTCAGATTCATATAGGTGGAGGGCTTTAGCAGGGTGAGCATCTTGTTTTTAAGACGCATGTGAGCAACATCGCCGTATCTCTCCGTTTTAAAAGTAATATTGGATGCCTCGGCAAAGGCATCCAATATTCTAAATCCTATATTGTGGCGGGTTCCACGGTATTCGTCACCAATGTTTCCGAGACCAACAATAAGATATTTCATTCAAAAAAGTCTAAGCTTTAATAGAATTATTTGCCGGCGTTAGCGGCGGCACCACGAGCGGCACGAGTCAATTGAACGGCGCAAACTACGGCGTTTTTAGCGTTCATCAGTTCAAGACCTTCGAAATTCAGGTCGCCGATTTGAAGAGTCTTTCCGAGACCGAGGTGGTCAATGTTGACTATAACGCGTTCGGGAATATTCTTGTATATAGCTTTAACCTTAATCTTTTTCATAGACAGGGTGAGCTTACCACCGGCTTTAACACCTTCGGCGTGTCCTTCAAGTTTAACGGGAACTTCAACAACGACGGGCTTTTTGTCATTTACTTCGAGAAGGTCGATGTGGAGCACAGTATCTTTAACCGGATGGAACTGAACTTCGCGAAGGACTGCGTTACGGGTTTCGCCGTTAACATTCAACTCGATAGCGAAAACGTCGGGAGTGTAAAGAAGTTTACGGACATCTTCGTTCTTAACAACAAGGTCAGTTGTGATAATGCCTTTACCGTTGCCGATTTCAATTAACTTCTCGCCGGGCTTTAGGGCTTCAGCGTAGGGCAGAGTTACGATTTCGCCACCGTTGAGGACGACGGGAATCAAGTTTTCAGAACGCAGATTCTTAGCTGCTTTCTTGCCGAGTTCAGTACGTGGTTCGGCAGACAATTTGTAAGTCTTCATTTTGTTTGTTTAAAATTGTTGTGTTACTCAAAATTAAGAATGCTTCTTAATTTCCCATCACACGGGATGCTAAAAAGCGGTGCAAAGGTATGAAAAATTTAACACAAAAGCAAGACTTTTGGGAATTTCGCGATTTAAGAGACGGTGTGTCAAAATAGAATTATTGCATCTGAAAGATGCATAAAATGAATAGC
>CAZIXM010000059.1:0-11203 GCA_964543345.1 uncultured Muribaculum sp. | reverse complement strand
ACGTTTCGTTTTTTTCGCACCACTCCCCCACTCTCTCCTAACCCTTTGACATCAAGCAACTTTCCCCAATCCATCCCTCCTCCCTCAACCAACGCTTCGTTCTGTGCCCCATATCTGCTATGGCTTTCAGGGATTGAACGATACATTGATATGGATTTGGATGGCTTCGATTCCCTAAAAGAAGAATTGAAGGCTGCGTTAATCTTCCGGGATTTTCATGTTGAAGAATACCCCCATAAAGGTTTTCTTTATGCATTTCCGCCTAAATCTGATCGGAGGATCATAATCTTTTACTCTGGCGGAATAAGTCCTGAACTGGAAGAATTGATTGAAACAGGTTCAGATACCGTAATATTTCTTCGTCGCCCCAACAACTGTCCCAAACATAGATTGATTGAAATGGCTGCTAACAAGGGAGTTCCCTTTGTTACCCAACCCGTCATCCAATTCGACCATATTCCTGGCATAGAACCGCAAGAAATGATTGACGATTCTAAGATATATCACTTCAAGACAAACAACATCATCAATGTCAACGGTGATATTCATATACATTGCGGAGAGAAAACCTCTCGCAAAAGGGTATATACCGAGCGATTTTGGAGCTTTATGATCGGGATCCTCGTAAATGTTGTCACCGGCAAATGCCGGTTGTTGGATATTTTTTAACGACAAACCAACCTCACTAAGCAATACGTAAGAACGATATAAAACAATTATTATGGATAAATTAAAATTTAAAAGGGGAATAATACCTTTCATCATCGCGCTATTTTCGATATTTCAGACGCAAGCAGAGACCATAACTTACAACGGTTTGAATTACGACTTAGATACCAGCACAATGACCGCCAGTGTTGGGAAAAATAAATCAGATATAAGCGGTGCTTTTACAATTAGTTCTCGTGTTCCCTACGATGGAAAGGTTTATGCTGTAACATCGATTAGTGACAGCGCTTTCTACTTCTGTTCCAGTTTAACAAGCATCGAGATTCCCAATTCGGTTAAGAGTATAGGAAAAAATGCTTTCCATTTGTGTTACAGCTTGGCAAACATCGAGATCCCCAATTCGGTTATTAGTATCGGAGAATGGGCTTTTTGCTACTGTACAAGTCTGACAAGCATCGAGATTCCCAATTCGGTTACGAGTATCGAAGCCCGTACTTTCAGCTGCTGTACCAGCCTGACAAGCATAGAGATTCCTAATTCGGTTACGAGTATCGGAAGAGCTGCTTTCTCTGTTACAAGACTGGAAAACATCGAGATTCCCAATTCGGTTACGAGTATCGGGTATGGAGCTTTCAGCGACTGTGCAAGTCTGACAAGCATAGAGATTCCCAATTTGGTTACGAGTATCGCAGACCACACTTTCTACAACTGTTTCAGTTTGACAAGCATCGAGATCCCCAACTCGGTTACAAGTATCGGAGACGCTGCTTTCAACAACTGTTTCGGTTTGACGAGCATCGAGATCCCCAACTCGGTTACGAGTATCGGAGACGCTGCTTTCTACCACTGTACAAGTCTGACAAGCATTGATTTGCCCAATTTGGTCACAAGTATCGATGACTATGTATTCGCTGGTTGTATCGGCTTGACGAGCATCGATATACCCAATTCGGTCACGAGTATTGGTCCCGGTGCATTCTACGGATGTACCAATCTGATAAGCATTGAGATTCCCAATTCGGTCACGAGCATCGAGGAGAGTGTATTTAGCCATTGTACCGGTTTGACGAGCGTATCGCTCCCCAATTCGGTCACGAGCATCGGAAAGTGGGCATTCCAGTATTGTGTAGGCTTGACGAGCATTGAGATTCCCAATTCGGTCACGAGCATCGGAAAGTGGGCATTCCTGTATAGTACCGGCTTGACAAGCATTGAGATTCCCAATTCGGTCACGAATATCGGTAACGATGCATTCCGTGGTTGTACTGGCTTGACGAGTGTAACCCTATCAGAAAATATAGAGTCGATTGGAGCAAATTGTTGGTGGGAGTGCGCCAATATAACTTCTGTCACATATATGGCCGAAACACCTATAGTGGCCGACGTAAATATCTTTGACGACGAAATATATAGCCAGGCCACACTTTACTGTCCTAAAAACAGTTATGACGAATATTATAATACCGCACCGTGGGGATTATTCGGAAATATTGTGACGGAGGTGTCCGGTGTGGAAGATGTCGAAGCAGATAATGACGGCAATGTCGTAATCTATAACCTCAGCGGCATAAAGGTGTACGAAGGTCAGCGCGAATATATGTCGCTTCCCTCCGGCATCTACATCAAAGTCAGCGGAGGCAAAGCGGAAAAGATTGCTATTCGGTAATCTTTGCATCTGAAAGATTGGGCTGGTGTTTTGTATGGCTACGCTGTAGCCATGCGGGAGGGAAGGGCGCGTTTACCACAAGCTACGGTCACCTACGGCGACCTTGCATGTGGTTACGCATCTGTCGCGGCTCCACCGCGAAGGCTCCGCCATACCGCCACCGCCAACGCAACCCTGAACACATTCCCGCCGATATGCTCAACGGCGCACCACCGATAAACCCGACTGCGCGACACACACCGCCGTAGGCTCCGACGGTTTGACCGTCGAACATGCGTAGCCACACGTAAGGTCGCCGTAGGTGACCGCAACGTGTGGTAAACAAAACCACCCATAACAACGTCCGCATCGCGGACGCACAACCATATTACCTGTGATTTATAACGGATTGCATCTGAAAGATGCACAAAATTGTGTAGCCGGGGATTGGCGCAACGCGCCTATCTCCGGTATAAATTGCGACAAACAATAAAATCTGCAAAGATTTAATATCGTAACATGCTAATTGATAAATCTTTACAGATTTAACGCACCTATTGACTTTTCCCGGGCAAATCGACCTGGCGGTCTCTTTACCCGGAAATTCAGCTCACGCGTCTTTCAGATGCGATCTTGACCCTTCGAAGCCTCGCATTCATTTCCTCCCCGCATCTTTCAGATGCGATCTTGCCCCCACTCCCTGACCACCCGGAACCAATTTTTAAGCATCTTTCAGAAGCTATTTTAAGCATCTTTCAGATGCGATATTCCATTTTGATACCCCGATACTTTTACCCGAGGTCGGGCATTATCGAGAGCGGGCGGAAAAGGGCGATTAGAAGAGCCAAGCGGCTGTTACTGCCCAGTAGCGGTCTTTGCCGTAAATGCCGTCGCTGCTTTCGGCTTTGGTGATTCCGAAGTTGTAGCTGGCTCCAATCTGGAGATGGCTTATGAGCTGTGCGCCAAGTCCGAAGCTCCATGCCACGGTCGACTTCTTTCCGCCTTCGAGCTTGTTTTTGCCTACCAAGAATGAGAAATTAGGACCGGTGGTGAGGTAGGGAACCACGATACGGCTGATCAGCGGGAAGTTGAATTTGTATTTCAGGTTGACGGGTATGTCAATAAAGTCGCGCTTATAAACCAAAGATTCGTCACCGCTCTCAAACTTCACGTTACGGCGGGCATACATAACTGATCCGTCAACGCAGAGGCCGATGATGGGCACCTGAAATTCGGCCATAAGTCCGGCTGTGATTCCGGTCTGATTGTCGGAATTGGCGATTTCTTTGTTAAAATGCATTTTGCTGACATCAATACCTACTTTAGGACCCCAACGGAATTGTGCTGATGCGGGAAGTGCCATAGCAACGGCCAACAAAGTAACGGCCATGATTTTCTTAAACATTTTCATACTTCTTGAATTTTAATTATGTTATAAATAGTTGTACGTCAAAAATTTCTGAATTTGGTATTTCGGGATGCATACTGTGTCGCAAATATAAGTGTTAAATTCTTAAATTCACCCGATTTTACCAAAAATTTGATAATTTTTACTTATTAACGCAGTAAGAGACAATTCGGTTCGGTAAAGAATGAATATTTTTCCCTAAATTTGTATTTAATATGTACACTTACAAATAACGATAACTACCTACAATGCAGACAAACGGCAGATCATTCTTCAGCGCGATGCCTCCCGTGACGAAGAATCTTATCATAATCAATGTGATAATATGGGTGGCAATGATGCTTCTTCCGTCGCGTATCGACTTGGTGAAGTATTGCGGACTGCACTATTTTACGGCGGCAGACTTTAATGTGGCGCAGCTGTTCACGTATATGTTTCTCCATTCTGAGAGCAATATTGCACATCTGATATTCAATATGTTCACGCTGTTTATGTTCGGCATTACGCTTGAACGCGTGTTGGGGTCGGGTAGGTTCCTGTTTTACTACATATCCTGCGGAGTCGGTGCGGCTTTGGTTCAGGAGGGTGTATGGGCGTTAATGATGGACAATATGGTCAACCATAGCCTTGAAATGACTGTGGCCAATTTTGCCCATGCCAACAAGCTGACAATGGAACAGGCCTATCAGATGATTCCGGCCTCACAAATCGAAGCATATAAGGGAATGGTGGCCAATATGATGGTGACCATCGGTGCCTCCGGCGCTATCTATGGAGTATTGTTGGCTTTCGGAATGCTGTTCCCGAATCTGCCACTATATCTGATGTTCATCCCTATACCGATTAAGGCAAAGTGGATGGTTATAGGCTACGGCATTATCGAGCTTGGCCTTGGCATGAGTTCGGCCAATGACGGAGTAGCACACTTCGCCCATCTGGGAGGAATGCTTTTCGGAGTGTTTATGATACTGTATTGGAAACACAAGGGAATAGTCAACCGCAATGGGTATTTTTGAGACGTTACGTTACAGGTGGCGAACCGGATCGATGCTGATTCGCATTATCTATGTTAACATCGCTGTGTTTGTGGTGTTGATGTTGCTAAACTTTGTGTGCAGTCTGTTTAATTCGGCGTTTGCGTCCGCATTGCTGATGTGGATAGAGCTTCCGTCAGACTTCGGTGTGTTCGCAACGCGTCCGTGGACGATAGTGTCATACATGTTTGCCCAATACGATATATTCCATATCCTGTTCAATATGATATGGCTATATTGGTTCGGCACGATATTCCTTATCGTGGGCGACCAGCGGAGACTTACGGCACTGTATGTCTACGGTGGCATCGGTGGCGGACTCTTGTTTATGCTCGCTTACAGCTTTTTGCCGGTTTTTGCCGGAGTTCACGGCTGGCTTATCGGATCGTCGGCGTCTGTCATAGCGATAGTGGCGGCTACGGCAATTCTGCATCCTGACTATAAGGTCGGATTGCTTTTCCTGGGGCCGGTAGCTCTGAAGTGGATAGCGATAGTGACGATAGCCATCGACTTTATGAGCGTGACGGGGGTTAACGGAGGCGGCCATGTGTCGCATATCGGAGGTGCAATCGTGGGCTTGGCCTACGCTATGGCCTTGAAAAGGGGAGTTGATATTACGCGCCCATTTAATAAGGCGATAGATTGGGTGGTAAACGTATTTCAGAGACTTAAGCCGACACCGCGCGAAAAACGTTCGTATAACGCTTATCGCAGGCCGTCTTCAGGATATGGCAGTGGCTCCGCTTCGACGCAACGTCGTGAGTCAGACCGACAAAATGAGGCTGAACTTGACGGAATACTCGAAAAAATTAAAAAAAACGGCTATTCGGGTCTTACTCAGGAGGAGAAAAAACGTTTATTTGACATAAGCAAAAAAATTAAATAAGATACTTATGTCGGCGAAATCAGAAATATGGTATGCTGGCCGGTCACTTTTCCGGATTCTATGGAGTGCATTCAATATCTTGTGCATTTTGGCGCTGATTGTATCGTCATACGCAGGATATATCGACCCCTCCACGTGTGCTTGGGCACAATTGCCCGGCATGACGCTTCCGGTATGGGTAGCTGTAGTGTTGGCATTGTTTATTGTCAATCTCTTCATAATGCGAAAGATGGCGTTGGTCGATGTCGTGGCATTTTTGATCTGCTCAGGCCCGGTGCTGACTGTATGTCCGTTAAACTTCGGTGAAGGTAAGATTACTGATTCGGAGAAGTCGAGGTCTTTCACCGTGTTGACGTATAATGTCATCAACTTTACCGACCAGCAGGGCCCCGATCCGGAATGGGGCAATCGGACGCTGTCGTATATTCTTTCGACGAATGCCGACATAGTGTGTCTGCAGGAGGCGGTACCTATTATGGGCAAGTATAAGAATAAGCATTGGCAGTCGCAACTTGATTCGTTGCGCGCGCGCTATCCTTATTATGATCAGTCAAAGCCTAATTTCGATATGGTTATGTCGAAATTCCCGTTAAAAGCATTGCCTATTCCGCCACATGAACAGTGGGACACGGGAAATTACAGCGCGTATAGTGTCGACATAGAGGGACATGAGGTCACGTTGGTCAATTGCCATCTTCAATCTATTGGGTTGACTCCCGACGACAAAGAGCTTTATCTGGAACTTACCGAGAAGGAGAGTGTCCGCACGTCGCGTAAAGAGATTTCAAAGGTAAAGAACGATATAATATCCAAACTGCTTTCGGCATTCAGGCTTCGGGCTGACCAAGCGCGTGACATACGCAACTTTCTCGATACCAGAAAGGGTGACATCATTCTGGTTGGAGATTTCAACGATGTGCCAGGAAGCTACGCATATAGGATAATCTGCGGAGCCGGACTCCGCGATGCCTACGCCGACTGTGCGTTTGGCGCGCGGGCCACATATAATGCCAATAGATTTTACTTCCATATAGATCAGGTGCTTTATCGCGGTGACTTTAGGGCCGTCAAAATCGTGCGCAGAAAGATAAAGTGTTCCGACCACTATCCGTTGCTGACTACCTTCGTTTGGGGGTCGTCGCCTTCTGAGGGAGTAGATGCCACCACCGGTTGAAATGAGGACATTAAAACGAATCATTAATCCAAATTCTATTATATGAACCGATTATTATTAACCATTGTCGCATCGGCCGCCATCTGCGGTTCGGTGCACGCAACACCAAATGCTATGGACGATTCAAGGAAAAATCCGTTCTTAGAGCCGTACGGCACCAAGTTTGACATCGCGCCATACGACAAAATCAGCTATGACGATTATCTTCCCGCGCTTAAGGACGGTATAGAAGAGCAAAAAAAGAATGTCGAGGCTATTGCCAATAATCCTGACGCTCCGACATTTAACAACACTATCGTGGCACTCGACCATTCCGGTCCGATACTTGACCGGGTATGTGCGGTGTTTATGAATCTTGATGAGTCAAACTCCAATGCTGAAATGGATGCCATCGGAGTTGAATTTTATCCGCTCGTGTCGGCTCATCAGGATGAAATATCGATGAACCCTAAGTTGTTTGAGCGAGTTAAGACGCTTTACGATTCTCGCGAGTCGGCCGGCTATAACAAGGCTCAAATGCGTGCGGTTGAGCAGGCCTACAAAAAGTTTGTCCGTAGCGGTGCATTGCTCTCCGACAGCCAAAAGGAGGAACTTAAGAACATCAACGGGCGTCTTTCGGATCTATACCTTAAATTCAACAAAAATCTGCTTAATGCCACTAACGCATTTGAAATTGTTGTCGACAACAACGCTCAACTAGCCGGAATTCCGGCCAATGTTGTGGCAATAGCCGCCGAGACTGCATCAAAGCGCGGCCTGGATGGAAAATGGGTGTTTACGCTCCACGCTCCTTCCCGCTTGCCGGTGCTTCAATATGCCGATGACCGTGGCTTGCGCGAAAAAATGTATAAAGGCTACACTTCTTTAGCATCGAGCGGAGAATACAGTAACTATCCAGTAATTGCGGAGATAGTGAAACTTCGCGGTCAGAAAGCTCGTCTTTTAGGATTTGAGACTTTTGCCGACTATATGACAGACAATGTCATGGCTAAAACGGTCGATAATGCTGAAGACCTGCTGATGCAAATCTGGAAGCCGGCCGTGGCACGAGTTAAAGAGGAAGTGGCTGAAATGCAGAACCTTAGCAATAAAGAGGGCAATTCGTTCACGATACAGCCTTGGGACTATTATTACTATGCCGAGAAGGTGCGAAAAGCTAAATATGACCTTGACGAAGATGTAGTGAGCCAATATTTCCATATAGATAATGTGCGTAAAGGTATATTCGAGATGGCACACCGTCTGTATGGAGTGAACTTTACGGAGATTCCTGATGCGCCTAAATATGATCCGGAAGTCACTGTATATGAAGTGACTGACGACAATGGCGAGCATATCGCGGTGTTTATGACCGACTATTTCACACGCCCGTCAAAACGCCAGGGAGCCTGGATGACAGAATTTAAAGAATCGTTTGTTCCCGACGAGGGTGAGCCTGTGCGTCCGATTGTCGTAAATGTATGCAACTTTGCTCCTCCCACTGCCGACTCGCCATCTCTTTTGTCATTAGATAATGTCGAGACTATGTTCCATGAATTCGGACATGGACTTCATGGAATGCTTTCACGCGCAAAGTATAAATCACAGTCCGGTACAAATGTTGACCGCGACTTTGTGGAGCTCCCGTCTCAGATTCACGAGCATTGGGCACTCGAGCCGGAGCTGCTCAAAACATACGCGTTCCACTATAAGACCGGTGAAGTAATTCCCGACGAACTGATAGCCAAACTTGAGGCGGCTTCTACCCATAATCAGGGATTTATTACTACGGAACTGGCCGGAGCGGCTTTGCTCGACCTCCAATGGGGTAAATTGACTGATGCTGAAAATGTCGATATAGAGGCTTTTGAACAAGAGGTGGCAGATAAGCTCGGTATGCCGCGTGAAGTGCAGTATCGTTACCGTAGTCCATATTTTAAGCATATATTCGGAAGCGACGGATATGCCTCGGGCTATTATACCTATCTTTGGGCCGAAGTGCTTGATACTGACGGATTTGAACTGTTTAAGGAGAAAGGTATTTTTGACCCCGCTACTGCTAAGGCATTCCGCGAAAATGTATTGGAAACAGGCGGAAGCGACGACCCGATGGAGCTTTATATAAAGTTCCGTGGAAAGAAGCCGACTCCCGACGCGTTGCTTCGCAACCGAGGACTTATCGATGAGCCGAACAAGGATATACGCATCAATAATATCGAAGGTAAGTAAAAACCGTCACTAATGATTAAGCGTATTTTTCAAACTGCCGTCATGGCCTTTGCTGGCATGACGGCTTTCGGCGGGAATCCTATCCTTCCCGGATTTCATGCCGATCCGGAAATTTTGTATGCCGAAGGAACCGGAAAGTACTACATCTACTCCACCACCGACGGACAGCCCGGTTGGGGCGGGTGGTATTACACGGTTTTTTCTTCAGATGACCTGCGTGATTGGACTTACGAAGGTGTGGCTCTTGACTTGAAATCGGATCAGGTCAGTTGGGCAGACGGTAATGCATGGGCTCCGGCTATTGAGGAGCGTAAAGTCGACGGCAAATATCGCTATTATCTTTACTTTAGCGGTAATCCTGTTGCCGGAGGTGGAAAGCAGATCGGAGTGGCTGTCGCTGATTCGCCGACAGGCCCGTTTGTAGACCTTGGTCATCCTATAGTTACTGACTCGCCTGTTGGGCATGGACAGCAAATAGATGTCGACGTGTTTGTCGATCCTCAGTCGGGTAAACCATACCTTTATTGGGGCAACGGCTATATGGCAGGAGCCGAGTTGAACGACGATATGCTTTCGATCAAAGAGTCGACCGTTACAGTTATGACACCCGAAGGAGGAACCCTTGATGACTATAACTATCGCGAGGCTCCATACGTGTTTTACCGCGACGGACTTTATTATTTCCTATGGTCGGTCGACGACACCGGATCGCCCAACTATCATGTTGCATACGGTACGTCGACTTCACCCTTGGGGCCTATAAAAGTAGCCGAACAGCCTGTGATTCTTATTCAGAACCCTGAACTTAAGATTTATGGCACTGCGCATAACTCGGTGATTAAGGCTCCCGGATCTGACGCATGGTATATAGTCTACCATAGAATAAATGCAGATTATATTGATGGCGACAAAGGCCCGGGATGGCATCGCGAAGTATGCATCGACCCGATGCTTTTTAATGCCGACGGCACTATCCGGCCTGTAGTGCCCGGCAGATAATCCGGTTAAAGATAGCATCTCGGGCTGGATGGAAAAATCGGAAGCCGGAATCGAATTCGATTCCGGCTTCCTTATAATGCCACATCAAAGGATGCGATGAAACTCCGAATGACAGGATTTGAGTGCTCGCCGTCCTTTGTAATCCGCCTGGGCATAAAGCCTCCTCTCCAAAGAGAGGATGGGGCCCGCCATCAAACGGCTAAGCTTGTCTCGGTATTTCATATAAATTTGATGAGTTTCCCAATCTACTTTGATGTGGTAATATCTTTGGCGACTGGTCAGGCTCTCTTGCCTCTCGCTATACTTATAACACAAAGATATAATTTAAAGTTGAAACCTCCAAATTTTTTTCGAGGATAAAATCACTTCATTATATCGGTTGACGGAATGCACGGTATGCCCATGTTCCGGATATCGATGACATTAGCTTTTGCTACTTCGTCAGTAGCGGCTGAGCAACAGTCGGTCACGACGGTAGCGTTATAGTCATATCCCATGGCATCCACGGCAGTCGAACGTATGCAGTTGGGGTATTGTGTTCCGACGATATATAGATTTTTTATGCCGAGTCCGCGAAGCACAATGTCCAGGTCTGTGCCGAAAAATGCGCTAAACCGATGCTTGGTGATCTCTATATCGCCAGGTTTGGGAGCTATAGCTTCCACTACCTCAGCCCCCTTAGTGCCCGGTATGCAGAACGGATGTCCCTCCTCAAAGAAATGCCGGCGGAATAGCTCGGCATCAACCCCGGACGGCCGGTGAACGCGATATGCATAAATTACAGGCCAATTTTTTGATCGTCCGAAGTCGAGGAATTTTTGAATTGCGGGGATGGTGTCGTAAGCTCCCATAACTCTCATCTGTGCTCCCGGCAGAACAAAGTCGTTTTGCATGTCGACAACGATAATTGCGTTTTCGGCATGGGATATAATAGAATCGCTTTTATTTTCCATAATTATAATTTTATAAGTCCTAACATACAACATTTACTTGCCTCTTGTCGTTCATTCTTACCAAACAATAGCCTATCTGGTTGCGTATATGCCGGTGAAACATATAACAATTCCCCCAACAAAGCTTCTGCCCGTATCTACTGACCCTCTACTGACCCTATCTATGCGCAGACCAATGAGTTACGAGGTGGTGGAAATAGAAAAGGAGACTCTCGCAGTGAGAATCT
>CAZIXM010000058.1:0-11285 GCA_964543345.1 uncultured Muribaculum sp. | reverse complement strand
ACACCGATTTCAAGTCAAGAACATACAGACGGACAACATGCGGATAATCATTTTTCGGAAAAATCCATAGCCTTTTTTACACTTCAAATCGTTTGATGCCACGGTAGATAAGATATGTCAGCACTATGCAGGCAATCAAGTTTAATCCGCCCATAAGCCATATCGTGTCGGGCATTACCGTTGTCATAAACTTTGTAATCTCTTCCGTGACGGCATCGGGCGATGTGGTCTTGCCGGAAGCTATTTTTTGGAAAATTCCGGCGTTGACAATTTTTGCGCCTATATAGATGCTTGTTACAATAGTGATGACAATCTGATAGACTATGCAGAACACGATTGACAGAATTATGCGGTTGCGCTTCAGCGTGACTACGGTGCAAAGGCAGACGAGAATTACGGCAAATGAGCTTAAAATGTTGGTCGGAATTGATTTTGTGGCCAACTGCGAGATTTGCGGGATGGCGATGTCGGAATTTGACGGCATGGTATGTTGCAGAATCTCAGATATCGGAGCTATGCTTCCGAACATCAGTAGTTGGATAAGCCATTGGGGTATCCAGACAAGCAAAGGTATGATGATAAGCGAGTACAGAATCATAAATACGGTCTTTTCGCCGTTAGTGGCCGGAAGCGATGTCTCGACTTCGCGGGCAGCCATTGCCGTGAAAAAGAGCGGACCGAGGCTGACCATGTAGCTTATTATGGATGAGAAGGGGGCGATTGCAACCGCCGGTAGCTCGATCTTTATTAGTACCGAGGTCAGCAGAGTCAGGCAGATAGCCGCTATGGGGTAGGCTATGAGTTGCCATTTAAGGCGCGGAAAGTAGAACTGACCTACCATTCCGACCCGTCGCCATGAAAAATTGTCGGAGATCATGATGCAGATTCTTTTGTTAATAGTTCGATAATGTTATCCCGTTGCGGGCTCAGCAGGGCGTTATACAGCAGGGTGTAGTTTATGGCGGTCTCCTCTTCCGCGTCACCTTTGGCGCAGATATAGTGGTTGAGTCCCATTCGGAGTTCCTTGTAAAGATAGCTGACGGGAGGTATGGGAGAAGTTCGGAATGCCAGCCTGTCGATAATCCGGTCGGTAGACATTGCCATGAGCAGATGCCCTTTTGAGAGCATTATGATGCTGTCGTAGAGGTTCTGGAGCTCTGATACGGTGTGGGTCGACACTATCAATGTCTGTGATTCATCGACGCACTTGACTATCATGGTCTGGAGAATCTGTTTGGCGGTTATGTCAAGTCCGTTGGTAGGCTCGTCGAGGAGCAGCACATCGGCCTTTAATGACAGGGCGTAGGCTATCTGGGCTTTCTTTCGGTTGCCGAGCGACAGGCTACGTAGCGATTCGTTGCCGTTGAAGCCAAACTGCGCTAAGTTTTCCCGAAGCATCACGGGGTCGAAAGTCGGGTAGAATTGCCCGTGTATTTTTGCCATTCCGTTAATTGTTCCGGCGGGAAAGTTCATGCTTTCGCCGAGAAAGAAGATTCGGCTCATCGTCGAGGGCATACGGTCGGCCACATTGGAGTCGTCAAACAGACACTCTCCGCGATTAGGTCTCAGCAGTCCGGCTATGATATGCAGCAAGGTGGTCTTTCCGGCACCGTTCTCGCCGAGCAACAGATGGATGCCACTCCCGATGCGGGCAGAGACATTGGTCAACGCCTCTGCCCACTTGAAGTAGCCGAACGACAGATTGTCGAGCTTAATCATAGAAGAAGTAATTATATTCGTTAAAAAAGTCAATGTGTTTACTTCACCGGCGTCACCGTGTAGCCTGCATTGCGCAACATCTCGATGAGTCCCTTCTCGCCCACGAGATGTCCGCATCCGACGGCCACGAACAGCTTATCGGCGGCCAGTGCCGGACCCAGTTGCTCTACCCAGTCGGCGTTACGCGAGTAGATCAGACGCTCTGCCTCTTTCTCGTCCATGCCCACTTCGGGGTCGAACATCAACGCCTGCACCGACTCGAGATTGCCGAGCAGATATGCCATGGCAAGTTCCTGCGCTTTTTTGACTGCTACGTCGTCTTTGCGCACTGTCTGCATAAGCCCCTCGATTTGTTCTGTGATGGGCTCGTCGAGGAGCATTTTTGTCTGAAATTCGAGAGTCTCGAAGCCTTTCACTTGTTTGCCGAGTTCGCGGGCCTTTACCTGAATGGTGTTGTCGAGCTGTTCCTGTCCGGTGAAGTCGGGAAATGCCGTCATGGTCTGCATCACTCCTATTTGGGTGGCAAGCAGTGCCGGCTTCATAATGTCCATCTGCTCGAGCGTAAGTGCGCCTTGGGTGTAATTGGCCAAAACTGTGTTTACCGAGTCGATCTGAGCCTGGGTCATCAGCTTGGTCATGGTGCTGTCGGCGGGAGCCATTGCGAGTTGCATCATCAATTGCTGGGTCTTAATCGGGTCAGCGGCCGACTGCATGTCGACTTCTCCGTAGACCGCATCGGCTCCGTTGAGCGCATCGGTCAGCCCCGGAGTGGTTTCGAGCAAGGTAACGGGGGCGATGTGGTGAGTCCCGAACAGGTAAGATGCTTCTTTTGCGCCGTTGCCTTCTATCTTCCAAAGTAGCTGAGCATTTCCGGCGAGAGCCACTTAAGCGGCTGCGATGACGAGGGTCAATTTTTTCATATTAATCTATTGTTTAAGTTGTATTGTTGTTCTGTGGTAGTGTAGTCAAGTACACCACTGCAAATGTATGGACAAAAAATGCGAGCCAGACGTCACTGCGTCATGGATGCAATGCCCATATTGACGTAAGTTTTTTTGTTTTGGCCTGATAACCCGCCTGTCAGGCGTTGTTTGCGAGTATTTGGGCCGCGTGGTCCTTGGTCTTGACCTCTTTTGGAGTGATTATGCGCTCGACGGTGCCGTCAGGGCTGATGATGAATGTAGTGCGGAACGTGCCCATGTATTTGCGTCCGTACATCGACTTTTCGCCCCAAACTCCGAACTGCTCCACTAATTTGTGGTCAGTGTCGGCAATCAGCGGGAAGGGCAGGGCATTTTTCTCGATAAATTTCTGATGGCTTTTCTCGCTGTCGACGCTTACGCCCACCACTTGGTAACCGGCAGCTATTAGCGCATGGTAATTGTCGCGCAGATTGCAGGCCTGTGCGGTGCATCCGCTGGTGCTGTCCTTGGGGTAGAAATACAGTGCAATGCTTTTGCCGGGGAAGTCGCTTCGGCGTACTTCGTTTCCGTTTTGGTCAAGGCCGAGGAGGTCTTGAACCTTATCGCCTACGTTCATAATGGGGTCTATTTGATTTGGTCTTTAAGAGCCTCGGGAACTCCGTAAGCCTTTGTCAGACGGTCGAGCTCGGTCTTAGTGATGGGAATCACGGTTCCGTGGCGCGGATGGAAGTCCATGCTGACGGGTTGCTCTACCTTGGTGAAGTTCTTAAGGTCGGTGGTTTCGGTAAAGTCGTAGCGTCCGTTGGTGTAGACGTCATACATTAATATATATTTGTCTTGGCCGATAAGCTTGAATGTGCCTGCACCTTCTACGGCATCGTGAGTCTGCTGCTTATATTCGGGATCCTCGGTCCAGTTGCCGGATGTCAGATTGTCGGTGGTGGCCGTCTTGATTCCGTTTCCGTGGCCTTCGGTCTTATAGAACAGATGATATATGCCGTCTTTGTAGACGATGTCGCCGTCGATGCACGACAGCTTGTTTTCGGGTATGAAGAGGGGCTTCGGCTCGCCTTCGATGTCGGTGAAGTCGGGATTGGCGTATGCGTAGTAGATCACGTCGGGTCCGTCACCATACTGCATCGACCAGTAGACCATATATTTTCCGGCCTTGTCGTCGTAGATGGTCTGTGGGGCCCATACACGCTTCAGATTTTCCTGACCCTCATATTTTTTCTGCATGTTGATTACGGAGTGGTCCCAATTGATTAAGTCGTGGCTTTTGAGCATTACCATTGCGCGGTTTGAGCTCCAACCGTTGGCCGACACCATGTCGGTCAGCACCATGTAGAAGTTGTCGTCGCCGTTGACGCCGCGCAGAATGTGCGGGTCGCGCACGCCGCCGGTCGAGCTTATCACTTTTGAGTCGAGGACAGGCTTATTGTCGTTAAGCGCATAGTAGTTATAGCCGTCAAGACTGATGCCGTAGCACACGGCTTCCTGCGAGATGTGGTTGCCGGTGAAGTAAGTGAACAAATAAGCTACGGGCACTGTGTCGGCCGCAACGGCCGAAGCTTCGGCTGTGGATTTGGCTCCTGACTGGCATCCGATGGTTGTTGCCGACATGAAACCGGCCACTGATGCGAAAAGTAGTTTTTTGAAAAGTGTCATGGTGTGATGATGCTGGTTGAGTAAATATGGGATGTCTGAAAAGTAGCCCGGAGCGGAATCGAACCGCTATCTAAGGTTTAGGAAACCTCTATTCTATCCGTTGAACTACCAGGCCGGATTTGAAACAATGAACTCTCTGCTCGTTTGATGCCACAAAGTTAAACAAAAAATCCTTATAAATGATATATTTCAGTCGAAAAGTCGGCGGAGTACGTCGAGCGAGTTGAGCGATGACAGCGAGGCATAGTGCAGTGAATAGTATTCGAGAATGGCTGTTAATATGCGGTGTCGCTGTTCGCGGCTGTACTTATATAGGTGCATGTTGTCGGGAGTCATTCGTGAAAGTAATGCCAATGACTTTGCTTCCCGAGCTTCGAGATAGCGGCCGTGGAGTGGGGGTGCGTCGCGGAAGACGGCATCGACGAGGTCAAACACACGACCTTCGCGGTAGCCCGACATGTCGGGCTGGATGCCTAAGAAATACCCCAGACGGTAGAGAAACGACAGATGGAAGTTGGCGGCTCCGCGTCGGATGTCGCTCAGCCGGGCAATGCTTTCTGAAAGAAAAGTGAAGAGATTGTTGTCGCTGTCGCCTTCCGTGAGGACTATGCCAAGTATCTCTGCCAGAAACATGCCCATAGCCATCTTAGTCGGGTCGGAGTGCAGTCCGGCGAGCTGGCGCGTCACTCTGATTTCGCGTATCGACGGAATGTCGCGGTCATTGCGCAGGTCCACTATGCAGTTAATCAAGCTCAGGGGCATAGTGACAGCCCGTCGGCGGTTGGCCTCGCGTGAGCTTCCCGCACCGATCAGCAACGACATGCGGCCCCTCTGGCGGGTGTACACCGTCAGGATATTGTGCCGGTCGTTATACTTAACCGTCCTAAGCGCTATGCAGTCGATCGAAGTCAGCATCCTTCAAAAATCCCCCAAATTTAAGAGCCTCCCCGGTTCGTTAGAGTCGTTAACGTCCTTAAGGTCGTTAACGACAAATTGTAGGGAAGCACGGTTCGTGCGTCCACAGATAATACCTCCGGTGGCTTTATTTATCCAAATTTTATCTGTGGAAACAGTCATAAGCCCATCGTAAAATATTGTTTTCGATATATTCTGAAATTTTGTTGCCATCGCGATTACTTCGTATGATATGGTCATGATATCTTGATTGCCATCCAAATTCGATGTTATTCCTTCGGGCATATAACGTTACGGCCCGCTTTAAGCCGCCGATGATTACTGATAGTGCCGTTCGTTGAGCAGGTACGCACGAGCCGTGCGTACACTTGTTCTCTATGCATATTATGGCGTGAATGTGGTTTGGCATAACCACATATAAAGGTATTATTGCATATCTATAATGCTGAGGTAATTCTTCTATTTGCTTATGGCAGTATTTCCCAATTTCCGATAAATGCATCTTGTCTTCTGTAATTTCTCCAAAGTAGGGCTCTTTGTTTTTGGTGCAAATTGTGATGAAATAAGAGCCTCCTGAATAGTTGTGGAAAACTGCCCGTGGAGACTTCCGCTTTGTATGATGGACGCACGAGCCGTGCGTCCCTACATTAAGGTTGGTATCGTGTTCTTTCTCTGACATTTTAAATAATTTGCCGCCACAAAATTACTGAATTAATTTCGTGGCGGCAATCAAATTCGTTGAAAAGCATTGCTTTAAGGCGCGGGGCTCAGATCAGTCCTAAGATGATGAAGCCGCAGGTTTTCTTCCAACTCGGAAATGTATAGTCAGGTCGTCGCATAAATAGCCGTTTTTAGTTTAAAGCTGCGCTTTTAAAGTCTGCCGCCGTGTTCGGCGCAAAATTCCTCCATCATTATTCGTAGAGAATCCGGATTGTTTTCAATAATCTCCTGCATCTTTGGGTCGCGTAAGTCAATTACAAATTGTTCGATGGTGTCATTTTGAGGACGCGACATATATTTCTCTTTATATGAGCGCGAACACGCCGTTATGTTGCCTCTACCGTTTGAGCGTTCGAGAGTATCATGGATTTTGGCGAGCAATTCCGGAGGTACGGTACCAATTATTGTCTCTTCTTTTGTTTTAGAATCATAATTGTAATAATACAATCCTTCTATAGAATCTGTTGCCGATTCTGACTGAGAGTACTCGTTGGTTGTTGCATTTTCGGCCGATTCAAAAGATAGTGATGTTGTGGCGATTGTCAATAGGACAGCAAAAGTTAAGATTCTCATATAATTGTTGTATTAATTAAGTTTATGATGGCATAAATAATAATCTCGAATAGCTGCAGAAATCTGATTAGCTAAACATAAATAATTAACGATATTATGTACAAAAAAGTTTTCGTAATACTAAATAGTTCTAATAAAATTATGTAGAGCCGACGAAAAGTTACGAGCTGTTATCGTGTTCCTTGGAATTTATTCTGTATCTTTGTGGAAGTTAACCAATCCAAACAGAGTTATGAATTTTGCTAAACTGATTTTATTGACAATTTCGATTTTAGCGTCGGCGGTGTCGGCGCATGCTCAGCTGTCGTTCGGCAAGCCAGAGCTTTTCAACGACGGATGGCTTTTCATCAAGGCTGACAGCACGGCAATGACGGAGCCGGGATTTGACGATTCTAAATGGCGGCGGCTTGACTTGCCGCACGACTGGTCGATCGAAGGCCGGCTATCGCCTACGCTCAACAGCTGCACCGGCTATCTGCCCGGCGGAATCGCTTGGTATCGCAAGCACTTTACGGTCAACGACGATCTGCCCGTACATTATATATATTTCGAGGGTGTCTACAACCGAAGCGAGGTCTATCTAAACGGACATCTGCTCGGCAAACGCCCCAACGGCTACGTGTCATTTTACTACGACATGACCCCTTATTTGAAAAGTGACGGTGAAAATGTCCTGGCTGTGCGTGTCGACCACAGCCGTGAAGCCGACTCGCGCTGGTACACCGGTTCGGGCATCTACCGCGACGTCTATATGATAGGTGCAGATGAAGCCCACTTTACTCCTTGGGGATTGGGTTGGCAGGCATCGTCGATAACCGACAAGAAGGCGGTGGTCGATGTCGAGCTTTCGGCCGTTGACGCTTCCGGCAAAAGTCGGCGACTTAAGGCCGATGTCGAGCTTCTCGACGCGCAAGGCCGTCGCGTGGCCAAAGGTTCGGCTAATATGTCGGCTTCCAGTGCGCTGGCCAAAGTGAAGCTCGACGTGGCACGTCCGCAACGTTGGGACTTGGACACACCTTATCTATATACACTTAAGGCTCGTCTGCTGGCCGACGGCACGGTGGTCGACAGCGCATCGACCCGCGTGGGGCTGCGCACGCTCGACTTTTCGGCCGACAAGGGGTTTGCTCTAAACGGGCGCAATATGAAAGTGAAGGGCGTTTGCCTCCACCACGATGCCGGTGCCCTCGGAGCGGTGGTGCCCCCCGAAGTGTGGCGCAGAAGGCTTGTCAACCTCAAGGCTATCGGCACCAACGCCATACGCATGAGCCACAATCCGCAGGCTCCCGCGCTCTATGACCTTTGCGATGAGTTGGGTCTGCTCGTGATGGACGAAGGAAGCGACGAATGGGAATTTCCCAAGCGTAAGTGGGTTGAGGGGTGGAACAAGGGTACCCCGAGCTACGAGGGCTCGTATGACTTCTTTGAGGAGTGGATCGACCGTGACATTGCCGACATGGTGCGTCGCGACCGCAATCATCCTTCGATTTTCCTTTGGAGCGTGGGCAACGAGGTTGACTATCCCAACGATCCCTACTCACATCCAATACTCGACGGCTCGACGATTAATCAGCCTATGTTCGGCGGATATAATCCCGACGCGCCCGATGCCATGCGCATAGGCGAGATTGCCAAACGGATTGCCTCTGTGATACGGTCTGTCGACACGTCGCGGCCTGTCACCGGTGCCCTTGCAGGCGTGGTTATGTCCAACCAGACCGAATATCCTCAGGCTGTCGACGTTGTGGGCTATAACTATACCGAAAACCGCTATGCCGAGGATCACGCCGCGTATCCCGAGCGTGTCATCTACGGCAGCGAGAACGGCCAGGGATTTGACGCGTGGAAAGCCGTGCGCGACAATGATTATATTTTTGGGCAGTTTATTTGGACAGGCACCGATTATCTCGGCGAGTCGGGGGCATGGCCTTCGCGCGGACTGCACACGGGGTTGCTCGACTTCGGCAGCTTCGCTAAGCCGCGAGGCAAATTCCGCGCCGCGCTCTGGTGCGATGAGCCTGTGGCATACCTCGGCGCTTATCCTAAGCCCCGCCGCGGCAACCATCTGTCGATCGACGCTCCCGACGCATGGAATTATGAACCGGGTCAGCCTGTCCGCGTTGTATGCTATACTAACCAGGCAACGGCGCGGTTGCTCCTCGACGGTAAAGAGGTAGGCGCTGAAAAGCCTTATGACGACAAAACCGGCATAATACATTGGGATATCCCCTTTGCGCCCGGACAGCTCACTGTGGAGGCGATGGACGGCGACGGAAATGTCACTGCCACGGATCTGATTCGCACGAGCGGACGGCCATACGCCCTGAAAGTCACTGCCGATACCGACACGTTGGATGCCGGTTGCTCGGTGGCGCATCTCACGGTGGAAGTCGTTGACGAAGACGGAATACCGGTCAAACTCGCTGACAACAACGTTACGTGCCGGATTGAAGGCCCGCTGGCGTTACTCGGTCTTGAAGGCTCGGACAACACCGACATGGGCGACTATCGCGACAATAGTCAGCGAGTTTACGGCGGTCGCCTGTTGGCATACGTCAAAGCCCACAAAGGTCAGACCGGCCAAGCAAAAGTCCGTTTCACGTCCCCCTTGCTGAAGTCGGCCGAAGCCATCGTCACCGTCCGTTGAATTTTGACACACCGGCTACTCAATTTTGGAGGGTAGTTCTGCAACACCCTCTTTGAATCCGGGAGATTCGTGAAAATAAGTGGGGCAGACTGTTAAAATATTAAAGAGTGTGTGCAGAACTATCCTCAAAGTCGAATCTGGAAGATTCGCAAGACTGTTTCCGGGTGGCCATGGAGAGGATGCAAGATCGCATCTGAAAGATGCGTGAGCTGAGTAGCCGGGTAAAGCGACCGGCAGGTCGATTTGACCGGAAATCCGACGATAATTAGGCAGAATCTGTAAAGATTTGACATTTAACATGTTACGACGTTAAATCTTTGCAGATTTTTGTCTGTATAAACCGTGAACCGGAGATAGGCGCGTTGCGCCAATCCCCGGCTACACAATTTTGGGCTTCTTTCAGAAGCCTTTGAATTTTGATACACCGGCTACACAATTTTACGAATCTTCCAGATTCGGAATATATTATTTAAATGGCGCCACCCCCAATCATCGGCTACAGCGTAGCCGAACATACTGCGAGATGGTGGTTAATAGCCGGTGTAGGTGTGGGGCGAGAGGCGGCGCAGTTCGGCTTTCACTTCGTCGCTCACGTTCAGCGTGTCGATAAACGTTGAGATGCTTTCGGCGGTCACCGTCGAATTGACGCGGGTCAGCTCCTTCAGCGTTTCGTAGGGTTTCGGATAACCCTCGCGGCGGAGAATGGTCTGGATTCCTTCAGCCACCACGTTCCACATCGAGTCGAGGTCGCGGTTGATGGCCTGCTCGTTGAGCAACAGCTTGTTGAGGCCCTTCAGCGTAGAGTGGAGGGCTATGAGAGTGTGGCCGAGCGGCACCCCGATGTTGCGCAATACGGTCGAGTCGGTAAGGTCGCGTTGCAGTCTGGACACGGGCAGTTTTGTGGCCAGATGATCCAGGATGGCGTTGGCGATACCCAGATTACCCTCCGAATTTTCAAAGTCAATGGGGTTGACCTTGTGGGGCATTGCCGACGAGCCGACCTCTCCGGCTTTGATCTTCTGCTTGAAATATTCCATCGAGATGTATTGCCACATATCCTTGTCGAGGTCGAGGATGATGGTGTTGATGCGACGCAGAGCGTCAAACAGAGCGGCCAGATTGTCATAGTTTGATATTTGCGTGGTATAGCTTTCGCGCTCTATGCCAAGCTTTTCCGACAGGAAGTTGGCGGCAAAAGTGCGCCAGTCTATGGCCGGATAGGCCGTCAGGTGAGCGTTGAAGTTGCCGGTGGCTCCTCCGAACTTGCCGCTTATGGGAGTGTTGTCCAACATGTCGAGCTGGCGGCGCAAGCGGTAACTGAACACCTTTATCTCTTTGCCTAAGCGGGTAGGCGACGCGGGCTGTCCGTGAGTCTTCGCGAGCATGGGCAGATCCTTCCATTCTTCAGCGCGCGCTTCGAGGTGGTCGATAAGTTCCATCAGCAGCGGACGGTAGACATCGGCTATGGCCTCTTTCACCGACAGTGGCACCGACGTGTTGTTGATGTCCTGCGAAGTCAGTCCGAAGTGAATGAACTCCTTGTTGGCCGAGAGTCCGAGCTCGTCCCATTTCTCTTTCAGGAAATACTCCACGGCTTTGACATCGTGGTTGGTGACTGACTCGATCGACTTGATGCGTTCGGCGTCGGCCACAGTGAAGTTGCGGTAAATGTCGCGCAGTTTAGGGAATATGTCGTGATTGACTCCGCCAAGCTGAGGCAGGGGTATCTCGCAAAGAGCGATAAAATACTCCACTTCCACGCGCACGCGATAGCGGATTAGTGCGAATTCAGAGAAATACTCGTCGAGGCGTTCGCATTTCGAGCGATAGCGGCCGTCGATGGGCGAAATGGCTGTTAGCTGAGTCAATTGCATAGTTTACAGAGGTTTAATGATTGATTTGACCGCGACATTTAACTGACACAGAGCATTGATCCATGCCGGTGGCAAAGTCAGGGCGGTTTTAGAGCACAAAATTACTCATTTTTTCTCAATTCCACCTCCAAAAACGCCCCCGCCTCACTTTTGAGTCGCCATCTCGCAGTAAGTTCGGCTACGCCCATTTAAATAATGTATTACGAATCTGGAAGATTCGTAAAGCTGTGTGGCCGGGTAAAGCGG
>CAZIXM010000057.1:0-12354 GCA_964543345.1 uncultured Muribaculum sp. | reverse complement strand
CTTACTTAAAATCAAGTAGTTATAAAGGATTTTTCTTTTTGGACACTCAAATTTGGACACCTTTGGTACACCAGCTAACAGCACCGGTTGACACATTGTTTCTTATGGAATTGCAAGGGCATCGAGGAGGGCGTTGGCGAAGTCGGTGGATTGCATTCTGATTACGTTGGTGGCGGGGAGGGAGCGACCAATGAAGTTGACGCTGCCGTACCAGCCGATGCGTTTGTCGATTACGGCGCAGTTCATCTTTGAGTCGGAGCGGTGGATTATTTCGATGCCCATTGCTTGCAGATCTTCCTCTCGATGTCCGGTTTCGGAAATTATGATGCTGACTTTTACTCCGCGCATCATTGTGGCGGCGAGCAACTCGATAATGCGTGGTGTGCGGTTCCAACGAAGACGAGTGACGGTAATGACGATACTTTGCGTTGCAGAGGCAAGATCGGAATGGAATGTGGATTCAAAGTTGTCTCCGTCGAAGATGGTTTCTGTGGTTGGCTCGGCGAATAAACCTTCTGATGCCACACCGATTGAATAGCCGACGGCTTTGTAACCATGAAGTCTTTTGCGATACATTGAGTCGCATACCGGAACACGCAGGTCAACGTAGTCGTAGATTCTCGCTTCCGTCTTTCCGGGATAGTCGCGGTGAAGCCGCCCAGTGTATTGGGCTATCAATCCTTTCCAAGATACGGGCAATGCAAGCATCAGGCTATCAAGGCGTGGCAGGTCAAAGCCTTCTCCAACATACTTGCCAGTGGCAACGACCACCAACGGATCTTTTTCCGGTACGGCTGCAAGTTGAGCCATCGTTTCTCGCTTGACTTTGGCGGAGTCGTTACCTACAAGTCGGATAACGTTGGGACAAATCTTGCGACACTCGTCTGTCAGCAAATCAACGTGAGATGTGCGAGCGGTGAGTATTATTGGCGAACGACCTTCGGCGATCGCGGTTGCTACATCGTTGATGATGAGTTTGTTTCTTGCCTCCTCTTCAATCAGTTCATCAATGACTTGTGCATAATTCTTGCCATCAGCTTTCAAACATCGAGATGAGGTAAATCTCGGAATCAGCACACGGCTAAACGATTGCGACTGTTGTTGCGAAGATGAGTCGGCAGTGAAACGAATTTCGCCACATTGCATGAAAATTATAGGCTGGTGACCATCTTTGCGAATTGGTGTGGCGGTCAGGCCATAGACATACTGGGCGTTGACTTCTTTGAGAACGCGCTCAAAGTTTACCGCCGGAGCGTGATGACACTCGTCAACTATCACCATACCGTAATCGCGGACAACTGGTTTAACCTCATTGTCGCTTATGCACGATTGAAGTAATGCTATGTCAATCTTGCCATTGAGAGAATTTTCTGTCGAAGACAACGCTCCAAATTGCTTGAATTTCTTTCGCCGACCACGACCTTCAGTTTCTTCATCGGGCTGGAAATTTGTTTCAAGAAACTCCTCAAGTTTTTCTCTCCACTGGTCAAGAAGAGCTTTTGTGTGAACGAGAATAAGAGTATTGACCTTCTTACGGGCAATCATCGCTATTCCTGTCACGGTCTTGCCGAAAGCGGTTGCCGCATAGATAGTTCCGCATCGGTGTTGTGAAAGCTCATTGACAGCCTTTACTTGCTCAGGTCGTGGCTCACCGATGAACTTTACATCAATTGGAGTGCCCGGAGTAGTCATTTCCTCAACATTAACCTTGACACCATGCTCTCTGAAAAAGTCCATGACGGAATCTTCGCATCCGCGAGGCATTACAAGGTAATCTCCTTCAAAATCAGCGCAAGATATAATGCGAGGCAGATTGTATGTCGGCAATCGCATACCGAGATTTCGGTAGAACTCCGGATTCTTGAATGCGGCCATTCGCTTTAGGTGATTGATGGCTTTTGCAGGAAGTGTATTTATGGGAATATACAAGCCGGATGAGCGAACAATCGTAATCTGAGCCGGGAGAGTCTTACGGTCAATCGGTTTGGGTAACGGTCTATCCCATGGAGCGGACTCACTCGACTTTACCAACTCACCCAGTGGCTCTTGGTTGCAATATTTGGTCAACAATGACTCTACTTCAGAAGAGGATAATTTTCTCATCTGCTGAAGGTAGGCCCATTGGTCGGGGTACATCTCGAAATTATCATCGACAAAGACACTATTGCCGTTCTTTCGCGCATGACCCTGCAAAGGGAGCGCCACAAGGTTACCAAAGCCACCCTCCGGCATAAAATCTTGATTGGGGAAGAAGCGGTCGTAGGACTTGAACGACATGCGCCCCTCGCGCTCCATCGCTTCGGTCAGGATTGCATTACCAAGCCGTCGTGCCGACTGAGCCTTTATCGGTTCACTGAAAAGAATCCATACATGCGCACCATTGCCGGAGCGAGATCGCTCAATATAGGCTGGAATACCCCAGTCGCGACATACAGCAACGTATGCTCTGACATCATCCTTGTAGCCATGCTCGCAACTCTTGTAATCAAAATCACAGCAAAGGAAATAGCAAGTATTATCGGGCTGTATGGCGTATGCTCCGATTACATCCTTGCCGTTGGGGTCTTTTCCCTCCAAATGGCGATACACATCATTATATCCAGGGGGCTGAAACTCGCGGTTGGGACATTCAGCGCACTTATATTTCTTCTTGTCGCAATAACCGGGATTCCACTCCCTCGTGCAAACCGGCTGATAGCCACTTTTCTCGGTTTTAGGGCTGTACCAGCGTCGGGCAAAAACGTCCTCGCGCCCCCGAAACAGACTGCGGAACAGTGCCACCTTCTCCTCCAACGACAGCTGTGGCATCGGCTTTTGTGTCGGTGCGACCGCAGTAGACTCCGCTTCAAATGCGATTCCATGCTCACGAAGCATACTCTTCAACCGAGCATTCTCTTCCTGAAGCCGAGCAAGTTCATTGTTCATAGCATTTAAACAGCTCATCGCTATCAGTCTTTCAGACACCCTATTGGCACCACAAGCACGCCGTCTTCTCTACGGAAAGCATAGTTGCCGGTTGCTGTTAAAACCATCATGAAAGAGGGTTTCTTCATTTTGGTTGTATCTATCTTATTTGCGAGTTCCTTCAAAGTGGACGCGCCTTCTTTAATCAATTTCTCGCCTCCTAATTTGATTTCGATGAGACCGTAACGGCCATCTCGCAAATGAATAACAGCATCACATTCAAGTCCATTCTTGTCCCGATAATGGCGCACCTCGCCATTGAGTGCTTCGGCATACGTTCTTAAATCGCGTATACACAATGTCTCAAAAATCAATCCAAATGTATTTAAGTCATTAATCAAGTCATTCGGACCTACACCGAGAGCGGCAGTAGCTATTGAAGGATCTGTGAAATATCGTGTGTCGGATGAACGGATGGCTGTCTTTGATCTTAAATTGGGATTCCAAGCTTCAACATCTTCAATCACAAATATATTTTTGAGAGCTTTAATATAGGAGGATACTGTATCAATATCGAATGATTCGCCCTCTTTTTCAACAAGATCATCACGGATAGCGGTGTTCGCTACCTGAGCACCTTGATGACGTGCATAAGACCGAAGTAATCTGTGAACTCGTACCGGGTCTCTCGACACTCCATCTACTCGCTGTATATCGCGGCTCTCTACCGCATTGATGTAATCAAAAGCCTGATCTAACGCGATTTCATCGTCCATGTCTATAGCCGAAGGCCATCCTCCGCGACAGGTCAGGAATGCCATACGCTCTAAATCAATCGATGATATACCGGCAATGTCTATGTTCCCTTCAAACATACTTGATATAGAGACTTCCCCTGTGGAATCCCCGGACTCCCATAGTGACATAGGCCGCATTCTCAGCCATGCGAATCGCCCGGTACCACTGTGTATTATCTTGCTCATGTCGGGCGGGACACAAGAACCAGTGAGAATAAACAGGCCGAACTGATGACGATGGTCCGACTCAAAACGGATTGAATCCCAAAGCTGGGGCGCAATCTGCCACTCGTCAATAAGTCGCGGATTCTCGCCGACAAGCAACAATTTCGGGTTAAGTGTTGCAAGTTGGATGTTCTGTTCCATTCTTCCAGGCTCTGACATATACAAGACGCTTTTAGCTTGTTGTTCTGCCGTTGTGGTTTTTCCGCACCATTTGGCTCCTTCTATAAGCACAGCACCTTTGCCCTTTAGCCTTCTTTCAAGGATACGGTCCGCGATTCGGGGGCGATATGTGTATAAATCATCCATATTCAGTTGTTTTTGGGTGCAAAGATAATACTTTTATTTTACAATTCCTTGGATTGGCCTATTTTTATTCCTTGGATTGGCTAAGTTTTATTCCGTGAATTGGCCGTCATCCATTCCGTGAATTGGCCGCATTCTATTTCAAAACTTTTATCATTTGCTGATTGCTGAAATGACTGCCATGATTTGCTCAGGCGTGAGGTCTTTGAGTAGTTCTATCGCCTGTTCTTCTTTTGATTTTCCCGAATCATCAGATACGACTGGCGCTTTCTTCTTGGCAAAAACATTGCGGAGAGTCTCATCCGTCTTGGAAGTGTCGAAACTACCCATGTATCTTTCGGTGGTCGCGAGGTTGCTGTGGCCGAGGATGTTTTTGATGGCTGAGGATTCCGCGCCCGACTCTTGTGCGATGTGGGCGAAAGAGTGGCGGCTTATGTGCATTGACAATGGTTTCGCTATCTCCGCTTTCTCGGCAATCTTCTTGAGATATTTGTTGATGAGCGCATTCTTTGCCGACACGTCTTGATACATTTTGTGTCGGAGTTTTGGCTTCATTCGGTCCTTATCAGCCTGACTCACGTATGAGGCATATTCTGCTTCATTCGATAGCAATGGGAAAATATAATCATCAGGCTTCGCGTCTTCTCTGTGATAATATTTAAGAATGTCTATTGCAGGGTCAACGAGAAGAAGGTCGCGTTCCTTGTGGTTCTTGCCCATCTGATAATGCAATCTTCCCGATGTCGTCACATTCCGCCAACGCAATTGAATAAGGTCGGCTGCTCGTATTCCGGCACAATAATAGCTGAACAGGAAATAATTCTTGCAGTGCCATATCAAAGTGCCTTCCAGCAATTCAAGGTTGATGATTCGCTGCATCTCCTCATCATCAAGTTTTTCTTTCGTTGTCTTGACTCCTCCATATTTGAATACAAGGAAGGGGTCTTTCGAGGCTTCCATAATTCCCACTTCAATAGCACGATGTACCAGAGTCCTGAGGATGTTGAATTGCACCTCAATTGTATTTGGATGTAACAGTTTTCCCGGTTCTCGTTCATTCTCCCACTTGTGAAGGAAATTGTCAAACTTGGTCAATAAATCAACAGTAATGTCATCAACCGTAATATCTGCCATCCGCCGTTTCTTACGAAAGGCATCCAGCTTGTTGATGAGTCCGCAATACTTTCTCCAGTTGCGCCATCCGCCATTGCCATATATCATTTGGGCTCGTTCTCGAGCAAAGGCCATAAATGAAGGAGATATCTTCTCGGTTTTCATCTCCTTGGCAAGAAGCACTGTCGACACTTCTCCCTCCTTGTCGAGTTCCTTATATGTTTCTTTTGCCTTGGAAAGAATGTCGGCAAGTTGGGTGTTGAGGAGTTTGGCATCCCTTACTCCTCCACGAATCCAATTCTCGCCTTTACATTTAGCATTGAAATCCGACGGACGAGCCACCTCTATTGGGGTCTTGATAAGTTTTCGTTTTCCGCTGACCGTTACACGGAGATACACCACATACGTCTTATTGCGTGTTGGTCGACCATTGAGTTCAAATCTGAATGTTGCCATATTGGAGAGAATTTATTAGGTGAATATTAGTATATTTGCAAAGCCAATTGCGAATCATATGATGCGTTTGCGGCTTCGCAACGCAAAGTTAATACAAAATCTGATTACAGGCAAATTTACAGGCAAAATTCTTACGTTTTACGATACTCAATAATATTCATCAATTAGTATATATCTCATAAAAACCTAATACATAGCAACATTATAAGTATAATTCAAAGTAATAGAATGTAGTTGCAGTGGTTCTGTTCTGGGTACTGGGAATCCTTTATAGCATACTTAGAATCAAGTAGTTATAAAGGGTTTTTCTTTTTGAACACCCAAATTTGGACACCTTTGGTACACCTGCTAAAAAACTTCATTCCCCCTGCCTTTTCTCATCGATCGAAAAATTTTCTTTTCGCCAGCCATTCTCTCATTGGCAATCCTTTTCTCGTTGCCCCAATATACAAGTTCAGTTTAACTCGGGGATATATTACCCGACCCAAACTGAACTTGGCAACTTAAGGTTATTGCGAAGCAGCTTGTACCGCTAAGAACCCTATACAGAACTTTACCACATTGATACCGTTTAGAAGCTGAAATCAAGGGGATATAGCTGATATGTCAAAGAATTTTTTAATTTTGCAGTTAGATAAGCGTAAGCGACATATTGAGAAATGACAAGCTTTATTTCTCCTTGTAGGAATGTTTACGATAATTTAATAGTGTGGTGTAATATCAAGAATGCAAAGTCATAATTATGGAAAATATTATAAAGAAAATAAAATCATACTATCCAGTATCAGATGGGACTATAATATGGCTTCTATCTCATTTGAAAAGAGAGGTGCTCCCTCCTAAAACAATACTATTTAATGCTGGAGAGCGTCCGTCCAAAGCTTATTTCATAGAAAAAGGCATTGCGCGTGTGTATATAATGAAAGGTATTGAGCAAGTAACAACCTGGTTTTGTCGAGAGGGTGATATTGCATATGGCGCATTAACGATATTTCGGGATGAACCTTGTTTTGAAACCGTCGAGACGATTGAAGAGACTATTGCATACTCCATTGACACCAATGAACTGAGGCGTTTATATACGGAGAACTTAGAATTGGCTAATTGGAAGCGAGTGATGCAGGAAGACCACTTCTTATGGCTTTGTGATATTCATTTTTCAAGATTGAATTTGTCTGCTAAAGAACGGTATGAGAAACTTATCAAAGAATATCCTGATATATGCAATCGCGTAAATTTGGGATACATAGCTTCATTTCTTGGAATGACACTTCTGTCTCTGAGTCGAATAAGAGGCATTCGATGATTTTACCATAGAGCAAAATTTTAAGACATGGATTTTAACTGAGGTCAAATGGGAGATTTTAAAGATTGCCGTAACTTTGCAGAAACATATACTTATGAACAATCTTGAAAATCCTTCACCAGAAAGAAAAGAACGTATAGTTTGGCTTGATACTGTCAGGCTTGTAGCTATGTTCACCCTCCTTTGTTGTCATTGTGCAAATCCTTTCAACTGGGTGTCGGCAGATTCTCCAATAGCGGCTGATGTGAAGTTTTGGGGTGGCATCTGGGGAGCTATGCTAAGGCATAGTGTACCTTTATTCGTAATGATTACAGGTGCTTTGTTGCTGCCTGTAAAAGGAGACATTGCCGTTTTCTATAAAAAACGTATAACTCGAGTTTTTTGGCCATTTGCAATCTGGTCAGTAATATATTGTTTGTTCCCCTGGCTTCTTGGTTTGTTAGGTTTAGGAAAGGATGTAGTGCAATCGTTCTTCCCTTACGCCGGTGAAGACTTCCTGACACAGTCGTTTTCGGCTGCCATAAAGAATATCATTATGCTTCCGATGAATTTTTCAACCATCGGACTACACATGTGGTACATATACATGCTTATCGGGCTGTATCTTTATCTGCCCATATTTTCTTGTTGGGTTGAGAAAGCAACAGATAAAGCCAAAAGATGGTTTTTAATAGCGTGGGCCATATCTTCGCTCCTCCCATACTACGCACAGTTTGTTAGTCCTACTGTCTGGGGAACATGCTCATGGAATGCTTTTGGTATGCTTTATTCTTTTGCCGGATATAACGGATATTTGCTTCTCGGCCATTATCTACGCAATAAACATTGGGGCTTGAGGAAGTTGATATTTATAGGCTTGCCGATGTTTATCATTGGGTATTGTATCACATATTTTGGAAGGGAATATATGCTTAGTCTTCCTGAATGTACGGAAGAAATGGCTGAACTTTTTTGGACAAACAACTCACTGAATGTGATGATGATGACCATACCATTGTTCATGTCTTGCAAGTTGATAGAAATCAAATCAGAAAGGTTGAAAAATATTCTCGCTAATCTCACACTTTGCGGATATTGCATTTATATGGTTCATTATCTTTTTATTGGATATGCTGTGGTGCTAATGAGATATTTGGGTGTTCATCTGAGTGTTCAAATACCTCTTGCTGCCGTTGTTGCATTTGCGGCATCTTGGGGCGTTGTCGCTTTATGGTACAAGTATAAATCGAAAGCACTATCAGACAAAAGTAAATTGTTAATATTGAATCCGGATTGAGAATTAGATAAATTTAAGTCTCCAAGATGAAATAATTGATGGCTTTAATATTCTACATACGCATATTTTAAACGAGATTGGCTTTGGGGTTGTAATAATTTGATAAGACATTCAATTCATTCAGAAGAGGTTGTGTCGCAATTCAGTTTTTTACGGCACAACCCCTTGTGTTAGTGGTGGTACTTGTGCCTTGACGGGCGCGGGCTTTGGCTTTTTGCAGTTCGCGGAATTTGTGCAGGGCTTCCTCGACCTTTTCTTCCAACGACAATTGAGGCATCGCCGGCTTCTGTACAGGTGCAACCGAAGACGATGCTGCTTCATAAGCAATTCCATGCTTTTGAAGAATTTTTTTCAGCCGGGCATTTTCCTCGCGAAGTCGGATAAGTTCTGTATATATGCTATCAATATTATGTGTCATTGTGGGATTACTCACCTATATTGGTGCGGTAAGTCGTGAAATTTAAGGCTTTACTATGGCATTTGGGAAGGATTTATGGCCGTTGGGTTTTTCCAATACGTCTTCTTCCGTATACAGCTACGAACTCCGGTGCCTTGGATTCCACGCATTCTTGCAGTATTTGTTTTTCAAATTCTCTTCCTATGATATTTCTTGATGCTAAGGTGGCGCAAAATTACTTAAAATTCGTCATTTGATAAAATAAATCAAGGTTATAATAGGGCGAAATGTGTGTTATTTCGTCACATTTCGCCCAGTTATACGTGGCCTTTTATTTGTTGATAGCGGAAATAACCGCCATGATTTGCTCCGGGGTGAGCCCATTCAGTAGTTCTATCACTTGTTCTTCTTTCGATTTTTCCGAATCGTCAGAAGCGACCGGCGTTTTCTTCTTGGCGAAAACATTGCGGAGAGTTTCCTCGGTCTTGGAAGTGTCAAAACCACCCATGTATCTTTCGGTGGTGTCGAGACTGGGTCGGGAAGAGCGGAGAAGCTGATTTCTCTTTTTGTCAGCGAAGGCTTGGGAGCGAAGTCGCATTTTTTTACGACTGAGTACCCCTAACCTGTACTTTTAAGATATTACAGGGAGCCGGTGTTTTTGCGTTGCCGGTTGATTTTGTTTGTGCGGCTGATGCTGAAGGTGCCGGCTGTGATGGCGAAGCCGAGGGCTAACCAGAGGCAGACGCTCACTGAATTTGTTGCGAGTGAAAATATCAGGGTCACGGTGGTGGCTCCTAAGGTCTGTCCGACGAGTCTGGCGGTGCTCTGCATACCTCCGGCTCCGCCTGTGCGTTCAATCGGTGTGGCCATTACCATGACTATGTTGTTGGGTGTCTGGAACATTCCGAATCCTATTCCACAGATGGCCATGCGCCATGCTATGTTCCACGGGGAGATGCCCGTGTGAGGGGCAAATTGGAGCAGAAGCAGTCCGATAGAATATGTCAGCATACCGAAGGCTGCAGTCACTCCTGGGTTATGTTTCTCGACGAATCTTGCTGCCAGCGGTGATATAATCATTGTTGCCAGAGGCCAAGGTGTCATAAGCAGTCCCGTGGTTATCTCGGAGAAGTGATACGTGCCAATGAATAGAAATGGCAGTGAGATCATCGCTATGTTCTGTGCGATGAACGAGCACACCGATGTCGAGATGCTGAGCGAATATAGTTTTATTTTCAACAGGTCGACCGGGAGCATCGGCTGGCGGCGGTTAAGCTGTCGTCTGACGTAGAATATGCCGACTACTATGCCTAATGCGAGCATTGCGTAAATTATCAGTCGGTTGTCGGTGCGGGTAAAATTGCCGACGGCTAAGAATATCAGTCCGAATACGATGACGTTTTCTATCGCGCTCACCCAGTCAAACTTGCCTTCTACTTTGTGGGGAGGATTCTTCGGGAGCAGCCGTCGTCCGACAGTAAAGGCGATGATTCCGAGGGGCACGTTTATCAGAAACAGCCAATGCCACGAGGCTATCGACAATAAAGTTCCGGCTATGGTAGGGCCTGAGGCTGTGGCAATGGCTATGACCATGGCGTTGAGCGCGAGTCCGCGGCCGAGAATGTTGCGGGGATATATCAATCGTGTCAGGGCTATATTTACTCCCATCACGCAGGCCGCGCCGACTCCTTGTAGCGACCGGGCGGCTATAATGGCCCAAAACGACTGTGATGCGGCGCATAGCGCAGATGAGATGGTGAAGACCGACACGCCGATTAGGAAACATCTGCGGTAGCTGTTGCGATCGCCGTAGGACGACACCGGCAAAAGCAGCATTGTTATTATCAGCTGGTAAATGGTTATAATCCACACTGACTGCGAATCAGTGACGCCAAATTTCGAGGTCATTACGGGCAGGGCGACGTTGACCAGCGTCACATCAAGCACCGTCATCACCAATACCATCAGTACGGCCACAATCGCCGCATAGTTTTTTACCGAGAATTTTTGAGCTTCCATCACCTTATAAAACAAAATTTGAGAGAAAACGTCAATGGAATTTTAAAAATATGCGTCTTCCGACGGTGTAATAGGGCAAAATTATGATTTGGGTCTCGGTAAATGTGCAGAACTCCAATTAAGCAGGCACACCTTCATTTGGTCATACGTATTGAGTCTCCTGCAGCGCCTGTTTTAGTGCCTGCGCGAGCTGGTCGGGGCAGGATGTGTCTTTTGAGCCACATCTGATGCCTTCAAGACGGCTGATAACTTCTTTCGGAGTCATGCCCCGGACAAGGGCGTTAAGTCCTTGGAGGTTGCCGTTACACCCTCCAAAGAACCTAACATCCATTATCAGTCCGTTCTCAATCTTAATCTCTATCTGACGCGAGCACGTGCCGTTGGTCATGTATTTGTATATTGGCATAATCTTAAGTTTTAAGATTACAAAGATACCAAATTTACGGCACTTTTCAGCTCCGATGCGTGCGATAAAAAGAAGCAGACTTATTTGAGATATTCTTTGTAGAACCCCGCAATTTCGTCAAACGGGATAATGTCAAGCTGATCGTAAAGGTCGCAGTGTGAAGCATCTTTGACAGTCAGCATCTGCTTGTTGTCGCCTTTGAGAAGTGCAAACGTATCCTTGCCAAAATAGTAAGAGTGAGCATTATCGCCATGGACAATCAGCACCGCATTCTCAAGTTCAGATGCATATTCAAAAAACTTGAAGTTGACGAACGGCAGAGTGGAGGTCGTATTCCAGCCGTCGGTTGAGTTGCCACTTCTCGGATGGAATCCTCTGGGAGTCTTATAATAAGCGTGGTAGTCTTTTACGAACTGCGGAGCATCGTCCGGCAGCGGGTCTACGACTCCTCCGGCACGCTGATAGTCTCCTTCGGAATAATCTTTCGTTCGGCGGTCAGCTAATGCTTTACGCATTGCATTACGCTTTTCGGCCGAATTGTCGGCATCGAAGTATCCGTTTGCGCTCACTCGTGTCATGTCATACATGGTAGATGCCACGGTGGCTTTGATTCGCGGATCGTTAATGGCGGCTTGAATTGCTATGCCTCCCCAGCCACAGATGCCAAGTATACCTACGCGTTCGGTGTCGACAGACGGTTGGCTAATCAGGAAGTCGACGGCCGCCGAAAAATCTTCGGTGTTAATGTCGGGCGATGCCACTCTGCGCGGTTGCCCTCCGCTTTCGCCCGTAAACGAAGGGTCGAAGGCTATTGTCAGGAATCCACGCTCGGCCAACTGCTGTGCATATAGTCCGCTCGACTGCTCCTTGACAGCTCCGAAAGGTCCGCTGACAGCAATAGCCGGAAGTTTGCCGGAGGCATTCTTCGGAGTGTACATATCGGCCGTCAGTGTTATCCCGTAGCGGTTGACGAAAGTCACTTTCTTGTGGTCTACTTTGTCGCTTTTGGGAAATACTTTGTCCCAGTCTTGCGTCAGTTCCAACTTCTCCAGAGGAGCAAGCGAGGTGTTCGTGTTCGGGTTGTTCATTGTCTGTGAATTTACGGTTATAGCGCCGCACAATATGGCGACGGACAAAAATATTGTTTTCATA
>CAZIXM010000056.1:0-12631 GCA_964543345.1 uncultured Muribaculum sp. | reverse complement strand
CTATTCATTTTATGCATCTTTCAGATGCAATAATTCTATTTTGACACACCGTCTATATTATATATGGTACAGGATTACTCTTCGTATATTATTAGAGTGGAGGAGAAGTCTCTTCGGGGTGTTCAGAATTTGTCAATACGATATTGTTTTTCAGATACTGAATTTGGAGAAATTATTCTCGGATATACTCCAAATGGCATCTGCTGTTTGGAATTTGTAGATGGTGACAGAATTTCGGCGATTAAATCTATCTCCAAGCGTTTTGAGGGTGCATCAATAGATATGTCGGGATGTATTGATGAGGTTCAGACGTTTATATCGGAAGGAATTGTCCACGTCGTTCTTGTCGGAACGGCATTTCAGCTTAGAGTCTGGCGAGAACTAATAAATATTCCGTTTGGAAAAACTGTTTCATACGGGGAATTAGGCAAAAGAATGGGATGCCCAAAAGCAAGTCAAGCCATAGGAAACGCTGTCGGAAGAAATCCGGTGTCTATATTAATCCCATGCCATAGAGTCATACGGTCTGACGGGAGTTTGGGCGGCTATCGATGGGGATCTGAGCGTAAACGCATGATGCTCGAATATGAAGCAAGAAGAATGAATTTGGAGGACAAACGGGAGGATAATTTCACGTGTCAGAAGAGATAGTTGCGACAATTAAGCTAAACTCGACTTCAATCGTATAATTCTACGAATGAATCCACCCTATTTTCAAAAATAAAAGCTATATTCGCGAAAAATAAAATTGCAGTGCGGAGATTTATAAGCTTAATGATATTTATGTTGGCATTGTCAGTCCAAAATATTGGGGCCGACGATACGCCATGTCTTAAATTCGTGATTGAACTGAGAGTGAATATTGATTCACCGGTTGATGTTGGCGTAACAGCTCATGGAAATAGGGTTGTAATACCAATAACAGGAGGTACATTTGAAGGTCCGGATATAAAAGGTGAAGTGTTGTCAGGAGGCGCGGACTATCAATTGGTCAACGAAGCTTCCGGACGTACGGAGCTGGAGGCTATATACTGCATCAGAACAGATGACGGAATTAATATTCATGTACGCAACTCGGGTCTGATTGTCCACGGCGATTCCGGATCGTACTTTTTTACCGCACCTCGCTTTGAGGCTCCGGCGGACAGTAAATATTCTTGGCTTAATGATGCGATTTATGTGTGCCGACCCGCAGGATTTTATGACGGCGGAATAGTTTTAAGAGTGTGGAAGGTGTGTGACTCAACTGAATAACCCATTTAATTACCATAATTCATGAAAAAGTTAATTTTACTCATTGTGCTGGCAGTTTCTGCACTTACGCTGTCGGCGGCTTCTTCAAGGAAGATAATAGACGATGGCGGGAGTGGCCCTTATAAAGCAGAGGCAATTTCTGATCCCACATTGCCAGGTTACGTAGTTTATCGTCCGGCTGATATGAAAGAGGCTGTAACGCACGAAGGACCGCTTCCTCTGTTCGTGTTTGCCAACGGTGGCTGTAATGACACTTCTATTATGCATGAACGACTTCTTAACGATTTGTCATCTTATGGTTATCTTGTCGTGGCTTTGGGTGAGATGCAGGACAGTATTAACGACCGAAAACTCAATAAGTCGCCCAACTCTGATATGATTCACGCCATAGACTGGGCTGAGATTCAGAATGCCGACACCAAAAGTCCCTATTATAAGAGCATAGACCTTGAGTACATCGCTCTGGGAGGCCAAAGTTGTGGAGGGGCACAGACATTGGCCAACAGTGCTGATCCAAGAGTGAAATCTTACGTAATGATTAATTCCGGCATAGGCGATCTTGAAATGTCGGGCGCAAGTAAAGAATCGTTGCAAAATCTTCATGGCCCTATCCTATATCTAATAGGCGGAGAGGGAGACATCGCATATAAAAATGCCGAACTTGATTATGAAAGAATCGTCAACGTGCCTGTGGCGTTTGCCAATCAAGTGCGAGTAGGACACGGAGGCACTTTTCACGAACCGTACGGCGGATCTTTTTCACCGATGGTAAGAGCCTGGTTGAGTTGGCAATTTAAAGATCAACGATCGAATATTGAAGTGTTTCTTCGCAACCGCATGAGAGATTTTCCCGATTATACGATGAAGGCTAAGAATTTTCCGGATTCTAACACTCCATTCACGATAAAAGAGATGACTCTTAAAATGCGCGACGGCAAGAATCTGTGGGGGAAAGCCTATATTCCAACTACCGAAGAGGCGAAAAAGCCTACGGTGATAATGGCGCATGGTTATAATGGAACACACCAGGAACCTCAGGCCTATGCCGAAAGCCTTGCAATGCAGGGGGTGGCAAGTTTCATATTCGATTTTTGCGGAGGTGGAAACAGGAGTAAAAGTGACGGATCCACTACCGAAATGACAATTTTTACCGAGAAAGACAATGTCGAGGATATCACTCGTGAAGTAAAGTCATGGGACTTTGTTGATCCTGACAGAGTAGCACTTTTGGGATGTAGCCAAGGCGGACTTGTCGCCGCTCTGACTGCCGCCGCAAATCCGGCGATGTTTAAGTCGCTTATTTTGGTATATCCGGCTCTTGGCATTCCTAATACGGCTCCAATGATGTTGAAGCGTTTTGAGGACGATGGAAATAACCCTCAGGATTTAATGGGTATGAAGCTTGGTCGCGTTTATTATGAAAAAATCAACGGACTTAACGTGCTCGACTCTATCGGCTCATATAAAGGCGATGTCTATATCGTTTATGGCGACCAAGATGTTATTGTAGCCGGTAGTATAGATGATGCAGTTAAAGCTTATGACAAAGCCCAGGTTTTGGTCATTCCAGGAGGAAATCATGGATTTTCTAATTATGCCGACCATGAAAAGGCTACTGCGGGCATTATGGAATTTGTCGGAAAGACGCTATCGAAACCCCGTGACAGAAGGGGGATGCGCTTTGAATTTGACTCGACCAATCCTGACGTACATGACCCTGTAATGGCATACGAAGACGGAACGTATTATATGTTTACCACCGGATTCGGCATCGGTATGATGTCGTCGAAGGATTTGGTCAACTGGAAGCAGGAAAAGGCTCCGCTTGACCCTATACCGGAATGGGCTAAAATTCCAGTGCCGGCATATCAAGGTCATACATGGGCTCCGGACATCATTAAAGTAGGGGATAAATGGTATCTCTATTATAGTTGCTCTACATTCTACAAAAATATATCTGCTATCGGTGTGGCTACGAATAAGACACTTAATCCGGACTCGCCCGATTATAAGTGGGAAGACCTCGGAATGGTGATTAAGTCGGAGCCCGGAGTCAACGACTGGAACGCAATTGACCCGAATGTGATTATAGATAAGAAAGGAAATCCATGGCTTACATTTGGATCATTTTGGGATGGTATTCAGCTCGTGCAACTCAAAAAGGATATGAAAACACCCAAAGGAGAGCCGAGGACAATAGCCCGAAGACGTAATCCTTGGTCGGTAGCTCATGGACAGCCTACAGCCAACACGAATGCCATCGAGGCACCATTCATTACTTATCACGACGGTTACTACTATCTCTTTGTTAGCTATGACTATTGTTGTAAAGGACTGAGCAGTAACTATAAGACGGTTGTAGGCCGGAGCAAAAATGTTAGCGGTCCGTATTTGGATAAGGATGGTAAGGACATGGCTGCTACGGGAGGCACAGTGCTTGTCGGCGAAAGTGATAAGTACAGCGGAGTAGGCCATTGTAGCGTCTATGAATTTGACGGCAAATGGTACATTGCCGCACATGGCTATGACAAGAGCCGTCGAGGAGCCAGCAAATTGTTCTTACGTGAAATACTTTGGGATGATGGGTGGCCGGTAATTTCAGAACAATAAAGTGTAGTAATTTAGAGCAGCACTGATCCAAATTTGCTTTTCCTCTTGCTAAATTCGATAGGTTTAACTAATTTTGCGAGCGAAAAGGCAGAGGTCGCACACTCTCAAGAGGTTTTTATTCCGGAAAATCCGCACTATTGTGAAGAGATACTTCGCCCACCGCCTTTTGCTTACCATTTTAAGACGGTGAAAGCCGCAAAGACATATCGTAGTTATAAACCTCTTTCAGAAAGGTCGCAGAAAAGAAAGGGGGTCGGTAAGAATTATGCTCATTCCTGAGTTGTTACATCTGAGTCATTCTGTATAAATGCCTGAAATTGATAAAAATACGTGCGATTGTGCGGTAAGTCTGTTTCGGGTCAAGACCGATGCGATTATGAATCCCACTTCTCGGATGAGTTTTGGAAAGGCCGTTGACTTATTTGATCGATTTATTGACAACACTAAGATTGCTCTTTCCGACATTGACGAGAGTTTGGTCAGCGAGTGGGTGTCATGGCTGTTTGGCCATGGATATTCATATAAGACAGTTACTTATTATGTCAATAGGTTGTCGTCACTATATAACAAAGTTGTCAAAGACTCTTCGGTCAATGACAGCGGAGGTTTCCTTGCCGTCAAAGAAAAATTAAGACGGATTTCGCCATTGAGTTTGGAGATGTATTCCATTAGGGATTGTTTTGCCAAGTTGCGCCGGCTTGTATTAGCCGACTTCTCTAAAAATCCGACACGTCAATTGGCAAAGGATGTAGTGTTGTTTTCACTTTATAACGGGGGTCTTACTTTCGAGAGGATTGCTAAGTATAGGAAAGATGAATATTCGGGGCATGATGTTGCTTCATCGGCAATAGTAGAGAAGTATTCTAAACCTAAAAACAAGTATCTATTTCCATTGAATCAGTCTGTTCGTACGACAAACCAGCTTAATCGGGCAGTTTCGGCTCTGTTTGCTGAGGCTCTAAGGTCGGTTGACATTCGTCTTTCAGTCTATAATTCGGATACTGCGGTTGACTTATGGGCAATAGTGGCTATAAGTTGTGGCTTTTCTGCTACGGATGTTGCCGGATGTATCATCGATTCAGAAATCGTCAATCCGATATATTCATTTGCAGTAAGGCGCAGTGATATTACGGAGGAGCAAAAAGTGGCTATCATGAATAGGGTGGCGCGCATATTGGCAAAGGACCCGGAAGATTGGTATGCCATGCAGTTCCGTCCCTATGTCAAATACGATCAGGTTAAGGAGCGGTTAACAACGGCGGGAATACATTTCTCAAAGACTTTTTATCCGATGGAGGAGATAATCCTTAGGGTGGGGAAGCGTATGAAGCGTGTGTCAAAGCCTGTCGTTCCGGGACTATTTTTCTTCAAAAGTAAAGCAATTGCATTGCCGGCGTTATATAATTGTATTGGCGATTTGGCATGGGGCTATCGTTATTCAAGGAATGCGCGAAGTCAATATGCGGTCATACCTCCGTATGCGATAGCAGAATATGAGATTGCTGTCGGCCAGTTTATCGACAGTATTGAATCATATCCCGATGGAGATTTTCGATATGAGGAAGGCGATAAGGTAGTAATAACAAGCGGAGAATTTATTGGCCATCCCGCTACTTTTGAGAAAGAGATACGCGACGTGACGTTGGAAAACGGCCAAGTTGTGACACGGATAATTAATAGGCTTCGTCTGGCCGGAGTGGAAAACTATTCATGGATAGTCGATTTGGATCCACGTCGGATGATGAAAATTTCAGACGAAAAGTTCGACTCAATTAAAAAAAGTTTTCAGTCGGAGAGGGTTTGAATCATTATTGTCATAAAATATGAAAGGAATAGTACTTGCTGGAGGATCGGGGACACGTCTTTATCCGATCACCAAGGGGGTGTCAAAGCAGATGCTTCCGGTGTTTGATAAGCCGATGGTTTATTATCCGATTTCGACGCTGATGTTGGCAGGAATAAGGGATATTCTTATTATATCAACGCCTCAGGATCTGCCCGGATTCAAGCGTCTCCTTGGCGATGGATCGGACTATGGCGTGCGGTTTACATACGCTGAACAGCCATCGCCCGACGGGCTGGCACAGGCGTTCATCATTGGACGGGAGTTCATCGGCGACGATTCAGCGTGTCTGGTTTTGGGGGACAACATCTTCCACGGGGCAGGATTCTCGGAGGTTTTGAAGAAGGCGGTTGAGGCGGCTGAAAAGCAAGCCAAAGCAACAGTGTTCGGCTATTGGGTCAATGATCCGGAGCGTTACGGGGTCGCCGAATTTGACCATGAGGGCAATTGCCTTTCCATAGAGGAGAAACCGGAAAGCCCAAAATCAAACTATGCCGTGGTGGGCCTATACTTTTACCCGAATAAAGTCGTGGACATTGCGTCGAAAATCAAGCCGTCGGCCCGTGGTGAGCTTGAAATCACAACGGTAAACCAGGAGTTCCTCAAGGACGGGGAGCTTAAGGTGCAGACTTTGCCCCGCGGCTTCGCGTGGCTCGACACCGGCACTCACGACTCGCTTGCCGAGGCATCCATATATGTCGAAGTTCTGGAAAAACGCCAGGGACTTAAGATAGCGTGTCTGGAGGGAATCGCCTACCGTCAGGGATGGATAGACAAAGAAAAGATGGCGGAGCTTGCAAAGCCTATGCTGAAGAACCAGTACGGGCAGTATCTGGTGAAGGTTATAGATGAGATAGAGCGTACCGGCGATAAAAATTTGGACTGATGGAAGTAATCAAGACCGATATCGAAGGAGTCTTTATTATAGAACCCCGCGTCTTCAGGGATGCCCGAGGATACTTCTTCGAGAGTTATTCAAAGCGGGAGTTTGACGAAAAGGTGCGTCCGGTGGATTTTGTGCAGGACAACGAATCCTGCTCAACCAAAGGCGTGATGCGCGGGCTTCATTTCCAACGTCCGCCTTATACACAGAGCAAGCTTGTGCGGTGCGTCAAGGGCGCGGTGTTGGACGTGGCCGTCGACATCCGCAAAGGTTCACCCACATACGGCCGGCATGTGGCCGTCGAACTCACGGAGGACAACCACCGGCAGTTCTTCGTTCCCCGTGGATTTGCCCACGGCTTTGCTGTGCTGAGCGACGTTGCGGTGTTCCAATACAAATGCGACGAGTTTTATCATCCCGAATCCGACGGGGGGATCTCGATACTTGACGGCTCGCTCGGCATTGACTGGCGCATAGAACCCGCAGAGGCCATTTTGTCGGACAAGGACACCAAGCATCCCCTGCTCAAAGACTTTGACTCACCATTCGACATCAACATAGACCTCTACCGGAAATGAATATACTCGTGACAGGAGCCAACGGCCAACTCGGCAACGAGATGCGGCTGGTCTCCAAAAATTCTAAAGACAACTACATCTTCACCGACGTGGCGGAGCTGGACATCACCGATGCCGAAGCAGTCGGCAAGATGGTGAGGGATAATGACGTGAAGGCCATAGTCAACTGCGCGGCGTATACGAATGTCGATAAGGCCGAAAGCGATGCCGACTTCGCGGAACTTCTCAATGCCGGGGCGGTGCGCAACCTTGCCGACGCGGTCAAGGCCAACGACGGCGTTTTGATCCACGTGTCCACTGACTACGTGTTCGGCGGATCGAAGGGAAACACCCCGCGTACAGAAGACGAACCGGTTAACCCGACAGGCGTCTACGGACTGACTAAACTACATGGTGAGCAGGCTATTGCGGAAAGCGGTTGCAAGGCAATTATTCTGCGCACGGCATGGCTCTACTCGGAGTTCGGTAAGAACTTTGTCAAGACGATGCTTAACCTCACCTCCACCAAGCCGGAGCTAAAAGTGGTGTTTGACCAGTGCGGGACACCGACGTATGCCCTTGACCTTGCCGAAGCCATCTTCGACATACTCGAAAACCGTAAGTATGAGGGCAACGAGGGGATTTATCACTTCTCCAACGAGGGGGTCTGCTCGTGGTATGACTTCACGAAGATGATAGCCGGTTATGCCGGAAACACAGGATGCGATATACAGCCTTGCCACAGTGACGAGTTTCCCTCGCCTGTAGTTCGTCCGTCCTACTCCGTCCTCGACAAGACTAAATACAAGCAGACCTTCGGTCGCAAAATTCCTTACTGGACCGATTCTCTCAAGAAATGCTTGGCTAAATTGAGTCGTGAGTCATTAGTCGTGAGTCGTGAGTGATTAGTTGTGGGTCATTGGGACATTTAAAGGAACATTTTGTGAAAGGTGATTACAAACAGCTGTTAGTTTGGCAAAAGGGAATGCAATTGGCTAGAGTTGCATACGAAATTGCAAGAATTCTGCCATCGGAAGAAAAATTCGCCTTATCTGATCAAATAAGGAGAGCCGCAGTCTCAATTCCGTCAAACATAGCTGAAGGTCATGGAAGACAATCGTATCGAGAATTTAATCAGTTCCTTTATATAGCTCGTGGCTCAATCTATGAACTAGAGACTCAATTACTATTGACTAAAACTCAATATGAAATTCCTGAGGAATTACTTAGTAAGGCATTTGCACTACTTAACGAGGTTGCGAAAATGTTACATTCACTGATCTATTCAATAAAGTCAAAACAAACGGCTAACGACTGATTACTAATGACTAACGACTGATTACTAATGACTAAAAACTTATTGATTACGGGTGGGGCCGGATTCATCGGCTCGCACGTTGTGCGCCTGTTCGTCAACAAATACCCCGATTACCGCATTGTCAATCTCGATAAGCTGACCTACGCGGGCAACCTGGCCAACCTCAAGGACATCGAGGACCGTCCTAACTACACTTTCGTTAAGGCCGACATTGCCGACCTCGACGAGATGCGCCGCATCATCAATGAATACCGGATTGACGGCATCATCCACCTGGCGGCCGAGAGCCACGTTGACCGGTCGATAAAAGACCCGTTTACGTTTGCCAGGACTAACGTGATGGGGACTTTGGCGTTGCTTCAGGCGGCGAAGGAGTACTGGGAGTCGCTTCCGGAAAGGTGCGATGGCAAGCGTTTCTACCATATCTCGACCGACGAGGTATATGGCGCGCTTGAATTGACCAATCCCGAAGGCATCGAGTCGCCGTTCACGACCGCGGCGTCGTCGGAGCACCACCACGCCTACGGCACGGAGTTTTTCCTGGAGACCACGAAGTACAACCCGCACAGCCCATACAGCGCATCAAAGGCGTCAAGCGACCACTTCGTGCGCGCATATCACGACACTTACGGAATGCCGACAATCGTGACGAACTGCTCGAACAACTACGGCCCTTACCAATTCCCGGAGAAGCTGATACCGCTGTTTATCAACAATATACGCCACCGCAAGCCGTTGCCGGTCTACGGCAAGGGGGAAAATGTCCGCGACTGGCTGTATGTCGAAGACCACGCCCGAGCCATCGACCTTATTTTCCACAAGGGAACCGTGCCCGAGACATACAATATCGGCGGATTTAACGAGTGGAAAAACATCGACATAATCCGCGTCATCATCAAGACCGTCGACCGCCTGCTCGGCAATCCCGTAGGCTACAGCGACGAGCTGGTCACCTACGTAACCGACCGTCTGGGCCACGATATGCGCTATGCCATCGACTCACGCAAGCTCCAGTCGGAACTCGGATGGGAGCCCTCGCTCCAATTCGAGGAAGGCATCGAGCGCACCGTCCGCTGGTACCTCGACAATCAGGACTGGATGGACAACATTACCTCCGGCGAATACGAACGCTACTACGACGACATGTACAAAAATAGAATAGATTCTCATAAAATACTTTAATATTTTAATTATAAATTTAGAATATATAAATAAACGCAAATAGAATATAGGAAATATCATTATGGTAATTGTAATAGGCGCGACAAGTTTTATCGGTGTTCATACTGTCACAGAATTTGTCAATCAAGGTTGTGAAGTGCTTGTGACTGGACGGAAAGACAAGTATAAGGAACACTATGATAAATTGGGTGTTAAATATGTAAATCTTGATCTAAACAATGAACAAGATTTTGAGAAATTACCCAAGAAGAATGTGGAAGGTGTTATTCTCTTAGCAGGTCTTTTGCCGGCTAATGCTACTGCAAATCTTGAGAATGAAGAGAATGCAGCAGACTATTTCAGAATCAACACCATTGGAACTATAAATTGCTTGGAATATTGTCGTAAAAACAATATCAAACGAGTGATTTCAACCTGTTCTTATGGAGATGTTCGTGGCGCATGGAGCGGTGATCGCCGATTGACTGAAGAAGAACCACGAAACTTTTTCTACACAGGTGACCATTCTGTATATACAATTTCCAAAAATGCCGCAAACGACGTTATGGAATACTATAATCAACAGCATGGGATGAAAAATGCTGTTTTCAGATTTCCTACAGTCTTCGGTGTTACTCCTCATATGAGTTTGTATGTGAATGGAGAAATGAGAAAATCTGGATTCCAAATTTTTATGGAAAAGGCTCAAAAAGCTGAAGACATAGTAGTGTTTGGCAATCCGAAAATGATTCGTGATGTCGGTTACGTAAAAGATATAGCCCATGCCTTCTATCTTGCAATAAAAAGTGAAAACACTTATGGGTTGTACAATATGACCGCTGGAGGTGGCGTGACACTGCAAGAACAAGCAGAAGTCATGCGCGATATATTCAGTCCGAAAAATGGTAGAAAGTCTAATATAATTTACAAACCTGAAATTCCTAACAACACTACTAGTTATCTCTTTTCTATGGAAAAAGCTAAGAGAGACTTTGGGTTTGAACCAAAGTTCAAGACCTATCGCCAAATGATGGAAGATTTCAAGATAGACTGGGATAACAACTTATATCGTGATCTTTTTAAATACTAACTAATTCTGTGTCTATGTACAGGCATTGCTTTAAACGCATGTTAGATTTCATTATTGCTCTATGTGCATTCCCTTTCGTTTTACTTATAAGTATTCTTGTTTGGATTGCCATTAAATTTGACGATCGCGGGCCACTATTTCATATTGCATCTCGCATTGGGAAAAACGGGAAGATATTCAAGATGTATAAATTCCGTTCAATGATCGTCAATGCTCCTGACTTACGAATGGCAGATGGTAGCACATACAATGCAGAAGATGACCCGAGAGTAACAAAAGTTGGCAAATTTCTCAGAAAAACAAGTATTGATGAGATTCCTCAGTTAATAAATGTCCTCATTGGAGATATGGCTGTTATAGGACCAAGACCGGATTCTGCATTTTATTTGGAGCATTACACCATGGAAGAAAGAATAATTCTCACAGTAAGACCTGGAATAACAGGATGGAATCAAGCAATAAATAGGAATTCTGTCAATACGAAAGAAAAGTTGCAAGCAGATATTTATTACGTAAATCATTTATCGTTTTTATTTGACTGCAAGGTCTTTTTGCTTACAATAAAAACGGTTTTAACTCATAAAAGTGTCTATCGCTCATAATTAGATGAAAAAATTGTTAGTTCTCGCGGCAGGAATCTTACAAGTTCCTATTATCAAAAAGGCCAAAGAAATGGGTGTTTATGTGATTGCCGCCGACGGAGATAAGAATGCTGTTGGCCTCCAATATGCAGACAGATCTATTGTGGCAAATATAACTTCTGAGGATGCTATTCTCAAAATTGCTAAAGAAGAAAAGATTGATGGAGTTATACATCCTTGTTCAGAAGTGTCAATGAACGTAATGGGTAGACTCAATGACGAATTGGGCCTTTCGGGAATTACGTATGATGCAGCCTTGCGAGCTACCAACAAGCATTTAATGAGGGAAGCTTTTGAAAAGTATGGCGCACCAAGTCCAGAATCCTTTTGTTTTGAAAATTCTTACGATGCGTGGGAGTGTTTTAATGATTCATTCTCTGATTCGGCTATATTAAAACCGAGCAGAAATAGCGGTAGTCGAGGAATTTCAAAAATTCAAAAAGGAATTTCCAGCGACGAGTTCATTAAATCATTTGAGAGATCTAAAGCTGAAAGCCGTGACAAAAGTGTAATGTTGGAGGAGTTCATAGACGGTCCAGAATTCTCAGTTGAGATAATCGTTTGGGATAATCACGTCAATATCCTTACGATAACAGATAAAAAAACCACTGGAGCACCATATTTCGTTGAACTTGGGCATAATCAACCATCCATATACTCGGATGATACACAATCTGAAATTAAATCAGCGGCAATAAAGGGAGTTAAAGCATTAGCTGTAAATAATTGTGCTTGTCATGCTGAAATAAAGGTTCAAAATGGCAGAGCTTACATAATGGAAATTGGAGCGCGTTTAGGTGGCGACTTTATAAGTACGGAATTGACACACTTGAGTACAGGTATCGATATGGTCGCTGCGGCAATCAACTGTGCTCTTGGAATTGTCCCTTGCTTGTATCCTTCCGAAAAGAAGCATGGCGTATGTATTAGGTATTTTTGCCCGACTCCCGGAATTCTTAGAGAAATCAGAAATATAAAGTGTTTAGACCGCCCCGAAGTATATGCTTATGAAATATATTGCAAGGAAGGAGATTCAATTAACGAAATTACAAGTAGTTTATGTCGATCTGGTCATGTAATAGTAGTTGAAGAAACGCCCCAAAAAGCTGTTGAATTGGCGGAAAAACTTGTCAACTCCCTTGAGTTTCATACTACACAAATAAATAAAGATAGGGTAAATGACAACTAATAAATCATCAAATATACGTTTATTTATTGCTTGAGCGCATACCAGATATGAAAATAGCGGTTATTATCACCCCCTTTGACAATTA
>CAZIXM010000055.1:0-12963 GCA_964543345.1 uncultured Muribaculum sp. | reverse complement strand
ACACCGATTTCAAGTCAAGAACATACAGACGGACAACATGCGGATAATCATTATTAGATTTATACGAATTTGAGAATTATAAAACAACCGTTTTATCCGGTGGCCGGAATCCCTGTGAAGAGATATCCGGCCACTTAGTTTTTAAGGTCTATGCCAACTTAGCTGAATGTCGAATTGTTTTTAATATAAAATGACCGACAATGATAAAAGAGAAATCGACTTATACAGCTAAAGATTATATTGATATGGCATCTCGGCTTGCGGAAAATAACGTCAAGGACGGGGGCGGTCCGTTCGGCGCAATAATTGTCCGCGAGGGAAATGTTGTCGCTACGGGTGTAAATACGGTCACTAAGTCAAACGATCCTACGGCACATGCTGAAGTCAATGCCATACGGACAGCATGTCATAACCTTGGTTCGTTCAAACTTGAGGGTTGCGAGGTGTATAGTTCGTGTGAACCTTGTCCAATGTGCCTGAGCGCGCTCTATTGGGCCGGTGTTAGGAAAGTGTATTATGGCAATACAAAGGAGGATGCCGCCAAAATAAATTTCAGCGATGAATTTATATATTCAGAGCTTAAAAGGAAGCCATTGAATCGGTCGATACCATGTGAACATGTAATGTCAGAACGCGCAATCAAGGCATTTGAGATGTGGGCCGAAAAGGATGATAAGATTGAATATTGACACCTTGGTTCTGCCAAAGCTGAGTAAAGGCATTATTAGAGCTCAAGCAACCCCTCCGGTAAAGTCATAATCAAGACTTGCGATTCGGCATCTATACTGTCAATCATTTCATCTGCTATTGGGATGTAGATGTTTGACATGTCGGTCCGCTCGACAATAAAAAGGGCATTTTCAGTCGAAAAGTCGACATCTATAATCCTTCCGATTAAGGAGCCGGTTTCAGATAAGATGGTATATCCGACTAAGTCTGCCGCATACAGGCCTTCGCCATCTTCGTCGTCAGCCTCTGGTAAGACCGCCTCGTCAATTTTTAAGGAATATACAATGTGGTGTGTTAACTCGGAAGCATGTCGTTCATCGTCTACGCCTTCGACATGTATTATCAGTGTGTCAACACGTTTAGAACGAACGTTATCGATGAAAAATGGCACGTAAATACCTTCAATTTCGAGCACAATTCTTGTCAGTCGGTCAATGTCGACATCTTCGTTCAAATAGAGATTTAGCTCTCCGTTTATGCCGTGAGGTTTCCCAATTTTCCCTATTTCGATTATTTCCGATTCGGTTATCATGTAGACCCATTTAGGAGTTTATTCGTCGATTCGCGTTATTTTTGCACCGATTGCGTTAAGACGCGCATCGATATGCTCGTATCCACGGTCGATTTGATCGATATTTTGGATTCTGCTCGTTCCTTTGGCGCTCATAGCGGCTATAAGCATAGCGATTCCTGCGCGGATGTCGGGCGACACCAATGATGCGGCGTGTAACGAATTCATTTTTCCGGAACCAATTACCGCTGCCCGGTGAGGATCGCATAAGATTATCTGAGCTCCCATGTCGATAAGCTTGTCCACGAAAAACAGTCGGCTCTCAAACATCTTCTGATGAATCAACACACTCCCTTTGGCCTGAGTGGCCACCACGAGAAACACGCTCAGCAAGTCGGGTGACAATCCGGGCCAAGGAGCATCGGCGAAAGTCATAATAGACCCGTCGATAAATGTTTCTATTTCGTAACTATCGTGGCGTGGGATAAATATGTCGTCGTTACGTCGGATGATTTCTATTCCCAAACGCTTGAAACTATCCGGAATAATGCCTAAATCATCGAAACCGACATTCTTAAGTGCGATTTCGCTACCGGTCATGGCCGCCATGCCTATGAAGCTTCCCACTTCAATCATGTCAGGTAAAATTCGATGTGAGGCACCGTGAAGCTCTTTTACCCCGTGAATAGTCAATAGATTTGATCCTATCCCGTCAATTTTTGCCCCCATACTTGTCAGGAGACGGCATAATTGCTGTATATAAGGTTCACATGCTGCATTATATATGGTTGTCGTACCGTCGGCGAGTACGGATGCCATTATTATATTGGCCGTACCCGTCACTGAAGCTTCATCCAGGAGCATATACGTTCCGACAAGTTTTTCGGCTCGTATAAAGTATGCCTTAAGCTCCGGCATATATTCAAAGTCGGCTCCTAATTTTTGGATTCCAAGGAAGTGAGTGTCGAGTCGGCGGCGTCCGATTTTGTCACCTCCGGGTTTAGGCAAGACGGCATATCCGAACCTTGCGACTAACGGGCCCACGAACATTACAGACCCGCGTAATGCGGCCGCTTTCTTGATGAATTCTTTAGAAGACACATATTTCAAATCGACACAATCAGCTTGGAATGCATAGCTGTGCGCAGAAAGTCGCTCTACTTTAACTCCCATCTCCTTGAGCATGCCGATGATGTTATTGATGTCGAGAATGTCAGGAATGTTCTCGACAACGACACGGTCTTTTGTCAGCAATACAGCACAAAGAATCTGTAAAGCCTCGTTTTTAGCTCCTTGTGGCGTGATTTCGCCATTAAGTTGATGTCCTCCTTCAACGATGAATGTGCTCATAACCTTATTGTGTTTGAATGGTTCGGATTTGGAATATGCGTGCAGAAAAAGCGGGATGTTACTTTTTCTTCTTTTTCTTTGAATTATTGTTCTGCGTCGGGGGGGCAATAAACTCGCGCAGTTTGCATGTGGCAGGATCAAGTCGTATAGCTCCGTGGCTGTAGTGTGCTAAATCCTTAAAAATCTTGGCATCGTCCACACCGTCAGGATTTACTACGAGAAGCATTTTCTTCATGTGGTTGGCAATGAATCGGATCAAAGCATCTTTTTCTTCGCCGTCTTCCATTTCACATGCTTTCTGAATCATATCCTCGATATGTTTGCCGTAATGGCGGTAGTTAATTCTGGATAGGGAATATTTTATGGGTTCCGGCTTTGAAATGAGATTTTCCGGCCGAATAATATCGCATGGATAATCGATGTCGAGTTGAAAGTCGGACATTATAGCCAAGTGATCCCAAAGTTGATGCGTATAGTCAGGATTGTCTCTTAGCTCGGGAAACAGATTGCCCATAGTCGCTATAATAGAGTAGGCGCATACAGTGCGCTCTTCCCTGTCAGGGATGGTGACGCAATAGTCAACCATTTGCTGTATATTGCGGCCATATTCAGGCAAAGTCAGCTTTTTAAGATGAGTATTATATGTAAGCATAAGTTTCTGTTAGTTTAACATCCAAAGTTACATCAATTTAACCAAACGGCCAAATCGGAGACTGTTTCTTTAGCTGAATAAGAGTTTTCTCCCTCTATAAATACCAACATAAATTTTTATCTAAAAGTTGTCAGTCGGAGGAAAAATTTGAGCACATATAAAATATAAATGTTAATATTGCACTCGATGACGTTCTATGAATTAAATCCCGGTTGTATTTAATCGGAGTAGTTTTCAAATAATTTGCTGATAATGTGTTTGAATCAATGTAATCGATCAGTTAAGGTTATTTGCGAGGTAGCATTACGAGCACAGGTCTGTCTGAGTCATTGGCATAAAGTTCTGCCGATTTTAGATATTCTGCCAGACGGCGTATAGCACTTTCTATTAATGGTGCATTCTGTACTTTATATAGCATAGACCTTCGCGACGCTTCATTTAGCCGAGTTTCACTACATACGGCAATCAGTCCAGGAATAAATATGGTAGAGAAGACTTCGCCGTCGAACGGAGTTATGATGACAGAATCATTTTCTATGTGTACTATGGAATTGCGATAAGTACGTCCTTGATGTAGAACTGCGTGGGCTAAATACCGGGTCATTACTTTTTCTGCTGTTTGCCGTGTAGGGCTGTTTTTACGTTTGACCTGTCGTATTCACTTGATTTTAGACGAGTTCTGAAAAGCGTAATGCTGTCTAAGTAGGCACTTTCGATCTTTTCCGGCTGTAGCATTATTGTGCCGTAGACGTTTGAAGTGACTTTGTTAGAGTCAGTGAATAATTTTACTTCATTCCAGCCTTCAGATGCAACGGAGCCAAATACGTAGTCGCTCGTTCCATCGTTATAGTCGGAGGCTAATGTCCAGTAGATAGGCGAAATTCGCTTTCTTACATAAAAACGCCAAGTGTATACATCGCCTTTTTCCCAGTTTTCGTCGCGTCTTAAGTGAAATTTAAGTATATCATTGGGTTCTCCGTAAGCAAATTGGCGGAATCGAGCATCGGCCCATGCGTCAACTGAGTCGCCGACTACAGCCATTTGTACCCTTGATCCGTCTGATGAAACATCTGCGAGCTTGATTTCACCCTCGAGTTTTTCGATCACTTTATCATAGACTTCAATATACTTTTCTATGTTGTGGCCATACCAAACGAGAGATGTGTCAAATTGCTCCTGAGTCACGCCATGTCGCTCAAAGATGCTTTGTTTCATCACTTTTCTGGTAGAGTCAGTGCTATATTTAGATCTATTTAACTCAAGGATGCTTTCCCCCTTGTGTATGTCTACAAGCAGATCCACCATATCATCTGATTTTATGACGTAGTCCGGCGTTTTGTCGCAGGACACGGTCAACAACATTGTTAATGATAGAGCCGCGACAGGTAGCAGTAGCCGTAGATTCATTGATAGTGAAGGGTTAATTTTCCGGATGACCTTTTACGGATGGGTCTTCAGATAGCTCTGAGACTTTATCCTGTTGAGTCATTGACAAGTATTTTGAATAGAATATGATCAGCACGAGAATGCCTACAGTTATGGCTGCGTCGGCAATGTTGAAGATGGGTTGGAAGAAAAGGAAGTAATTGCCGCCGACAAAGGGCATCCATTCAGGCCAGTAGAAGCTAAAAAGGGGAAAGTAGAGCATATCCACGACACGGCCATGGAAGAGCGTTGCATAGCCTCCTTCCGGCGGGAAAGCTTGTGCCACTTCCGGAGGAAATGGATTGTTGAAGATTACTCCGTAAAATACGGAGTCGACGATATTTCCAGCGGCGCCTGCAGCGATTAACGCTATGCAGATAATGTAACCGGTCTTTATATAACTTCGGTCATGTATTCTGCATATATAGTATATCAGCAACGCGACGGCCACTATGCGGAATAGAGTGAGAAACAGTTTGCTTCCCATCTCCATTCCGAATGCCATGCCGTTGTTTTCGATAAAGTATATCTGAAACCAATCGGTTATATGTATGCTTTCGCCAATGAACATGTGGGTTTTCACCCATATCTTCACTAATTGGTCAATGATTAATATTCCGACTATGACAATAGTGGCAAGCCAGCCTCTGGATAGCTTCATTTAATTAAAAAATAAATGACTTACTTTCGTTTACCTTCTTTGGCCTCGACGCTCAAAGTGGCGTGAGGAACAGCCATGAGGCGTTCTTTAGGGATGAGTTTGCCTGTTTCGCGGCATATTCCGTACGTCTTGTTCTCGATGCGTACGAGAGCCGCTTGAAGATGCTGAATAAACTTCATCTGCCGCTGCGCAAGCTGTCCGGCCTCCTCTTTGCTGAGAGTGCTCGCACCTTCTTCAAGGACTTTGAATGTGGGTGACGTATCGGCGGTGTCGTTTCCGTCGCTGTTCATCACATTTGCCTTCAAAAGCTCATAATCGCGCTGAGCCTTGTCGAGCTTTTTTAAAATGAGTTCTTTAAACTCTTGTAATTCCTCATCGGTATAGCGGTTTTTTTCGCTCATAAGAGTTGATTTTAGTATTAAAGTATGTTAGGGATTTATGCTAATTCTATAACAGTGCGGACTTTCAGACCGTCAAGGTCAAGCTCTTCGATTTCGGCATCAGTGGGAAGGGGAGTCACAGAAAGTGTCGATGCAAGAACTTGGTGAGATATATAGTCTGCAAAAGCTCGTATAGCATCGTCGGTATCGTCTGACGGTTCAAAAGTCACTTTGATTTTGTCGACAATGTCATATCCGCGACCTTTACGGATGTTTTGGATGCGGTTTACTAAGTCACGGGCAATACCTTCTTTGCGGAGCTCGTCGGTCAATGTGACATCAAGGGCTACGGTAAGGCTACCGTCGTTGGCAACCTGCCATCCCGGAATGTCCTCGGAAATTATTTCTACATCGGCTAAGTCAACTATGGCTTCTGCTCCGTTTATGTCTAAAGTTATCGACCCGTTACGTTCGAGCTGATGTATTTGAGCTTGAGAGAGTGATGTCAGTGCGGCTGCTACGCTCTTCATGTTTTTGCCATGTTTCGGACCGAGTTTTTTAAAGTCGGGCTTAACTCTCTTGACAAGAACGCCGTCTTCATCAGTGACAAACTTAATAGACTTAACGTTTACTTCGCTTAAGATTAAGTCGGCCATTGATTCGAGCATCTCCTTTTGCTTTTCGTCGGCTACAGGAATCATAAGTGTCGAAAGAGGTTGACGCACTTTGAGGTTTACTTTGCGACGAAGTGCCAACACCATCGAAGTTACTTCCTGGGCGAGTTTCATGCGCTCTTCGAGAGCCTTGTCAGACTCCCCGGCTACGGGGAAGAGCGCTAAGTGTACGGAAGTCGTTTCGCCGGTTGTTGCCGAAGTCAGGTCAGTATATAGCTGATCGGCAAAGAACGGTGAAATAGGTGCCATCAAAAGAGCCACAGTTTCAAGACATGTGTATAGGGTCTGGTAGGCCGACAGTTTGTTGGCATCCATCTCCTTGCCCCAGAAGCGTTTGCGGTTTAGACGAACGTACCAATTGCTCAGGTTGTCGTTTACGAAGTCGTTGATTGCGCGCGCGGCTTTGGTGGGTTCGTAGTCGGCAAGAGCATCGTCAACTTCGCGTATGAGGGTATTCAGCAGCGAGAGTATCCACCGGTCTATCTCCGGACGTTCTGCAATAGGCACCTGTGGCGCGCTGTTGTCAAACCCGTCGACATTTGCATATAGGGCGAAGAATGAATATGTATTGTACAGTGTAGAGAATAGCTTGCGCGACGTCTCGCGGACACCGTCAGGGTCATACTTGAGGTTGTCCCAGGGCGATGAATTGGCTATCATGTACCACCTCAAGGGGTCAGATCCGAATTCCTCAATAGCCTCAAACGGATTTACGGCATTGCCGAGACGCTTGGACATCTTATTGCCGAATCGGTCGAGAACCAATCCGTTTGAAATGACAGCCTTGTATGCAACCGAGTCAAACACCATGCCAGCGATGGCGTGGAGCGTGAAGAACCATCCGCGCGTCTGGTCGACACCTTCGGCTATGAAGTTGGCCGGATAGAGTTCTCCGGAGTCGAGGCCCTCTTTATTCTCGAATGGATAATGAATCTGGGCGTATGGCATAGCTCCGGAGTCGAACCATACGTCGATAAGGTCGAGTTCACGGCGCATCGGCTCGCCTTTTGACGATACGAGCACTATGTCGTCAACGTATGGGCGGTGAAGGTCGATGCGTTCATAGTTCTCCTTAGAGTAGTCGCCCGGCACAAAACCTTTGTCTTTGTAAGGATTTGACTTCATTACACCTGCGGCAACAGATTTTTCTATCTCATTGTATAGAGTCTCTACGCTGTCGATGCAAATCTCCTCCGTTCCGTCTTCGGTGCGCCAAATAGGCAGAGGGGTGCCCCAATAGCGGCTGCGGGATAGATTCCAATCTTGAAGGTTTTCAAGCCACTTTCCAAAACGCCCGCTTCCGGTCGACTGTGGTTTCCACTTTATGGTGTCGTTTTTGGCTATTAAAGTGTCGCGCGCGGCAGTTGTTCGTATAAACCAACTGTCAAGCGGATAGTATAGTACAGGCTTGTCGGTTCGCCAACAGTGGGGATAGTTGTGGGTATGCTTTTCGATTTTGAATGCCTCACCGGCTTGCTTCATTTCCATGCACAAAACGATGTTGAGATCTTCATCCTTAGATGCCGCTTCTTCATTGTATTTCCCGTCGGCATTGTATTTAGGATCGTAGGCATTCTTTACGAAGTCGCCGGCATGACGGCTATATGCCTCGACATTTACGCAGTTTTTCACAAATTCGGGGGCGCATTCATCGAGTTTGTAATATTTTCCGCTCATATCGACCATAGGCCGGGTCTCGCCCTTTACATTTATCATAAATAGGGGCGGAATGCCGGCTAACTTAGCAACTTTAGCGTCGTCGGCACCGAATGTAGGCGCGATATGCACGATTCCGGTGCCGTCTTCAGTTGTCACGTAGTCACCGGGAATTACACGAAATGCTTCATCGGCTATCTCGACAAATTTGTCCTTACCGACTGAAAATACTTTTTCGGGGAATCGCGCGGCATAGTCGCTGACATAACCGGGCGCATTGGCGTTAAGTTTCTCTACAGGCTTCACCCATGGCATAAGTTGGGCGTAATGCATTCCGATCAATTCGTCTGCGGCGTATGTCTTAACCACTCGATAAGGCAATATCTTTGTTCCGGGAGTGAAGTCGTCCATAGAAGCCTCGGCACCCTCGGCCTTGAAATAGGCGGGTATGCGTTCCTTGGCAAGAACTACCGACACTTTATCGCCGGTGTACGGGTTGAATGTACGAACGAGCGCGTATTCAATTCTGGGGCCGACACAAAGCGCGGTGTTTGAGGGGAGAGTCCATGGGGTTGTAGTCCAAGCGATGAAGCATGGAGTTCCCCATTCAGCCATTTCAGGTTTGGGGTCTAATATCTTAAACTGTACAGTTGCGGTAGTGTCTTTTACATCGCGGTAGCACCCCGGCTGGTTGAGCTCGTGTGTGCTTAGACCTGTACCGGCCGCTGGCGAATATGGCTGTATGGTATATCCTTTATAAAGATATCCCTTTTTGTACAGTTGGTTGAGTAACCACCATACCGATTCGATGTAGCGGTTGTCGTATGTTATATATGGGTCTTTCATGTCGACCCAATAGCCCATAGAGTTAGTTAGGTTTTCCCATTCTCGGGTGTATTTCATCACTTCTCTGCGACAGGCGGCATTATAGTCGTCGACGGAAATTTTTTTACCGATGTCTTCTTTGGTGATTCCGAGCGCTTTTTCTACGCCAAGCTCTACGGGCAGTCCGTGGGTGTCCCAGCCGGCTTTGCGCTTCACGTGGAAGCCTTTCATGGTTTTGTAACGACAGAAAATGTCCTTAATCGTACGAGCCATTACATGATGTATTCCAGGCATTCCGTTGGCCGAAGGCGGACCTTCGTAAAACACAAACGAGGGCGATCCCTCGCGTACTTTCATGCTCTGTTCAAACAGGTGTTCTTGATTCCACCGGTCGAGTACAGTGCGGTTAATTTCCGAAAGATTAAAACGGTCGTACTCTTTAAATTTCTTTCCCATCGTATATTAAATATATAATAGTGGCTATATATGAAAATTTTTGCAAAGGTACAACAATTAGCGCGTGTTTAAAAATTTACGCTTCAAAAAAAGCTATTTACTGCGATTGTACTTCCCGGATTTCGTGATTGAAAGAGTATGGATTAGATTTTGTGGGTCTATTTAATGTCAGTAAATTGCGCACAGAATAGAATGATCTGATTAAAAGGCTATCGAATAAGTCGGGAAGTTTAGTCTCACCCAATTGATTAGTAGAGACTTTGAAGATTCGATGGTTGCCTTATCCGGATTAGTCCAAAGCACAACAATAGCTGTGTTGGACTTAATGCCGAATTTGTCGTAAAGCTCGTCGGGTGAGATGAATACGGCCTTTCCGATCAATTCGATTGGGCAAAATTCTTCAAGCACTGACAGACGATATTGTATAAAGTTTTTTGTGGGAGTCGGATTTAACGTACGCATATTATCACCGCGAAAATCACCGAACTTTATTGGGTTGCTCGGATTAACGATAACTTTAGATCTACCAGGATGAAATAAAGGTGGTATGTCGTCCGGTTTAGACGATGTCTGGTCTACGCGTTCTGAGGTTTTGTCTTCGTCGTACGATAAAGGCCAAATGTATCCGTTAACGTATATCTTAACAGGTACATTATTGAATTTCGCCACATCGTCATTGACATCGACTTCTGGAAAAACCGACATTAAATCTGTGTATGAAGGGTATTTATCTATCTTATCCACAGAATAACCTACATCCGCTGTATTCTGGGTGTTATTTTGTTCGGATTTTGTTCTTGGACTATAATTTGTAATTAAAAACGTTTCATCCTCTTTTGAGGTTGAACTTAGTAAAACGTATTCGGCATCCGGAAACTCGTCGGTTTTAACTTCAAATTTACCATATTCCGCTGAAATTACTTTACCTAAGTATCCGTAGTCAGGTATTTAGACATTTATATGCGCACGTGACACATATTCGTTGTTGTTTGCGGATACTACGTACCCTAAATATCGTTGTTTGCGAGCATTTGGCAATTGCTTGCCAATAACAAAGTGATGATTGTGGCGGTTATAAAATATTTATCTTCCATATTTGCAGGTATTTTTTTGCTAAATTACGGAATTTTATGTTATAATTCTGTATAATCGTTGGATTTTAACATATTTTGTGCGCTTGTTTATGCTACCGAGCTAAATTGCTGTATGTTTTGACATATTTTTAGGACTGTAATATGATAAATGTGAGATATTCCACGGAACAGTTTTAATTTGTGTATTACTATTCCAATGTTTTTGTATCCCGAGCTATCATACCTTTGTATGCTATCTTTAAAAAATTATAAATGATCAATTCGTACATTCTTTGCCTAATAGAAAATAGCCTATTCATATTCATGTGAAGTAGAGATGGCAAAATCTTATCAATCTCTTCTGACTTAAGTCTTAAAAACAAATTTTTATGGGCAAAGTTTTTATATTTAATATTCAAATTATCGTGAAAGTATAGAACATCCTCAATATCATTGCGGTATTTTCGATACAGACTATTTATTTGTTTGAGATGATTTGAGTCAAAGCCGAATTCAAAGTTGTAACTGTCAGAAATGCGTGAGATTATGTTAAGTCTGTCATTTATATTATCAAAGAATAATCTTAACGTAGAATCGGTGGCAATAATACCATGTCTCCAATTTATATTTTGGCCTTTTAAAATGGTGCCTTTGATAGTTTGGCACGTCGCCTCGCTGTCGGCGCAGAAAAAAGATTCACATAATTCCATAGTTTTATGTCCGTATCGTTCCAGTTCCCGGACGTATGTGTCAATTATGACCTTTGCTATTAAACCGCTTTTAATCAGTGGTCTCAGTTTGGAATACATGTCGCCTATTATTTCATTCCAATATTTGATGTCTATTAGATGTATACGTACCCGTAAGTGATATTTCGGATCGGTATATCTAATAAAGAACCAATTGTCGATATATTTCTTTGATAATAGTTTTAAAACGAGCGGATAGATATATTTTATCAATATTGTATTAGACTCGACTGGACTGACATATACCTTGAAATATGCCCATTCGCTCCCTGGAATAAATTTTTGTTTTATATTATGCTTCATACACTTGTTTGATTATAGGTACAATACATTCGTTTACCAGTGGTATATTTTCATTTTGATTTATGTCTGTAATTTCCGGAATAAATTCTTCTAAGATTATTGTATTCGAGTTCTTGATTGCGCTAAATAGAGCATTTATACTTATATCTGACTTTTGATCGACATAAAGTGCATTGTCGCCTTCAATGAGTTTGAACCTTCGGCATACCCGCAAATCAGTACATAAAGTCCTAAATTTTGCGATATCGAATCCCTTTTTAGTTTTAAAGTTTTTTACGTTCAGCATCCATCGTTCCGGTAACATAATTATATTTTTGTACCTTATTCTCGGAAAATGTTCAAGGATATTTTCGAGACTACCCCAATTTGGGACAAGTCCTCCCCGACGATAAGCCGACTGCATGTCGCAAAGGAACTTATATACGGAAGAAGTATTACCATTGAAATTATGGGCATTTGTCAGCCGTGGTTCTATATATAGACCAGTGCTGTCAGTTAGAATAACTTTTCCACCCTTAATTTCCACATAAATGTCTGACAAATGAATTTCTTTATAGATAGAGTCTGAGGGAAAAGTCATATAATTTATAGTGTACTTCCTTAAGTATGGCCTGGATACTACGTTTCCAGCACGAGGTTGAGACAGATGCGAAATTTCACAAAGTACCTTGTCCTTACAATTGTTCTGCTCGGCATTTGTGATATTGAGACATAGCTCATTCAATGTATCGTCGCCGTCACAAAAACGAGTGAGCATATTGGCTGCCGAATTCCCACAGAAGTGTAGCCCGCCGATTATGTAATTTCCGTTTTCAATACCGAGAATGCTGAACATTGCACTCATTGACAGAGGAAGGTCTTCTTCCGACGATTCAGGAAGAAGTGCCATGTCTTCGTCAGTCAGTATAATCTCTGTTCTGTTGTCTTGTCTTATGTCGGAAAGTTTCCTCAGAAGTAGTTTGTGGAACGGTGTCAGGATTGTTTGTTGTAATGCACTGCCGCGTTTTTGTGGAATTTTTATTTCATCAATTATAGAATCTCTATTTGTTGTAGCGTCTCCATAACCTATACCAATATCGGCGTTTAATGCTTCAATTAAGCGCATTCGGCTTCCTTCATATCTGTGTTCATAATCATCTATGAATTTTCTCAATCTGCTATTACTAAATTTAGGTGTTATTCGGTTGTAAATATGCATATATCTACAAATTTCTTGGGCGATTTTTTTCGGAAACGATAAAGATGTGTCATGGAACGTAGCATCTACTTGTATTATAGATTTTTTGTCTATTGATAGTCCGAATTCTTTAGTCATGGCAAAGACAGACTCTATTATATCTAATTTAACCGTAAAAGGTTTGTGGGAATTCAGACTCGTGAGGCTGTCATCTAAGTATTGAAAAAATTGAGTTATATTTTTATTAGAAGATAATCTCGATAATCTTACAAGCCTATCAAAGTAATTAAAACCAATTACGGAGGGTGTGAGATCATTTAAAAGTATACCAGCTCTGCTCAA
>CAZIXM010000054.1:0-13231 GCA_964543345.1 uncultured Muribaculum sp. | reverse complement strand
TGACACAGCCTCTTCCTTTATCACCTGAGAAAAACATCAACCAAAGCTTCCCATTGCATTTATGCAACAGTTCATGGGGTTTGTTTTGGCAGTTGACGATTAAAGGTGTAAATTTGCCGCGGATTAATAACCGTTCAAGATATATAGAACCGTTCAATGAACATAAAATCGGAAAAGAACTATGTCAACGTATACGGAAGATAAGCGCAAGGTGACTACTCGCCGCCTTGCCGAAATGAAGCAACGCGGAGAGAAGATTGCCATGCTTACGGCATACGATTACTCGATGGCAAAGCTTATCGACGAAGCCGGAATGGATGTGATATTGGTGGGCGACTCGGCATCGAATGTCATGGCCGGCAACGTCACCACCCTACCCATGACTCTTGACCAGATGATATACCACGCATCGTCAGTAGTGAAGGGGGTGAAACGCGCGTTGGTAGTGGCCGATCTGCCTTTCGGCACATATCAGGGCAACAGCAAGGAGGCTCTCGCATCGGCCATACGCGTAATGAAAGAGAGCAGCGCCGAAGCTGTCAAAATCGAAGGAGGGGCAGAAATCCGCGAATCGATCGAACGCATACTTTGCGCCGGAATACCCGTGATGGGGCATCTTGGACTGACCCCCCAATCAATAAATAAATTCGGCTCATACGCCGTCCGCGCAAAAGAGGAGGCCGAAGCCGCCAAACTGCTCGATGACGCGAGACTGCTCGAGAAGCTCGGATGCTTCGCTGTAGTGCTCGAAAAGATTCCGGCAGAACTTGCCGAAAAGGTGGCAAAGGAACTTACTATCCCCGTCATAGGCATCGGAGCCGGCGGAGGAGTCGACGGACAGGTTCTCGTAATGCACGACATGTTGGGCATCAACAAGGGCTTTTCGCCACGCTTCCTGCGCCGATATGCCGATTTGTCGACAATAATAAATGACGCGGTCGCCCATTATATCGACGATGTTAAGACCCGCGACTTCCCCTCTGAGAAAGAGCAGTACTGATAACCGCGACGCGACATATCGTCTGATTGCGTTACAATAAAATTTGTTAAATTATATCGGCGAGCCATGCCTTGTTGTGAACGAATGTTAAGGCTTGGCCATTAAATCGGGCTCGCATGTTATAATAGCAAGGCTAAGGTATTAACTTTGCCACTAAATTTATAAGTTATGCCAAACATTTTAACAAATCTGGTACATCGACAAGCGTCGAAATATGGCGACCGGGCCGCTTACAGCTTTAAGGCGCAGCCCAACGGCGCCTGGGCCGATACGAGCTGGAATGAATTCAGCCGGAAAGTCAACGCCGCATCGTATGCGCTGGAGATACTTGGCATCGAGCCGGGAGATAAAGTGGGCGTCTTTTCAGCCAACCGACCCGACATACTGATCACCGACTTCGCCTCGTTTGCAAACCGAGCAGTGCCGGTGTCAATCTACGCCACAAGCAGCCAAGATCAAGTAGAATATATAGTAAACGACGCCAAAATAAAGATTTTAATGGTCGGCAGCCGCGAACAATACAGCATCGCTCTGGCGGCCAAGATGAAATGCCGTTCGCTGAGCCAGATCATTTGCTACGAGGAGTTTCCGCTTGAAGAGGACGATGACGAGACCATGTCGTTCACATCGTTGCTCCGCTTAGGCGAGGCGGCCGGTAAAAGTTGCCACGAAGAAGTGGAGAAGCGCTCGGCCGAAGCCACAGCCACCGACCTCGCCACGCTTCTGTATACATCGGGCACCACCGGCGAGCCTAAGGGGGCCATGCTTCCGCACAGATGCTTCAACGCGGCACTTTCGATTCACGTCGAAAGGCTTACCATGCTCAGCGAAAACGACACATCGCTGTGCTTCCTGCCATTGAGCCACATCTTTGAAAAGGCGTGGACATACTTCTGCCTCATGATGGGAATCAAAGTGTATGTGAATCTTGACGCACGTGACATACAGACCTCTATACGTGAGGTTAAGCCCACATGCATGTGCTCCGTACCACGGTTCTGGGAAAAAGTCTATGCCGGAGTGCAAGCAAAAATATCGCGCATGAACTTCGTTCAGAAGATGCTCGTAAAACGCGCCCTAAAAGTCGGACGCAGGTATAATCTCGACTACATGCGACTTGGCCGAAAAGCGCCCAAATGGCTCGAAACTCAGTATCGATTCTTTGATGCCCGCGTATTCTCAACCCTGCGCAAAGTCATAGGCATTAACAACGGAAATATATTCCCGACCGCGGGAGCACCGTTGTCAGACTCAATCTGCGAATTTTTACACTCATGCGGCATAAACATAGTGGTCGGTTACGGACTGTCGGAGACTACCGCCACCGTAACATGCTATCCGCAGATAGGATATGAGATAGGCACCGTAGGCACGGTACTGCCCGGCATTGAGGTGAAGATAGGCCCGCAGAATGAGATTCTTGTAAAGGGGGAAACCGTCATGGACGGCTACTTCAACAAGCCAGAAGCCACCGCAGATGCATTCACAGCCGACGGATGGTTCCGTACGGGCGACGCAGGTCGCATCGACGAATCAGGGGCACTTATACTGACCGAGCGAATCAAAGATCTTTTCAAGACCTCTAACGGCAAATATATTGCCCCGCAGGCCATCGAGAGCAAACTCGGCGAAGACAAGTATATCGAACAAGTGGCCGTAATCGGTGACCAGCGTAAATATGTGACGGCAATCATAATACCCGCCTTCGAGGCCCTTAAGGAGTATGCGATGAAGAAAAAGATTCAGTACAAGTCGCTTGCCGATCTCGTCAACAACAGCGACATACGCCACCTGATCGAAGAGCGCATCGAAAAACTCCAAAGAGGGTTTGCCAACTACGAAAAGGTCAAGAAGTTCACGCTTCTGCCCAAGGAATTCAGCATGGAGACAGGCGAGCTCACCAATACGCTTAAGATACGCCGCCCGATAATCAATCAGAAATACGCCCACGAAATCGAAGCCATGTATGCCCAATAACCCGAGGGCATACGCGGCATCGTAACGCGTGAAAACAAAACATAAACCCAATAACCAATCACACCTATTCGTTATGATAACTTACGAACAGCTAAAAGAGACGATAGAGCGCAAGGATGCGCTGGGGAGGTATCTTTGACATCGACAGCAAGCGTGTCGAAGTAGAAGAAGAGGAGTTGCGCACTCATGTTCCAGACTTTTGGGAACATCAGAAGGAAGCGCAAGCCCAAATGAAAAAAGTAAAAGAACTGCACCAATGGATTGACGGCTACGACGAGGTCGACAAAGCGGCGTCGGAGCTTCAGTTGGCATGGGACTTTGTCAAGGAGGGTCTTGTCGAGGAAGACGAGCTCGATGCAATGTACGCCGACCTTATCGGAAAAATAGAGGCCCTCGAGCTCCGCAACATGCTTCGTCGCGAAGAAGACTCGCTTGGCGCCGTCCTGAAGATAAACTCCGGAGCAGGCGGCACAGAAAGCCAAGATTGGGCATCGATGCTGATGCGCATGTACTTGCGCTGGTGCGAATCGAAAGGCTACAAGACTTCAATCGCCAACATGCTCGAAGGCGACGAGGCCGGCATAAAGTCAGTGACAATAGAGGTTGACGGAGCCTTTGCCTACGGCTACCTTAAGAGTGAGAACGGTGTCCACCGCCTGGTGCGCGTGTCGCCATACAATGCACAAGGCAAGCGCATGACCTCATTTGCATCGGTATTCGTGACCCCGCTCGTCGACGACACCATTGAGGTGCGAGTCGACCCGGCGCTTCTGTCGTGGGACACATTCCGAAGCGGAGGCGCAGGAGGTCAGAACGTCAACAAGGTTGAGTCGGGAGTGCGCCTGCGCTATCAATACACCGATCCTTACACAGGCGAGCATGAGGAGATTCTAATTGAGAACACCGAGACCCGCGACCAGCCCAAGAACAAAGAGAACGCCATGCGTCAGCTTAAGTCGATACTTTACGACAAAGAACTCCAGCACCGACTGGCCGAACAGCGCAAAGTCGAAGACAGCAAGATGAAAATCGAATGGGGTTCACAGATCAGAAGCTACGTGTTTGACGACCGGCGCGTTAAGGACCACCGCACACAGTGGCAGACATCAGATGTCAATGCCGTTATGGACGGCGACATAGACGGATTCATAAAGGCTTATCTCATGGAGTTTGCCGGAGGACAGCCTCAATGACGAACAACCGCAATGAAGGATAAACTCACCATAATTAAAGTAGGGGGCAAGATCGTCGAAGAGGAGCAGACGCTTTGCCGGCTGCTCGACGACTTCTCCAAAATCGAAGGACTTAAACTGCTCGTGCACGGAGGAGGACGTTCCGCCACAAAAATGGCCTCAGACTTAGGAATCGCCACCACCATGGTGGATGGACGACGCGTCACGGACGACGCAATGCTCAAGGTGGTCACGATGGTCTACGGCGGCCTTGTCAACAAGACAGTCGTGGCGAGGCTTCAGGGACTTGGAGTTGACGCCATAGGCATGACCGGTGCCGACATGGACATAATTCGCAGCCATCGGCGGCCTGCCGGCAAGGTCGACTACGGCTGGGTAGGCGACGTCGAGCACGTAAACGGAGAGGCTCTTGCCGCGCTTCTCCACGCCGGAATAGTCCCCGTAATAGCACCGTTGACCCATGACGGCAAAGGGCACATTCTCAACACTAACGCCGATACTATGGCCGGAGAGACGGCCCGCGGACTGGCCGACCGGTTTGACGTAACGTTGGTCTACTGCTTTGAGAAAGCAGGAGTGTTGCGCGACGAAAACGACGATTCATCGGTGATTCCCGTCATCGATCCGCACCTATTTGCCACTCTGAAAGCCGACGGCATCGTTACCGGCGGAATGCTTCCAAAGATAGAGAATGCGCTTAAGGCTGTGGAAGACGGGGTAAGCGAAGTGGTAATCACACAGGCATCGTCACTGGCCGACCTCAAGAAAGGCACCCACATTAAAGCATTGTAGACAGTTATCACTAAATAATTAACGATGATAGAGGAAATGCTACGGTTCAACAAGGAGTTTGTCAGAACCAAAGAATATGAAAAATATGTCACATCCAAGTATCCCGACAAGCGGATTGCGATAGTGACCTGTATGGACACTCGCCTGACAGAGTTGCTCCCGGCCGCCTTAGGCATAAAAAACGGCGACGTAAAGATGATTAAAAATGCCGGAGCCACCATCACCAATCCGTTTGACTCCACAGTCAGAAGCCTCTTGGTGGCCATCTATGAGCTTGGGGTGAACGAAGTGATGATTATAGGCCACACAGGATGCGGTGTCCAGGGCATGGACGCAAACGAGATGCTGCATCTGATGCGCGAACGCGGTATCTCGGAGGAGCACATCAACCTGATGATGCACTGCGGCATAGACCTTAAAAGCTGGCTTCACGGATTTGAAGACACTTCGGCCGCAATAGCCGAGACAGTCGACCTGGTGCGCAACCATCCGCTCGTGCCTGAAGATGTCGTCGTGTCGGGCTACATCATGGACTCCGTAACCGGCGAATTGGCCCGAATCTAACCAACTGAAAGCCAATCTTTTACCCCCCCCGTTTGATTTTTTTCAACGAAAATGTTTGGATTTTTCAATTTTAAATTATAATTTTGCATTAATATTCAGCGATAATGAATAAACAAATGTTGAAAGTTGCTATTGTTGGAGCAAGTGGAGCTGTAGGACAGGAATTTCTCAGAGTTCTCGATGAGCAAAATTTTCCTATCAGCGAACTGTTGTTATTCGGCTCGAGCAGAAGTGCGGGCACCACATACACTTTCCGAGGGAAAGATATTGTCGTCAAAGAGCTAAAGCACAATGACGACTTTAAAGGTGTCGACATTGCATTCGCCTCAGCCGGTGCAGGGACTTCCAAAGAATTTGCCGATACAATCACCAAGTATGGTGCCATTATGATCGACAACTCAAGCGCATTCCGCATGGACGAGGATGTACCGTTGGTTGTTCCGGAAGTCAACGGCGACGATGCCTTCAATGCTCCCCGCAACATCATAGCAAACCCCAACTGTACTACGATACAGATGGTGGTGGCTCTGAAGCCCATCAATGATCTGTCGCCGATAAAGCGCGTACATGTGGCCACTTACCAGGCGGCAAGCGGCGCAGGCGCGGCGGCAATGGCAGAATTGGTCGAGCAGTATGCTCAACTTGGCCGTGGCGAAGAGCCAACGGTAGAAAAATTTGCTTATCAACTCGCGTACAACGTCATCCCGCAAGTCGACGTGTTTACCGACAACGGCTACACGAAGGAGGAGATGAAGATGTACAACGAGACGAAAAAGATAATGCACGCGCCGAAACTTGACGTAAGCGCCACTTGCGTCCGCGTTCCGGTGATGCGCGCCCACTCCGAGGCGATTTGGCTCGAAACGGAGGAGGCACTGCCGATCGACACCGTGCGCAAGGCTCTTGAACAAGCCGAAGGAGTCGTGGTGTATGACGATCCGGCAAACAAAAAGTACCCGATGCCGCTTGACATCGCTAACCAAGATCCGGTCTACGTAGGGCGTCTGCGCAAAGACATCACTACCGAAAACGGCCTCAGCTTCTGGGTGGTAGGCGACCAAATCAAGAAAGGCGCGGCACTGAATGCCGTACAAATAGCCCAATACATGCTGGCCCATGGCAAGCAGTTCGGGAACGGCGGCAACTAAAATTGAACCTCTGTACAAGAATAAGATTTTATAATGCTTTAAGCCTTTATTTTATTGACGAAATGAGTCTGCGGGAGCAGACTCATTTTTTATATTCCCCATAGAATGAACCATGCACCATCGGCACGGTGCATGTCGAATTGCACATATTGCAGGGCATTGAAAAATCGGCGCTATGCGCGGATATGTGACGGATTATTTGTAATTTAGCGCAGAATTTGTGGAAATGTGCCCTTATATGAGCCTCCACCGGAGCTTCACGCTGACCGCAAAAGAGGAAATAGAGCTGTTCTACAACACTTTAACCGTTATACTTCAGAATTAAAGCAATGGCTAATAACAAAATAAAAGTAGGCATCACCCACGGCGACACCAACGGCATAGGCTATGAGGTGATTCTCAAGTCGATGGAGGATCAGAGAATAACAGAACTATGCACCCCGATAATTTATGGTTCGGCCAAAGTGGCTGCATATTATCGCAAGGGAATTGAAATGCAGCCCTTCAACATGGCACAGATAAACGATGCCTCTCAAGCGCGAGACAATCAAGTAAACATCATCAACGTCGTAGGCGAAGACCTCCTAATCGAGCCGGGAACCCCCTCGAAAGCGGCCGGCGAGGCGGCTTTCAAGGCTCTTGAACGCGCCACGGCCGACCTCCGCGAAGGCCTCATCGACGTTCTCGTAACGGCTCCAATCAACAAAGACACCATCCAAAGCCCGACCTTCCACTTTCCGGGTCATACCGAGTATTTGGAGTCAGTGCTCGGCGACGGAGACAAGAGCCTTATGATGCTTTGCACCGAAGGCCTGCGTGTGGCTCTCGTGACCACTCATCTCCCACTTGCCAAAGTGCCTGAAGCTGTCACCAAAGAAGCCATTCTGGAAAAGCTTGACATTCTGAACAAGTCGCTGAAGCAAGACTTTGGAATAGATGCCCCGAAAATCGCCGTTCTGTCGCTGAATCCCCATGCCGGAGAGAATGGCCTGCTCGGCACCGAAGAGCGCGACATTATATCGCCGGCAATCGCGGAGGCCTGCGAGCAAGGCATCTGGGCTTTCGGCCCATACGCCTCCGACGGATTTTTCGGCACAGAAGCCTATAAGAACTTCGACGGTGTGCTGGCCATGTACCACGACCAGGGACTTGCCCCGTTCAAGACCCTCGCCATGTCAAGCGGCGTTAACTTCACCGCCGGCCTTAAATACGTGCGCACGTCGCCCGACCACGGCACGGGATTTGACATTGCCGGCCAGGACAAGGCATCGCCCGAATCGATGCTTCACGCCATCTATATGGCCATAGACGTACTGCGCAACCGGCGAGCCGAAGCCTTCGCCCACCGCAATCCACTCCGTCGTCAATACTTCGACAAGAGCAAGGACAATGTGGTGCTTGACCTCAGTAAAGATGAATCCGCAAACGATTAGTTTAACCAAATAAATCACACCTAAAATGCATTACGCCATTATAGCAGCGGGCGAGGGTTCGCGTCTGGCACAGGAGGGAGTCGAACTTCCAAAGCCCCTGGTGAAGCTCAACGGCACCCCCATGGTGAAGCGTCTGATCGACATCATGATGGACTGCAACGCCGAATCGCTTTCGATGATAGTCAACGAGCAGATGACCCAAGTACGCGAATATATCGAAAGCCTCGAGCTGCCTGTACCGCTGCACCTGGTGGTTAAGTCTACCCCGAGCTCGATGCACTCGTTCTACGAAGTGACCAGGAGCTTCCCCGCAAGAGGGAAATTCGTGCTCACAACTGTCGACACCATATTCCTCGAAAAAGACTTCCGCAGTTATGTCAGCGCATTTGAAGAGAACGACGAGGCAGACGGATTCATGGGCGTCACAGACTTTATCGACGACGAAAAGCCCCTGTACATTGACACCGATGCGGAGATGAACATCACCGCCTATCGCGACAAGCCATGGGAAGGCGTAAGATACATCTCCGGAGGCATTTATGGCCTAACGCCTCCATGCTTGACAGTGCTCGACAAGTGCATGGCCGAAGGCGTTAGCCGTATGCGCAACTATCAACGCGCTTTAGTGGCCGAAAAGATGAAGCTAAAAGCATTCCGATTCGGCAAAGTGGTCGACGTGGACCATGCCGGCGACATAGCCACAGCCGAACGCTTCATTGCCGAAAACCAATAATTCAAAGAAATAACCGCAAAATCAATCAAGACATCACATAATGGCAGAGATCAAAATAGCAGGCATAATGCGTGCGGGCGCATATTCGCCCAACCATATAGGCAACGACGCGGCGATATTCAACGCCGTGGCCGACCAGCTACGCAAACGCGGCTGCATAGTGAGCATCTACAGCGAAGACCAGTTCAACAATGGCGACGTAAAGGAGAATATCATAGTGAATATGTGCCGCGAAATGAAGTCGATACACAAACTTCAGAAGCTCGAAGACGAAGGCGCGTTAGTAATCAATTCGGGCTACGGCATAGAAAACTGCACCCGCGAACGCATGACGCGCATTCTCATAGGCTCCAACATCCCCTACCCCGACAGCCTGATGGTGAATACCGACGAGAGCGTCAAGGATGCGCTGAAAAAGTCTGGGTTCACAAAGTGCTGGATAAAGCGCGGCGACTTCCACGCCATGCATAAGGAGGATGTCAGCTACGTCCGCCATCCCGAAGAGGCACAGGAAGTACTTCAGGAATATTTCCTGCGCGGCATCAAACGCGCCGTCATAAACCGTCATCTTGTGGGCGACCTCATCAAATTCTACGGTGTCCAGGGCACCCCCTTCTTCTTCTGGTTTTATCCGTTTGATGAAGGGCATTCAAAATACGGCTACGAGGCCATCAACGGCAAGTCGCAGGGTCTCGAATTTGACAAGGAGCGTCTGCGCGACATTTGCCAAAGAGCCAGCGAAGTGCTCGACGTGAAAGTCTACGGGGGCGACTGCATCGTCAGCCCGGAAGGCGACATCCGCATAATCGACTTCAACGACTGGCCCAGCTTCGCTCCTTGCCGCCAGGAGGCGGCTCCGCACATCGCCAAGTGCATCCTGTCAACCATTAAGGAACGAAAATAGAATTATGATGGAGCAAAACAATACTGTCCAGGCCACAAGCTCAGGTTCAAGCTACCGCGACTCGTTAAAGTCGATGGACACCGAGGAGCATATCGACCTCATGTTTTACCGCCCCGTAGGCTATATGTGGGCCTGCCTCGCCAAGAGTTTGGGCGTTACGCCGAACGCCATCACCATAGCATCGATATTTCTCGGCATCGGTGCCGGAGTGATGTTTTACTTCCCGGAACTTTGGATGAACATAATCGGCATGTTGCTTCTTGTCTGGGCCAATTCATTTGACTCAGCCGACGGACAACTTGCCCGCATGACCAAACAGTATTCGCGCCTCGGACGCATCCTCGACGGAATGTCGGGCAACTTATGGTTTGCCGCCATCTACGTGGCCATCTGCCTGAGAGAGAATGTTACCTCAGAATTTTTCAGCGCACATACGTGGGTTATATGGATAATGGCCGTAGTCACCGGAATGTGCCACGCCAAGCAGGCAGCCTCGGCCGACTATTACCGCCAATTCCACCTCTATTTCCTTAAAGGCGAGGAGGGAAGCGAGCTCGAATCGTCTGATAATCTGAAAGCAAAATACTCGCAGCTGACTTGGGGCAAAGACTTCTGGAAGAAGCTCACGTTGATGGTCTACATCAACTACACTGTCAATCAGGAGTCGCTCACTCCGTCGATGCAGAAGCTGCGCGCCGAACTCAAAAAGCGGTTCCCCGACGGTAAGATTTCCGCAGGCTTCCGCGAGGCTTTCCGCAAAAAGAGCCTGCCTCTGATGAAGTATACCAACATTCTGTCGTTCAACTGGCGCGTCATAGCCCTGTTTACCTCACTGTTCCTACAGATGCCGTGGCTTTACTTCGCCTTTGAACTCACTGTGTTGAACATACTATTAATATATATGATAGTGCGCCACGAACGCATCTGCAAGAATTTTACTAAAGAACTTCAAAATGGGAAATATTAAGGGCATAATCTTTGACTACGGAGGCACTATTGACAGCCGTGGCACCCACTGGAGCGAGATCATCTGGGACGGATACCGCGCCGCAGGAGTGAACATCGACAAGGTCACATTCCGTGAAGCATACGTATATGCCGAGCGCGAGCTGGCTAAAGTGCGCCACATAATGCCGGAAGACACTTTCTACGACCTCCTATATAAAAAGATGGTCATAGAGCTTGGCTACCTTGCCGAACATGGGCACATTGAAGAATCAAGCATTGAGCCGTTTGCCAAAGAAATAGCACGTTACTGCTACGATTCAGCCCGCTCAAGCATAGAAGAAGCCCGGCCGACACTGGAAAAACTCCATGAACGGTTTCCGATGGTACTCGTGAGCAATTTTTACGGCAACATCGAAGCAGTGCTCGCCGACTTCGACCTGCTGCATTTCTTTAACCGAATCATCGAAAGCGCAGTGGTAGGAGTCAGAAAGCCTAATCCTCAAATATTTGCCATGGGTGTCGAAGCTCTCGGACTGCGCCCCGAGGAGGTACTCGTTGTCGGCGACTCTTTGAAAAAGGACATCCTTCCTGCGGAATCGCTCGGGTGCAAAGTAGCATGGCTTAAGGGGAAAGGCTGGACTGCCGAAGAGGATGCGGCAACACATCCCTCAACCATAAAAAAGCTCTCTGAATTGCTTGATGTAGCGTTATGATTAGTTAACCAAACAATTGCAAAAATCACACTGTTTTAACTTTAATAAACAGTTACACCGCAAACATCAAGCCCTATTTACATTTTTTTGACAAATCTTAGCTGAAATTATTTTTCACAACTCAGAAATAAGTTATACTTTTACGCACTCTTTTCAACTTTTAAGCGGAAAGAGCACAGAATATATTTCTGACAATCATAGATAACCAACAATAAGGAAACTAAATTTAAACGACATGGATCAGACTCCAGTAAAGAAAGCCGAAGGTAAACTCGGTATTCTCGTAGTAGGATTAGGAGCAGTTAGCTCAACATTTATGACAGGTGTACTTATGACCCGCAAAGGTCTTGCCAAGCCTGTGGGTTCAATGACCCAATACGATGTAATGCGCGTCGGCGAAGGTGCCAACAAGGAAAACCTCAAGTATAACCAAATCGTACCCCTTGCAGACCTTAACGACATCGTATTCGGCGCATGGGACGTGTATCCGCAGAATGCCTACGAATCAGCCATCAACTGCGAAGTTCTGAAAGAAAAAGACATTATGCCCGTTAAGGACGAACTCGAAAAGATCGTTCCGATGAAGGCCGCTTTCGACCACAATTATGCAAAACGTCTTGACGGCGACAACGTTAAAGACTGCAAGACCCGTTGGGAAATGGTTGAAGCACTCCGCAAGGATATCCGCGACTTTAAGGAAGCCAACAAGTGTGACCGCATCGTTGTTCTTTGGGCCGCTTCTACCGAAGTATATGTTCCGGTAAACGAGAAAGTACACTATACTCTCGCCGCTCTTGAGCAGGCCATGAAGGATGACGACCGCGAACACATCGCTCCCTCAATGTGCTATGCATACGCAGCTCTTACCGAAGGTGCTCCATTCATCATGGGTGCCCCCAACACTACCGTTGACATCCCCGCCATCTGGGAACTCTGCGAAAAGACCAAAATGCCTATCGCAGGTAAGGACTTCAAGACCGGCCAGACTTTGGTAAAATCAGGCTTCGCTCCCATCATCGGCGTACGTTGCCTCGGTCTTTCAGGATGGTTCTCAACCAACATCCTCGGCAACCGCGACGGTCTCGTACTTGACGAACCCGCCAACTTCCGCACTAAAGAGGTCAGCAAGCTTTCTACCCTCGAATCAATCCTCGTTCCGGAAAAACAGCCCGACCTCTACACTGACTACTACCACAAAGTGCGCATCAACTACTATCCTCCGCGCAATGACAACAAGGAAGGATGGGACAACATCGACATCTTCGGTTGGATGGGCTACCCGATGCAGATTAAGATCAACTTCCTATGCCGCGACTCTATCCTCGCAGCTCCGCTCTGTCTCGACCTCTGCTTGTTGATGGACCTCGCCGCACGTTGCGGACGTTACGGCATCCAGGACTTCTTGAGCTTCTTCCTCAAGAGCCCGATGCACGACTACACCAAGGGCGAAATCCCCGTCAACAACCTCTTCGAGCAGTACATCATGCTCAAGAACGCTATCCGCGAAATGGGTGGCTACAAGGCTGACGAGCTCATCGACTAATAACGTAACGCTTCTCTGACAGAAGCGTTAAAAAATGACGGTGTGTCAAAATAGAATTATCGCATCTGAAAGATGCATAAAATGAATAGCCGGGGATTGGCGCAACGCGCCTATCTCCGGTTTAATGGTTGAAACAGGAATAAAAATCTGCAAAGATTTAACAATCTATAATCAACATTAAATCTTTACAGATTTAGCTGTATAGGTGGGATTTTACCGGGCAAATCGACCTAACGGTCTCTTTACCCGGCTACCCAATTTTAGGCTTCTTTCAGAAGCTTTT
>CAZIXM010000053.1:5815-13467 GCA_964543345.1 uncultured Muribaculum sp. | reverse complement strand
ACATCCTAATTGTCAAATCCTTACAGATTTAAATCCATTTCCTAACTCTTTCCGGGCAAATCGGTCTACCGACCGCTTTACCCGGAACAATTTTTAGGCTTCTTTCAGAAGCTTTTGAATTTTGACACAGCCACTCTAAGTCGGGGTGTTTATCCTTATTTATTAGTTTGTTCGTCGGAATTGTTTTTGGTCTGCTTGACAACTTGGATTGTGCCGTCAGGGTTATATTCGAGTTTGTCGACGCAAATCGAACGCAGATTTCCTTGACCGGAAAGATCTTGGTTGTGGTAAAATGCATACCATTGTCCGTTGTATTCGACGATAGAACCGTGGCTTGTGTCGCATCCGGTGGGTTCGAGATATATTCCTTTATATTCCCAAGGACCGAGAGGCGAATCGCCTATGGCGTAACAGAGCCGGTTGGCGCCACGGCCGTTTTCTGCATGGTTGTCGGCATACGAAAGATAATATTTGCCGTTGTACTTGTGTACCCAAGTGGCTTCATGAAAGTCTTCGAGTCCGACCATTTCCTGCAGAGGAGCAGCCAATTCTACCATGTTGTCCTTAAGCGGTGCACCGTAGCACTTGCCTCCTCCTCCGTAATAGAAGTAGGCGGTACCGTCTTCGTCCATGAACACGGCCGGGTCAATCAGCGCGAATCCGCCTACACCCTCCATCGGTTCGGACATGGGCGTAAAATCGCGGTCGGGATATTTGCTGGTGGCAACTCCGACTTTCCACGTGTTGTTCCAATCTGAACCGCTTGGGTGAGGAAAGTAGAAATAATACGTGCCGTCTTTGTAGGCGCAATCGGGTGCCCACATGAATCCTCCTTCCGGGCGACCCCAAGCGACTTGTTCCGAGCTAAGAATTTCGCCATGGTCAGTCCAATTAACCATGTCGTCGGTGGAGAAAATGTGGTATTTGTCCATGAGATCGCATCCACGTGGAGGATCCACGTCGTGAGAAGCATAGACGTAGAGGCGGCCGTCATCCCATACATGGGCGGAAGGGTCGGCCGTGTAGATGTGGGTTATGAATGGATTTGGGCCTAAGGCGACTTCCGGTTGTGAAACTTTATTAGACCGGCAACCTTGGACACACACGGCTGTTACGAAAACCGCAAAAGTGAATAATGCTGATTTATTCATAAGTTAATGTTTTTGAAGTTAAATTTCTGTTGAACTCATTGATGGTGGTACTGAAGAAGTTCCCCAAAGCTTATTAGGCTTGTCGCCCATTACAAATTCGAGTTTTCCTCCGGCCATTATGTCTTCGTGGCTAATCCATGGTTGGTCAAGCGTTTTACCGTTGAGCGTTGCCGATTGGATGTATTTATTGTTGTCGGAGCATCCTTTTGCGGTAATTTCAAAAGTTTTACCATTACCGAGGTGAATTTTGGCGTTTGTGAACAAAGGACTACCGATGTTGTATACAGGCATACCGGGAGTGACAGGATAGAATCCAAGCATTGAGAATACGACGAAAGATGTCATGCCACCTCCGTCTTCATCACCGGGGAGTCCCATCAAGTCATTGCGGAACCATTGGCGGAGCAAAGTTCTAACGCGTTTTTGAGTCTTCCAGGGTTGTCCGGAATAATTGTAGAGGTAGGGGATGTGGAGGCTCGGTTCGTTTGCCATAGAGAATTGACCGACATTTCCGGTGTGGTCGGGTAATTGGGCAAAGAATTCAAATTTACTCTTTCCGAGAGGCTCGTTGAACATGCGGTCAAGCTCGTTGTTGAAAGCTTCATTGCCCCCCATCAGAGAAATTAAGTCGGCGACATTGTGTGGTACATCCCAACGGTAGACCCAAGCGTTGTTTTCGCCGTAGTATTCTCTTGCGCCCATTCCGCCGGGGAATCTATAGTCAAACGGCATGATAAAGTTACCGTTTTTATCCTTTGGATGGAAGAATTTTGTGTCAGGATTGAATAAATTGCGATAGTTAAGGGCCGCTGTTCTATATTTTTCGGCCGCTTCGTCGTTGCCGATGTATTCGGCAATTTTGGAGAGACACCATTCGTCATAAGAAGTGCCGAGAGTAACAGCGACGGGTTGACGCTTTTCAAAACTGTGGACTTCCGGGATAGTTTCCGCTTCACCGACGGCAAGTGCCGGAATGTAGCCGTGTTCTTTATAAAAGTCGTCGAGTTTGCCGGCCGGCGCACCGGACCATGGGGCTAATGTCTTTTCTTCAATACCTTTACGGCAGGCTTCGAAAGCGAGGTTAACGTCGAAGTCCGTTAACCCCTTCGCGCAAGCATCTGCAATGGTTGCAACTCCGTGGTTGGAATTCATTCGGCGAGTATCGCCGGTGATTTCAGGGAAAGTCGGCATCCAGAGGCTGTCGGTCTGAGTGGCCATTCGCAAATAAGAATTAATGATGTTTGTCTCCAGGTCAGGAGCTATGAGAACACGTAGCGGATGAGCGGCGCGGTAAGTGTCCCAAATCCAATCGTCGGTATAGAATCCTTTACCTTCGTCGTCATGTATTTGGCCGTCGGAAGCACTGAAGTATTTGCCGTCTTCACTAAGGCATACGGGGCGTTCGTGAGTGCGGTATAACGATGTGTAGAATAGGGTCTTGTCATTGTCGTTCATACCCTCCACTTCGATTCTGCCGAGAGTCTTGTTCCAAATATCGCGTGCGGCATCTGCAACAGAGTCGACGCTATAAGAGGCCAGTTCACGGCGTAGGTTTTTTTCGGCCTGCTCTTCGCTGATAAAGGAAATGCCATACCTGACATTTATTACGGAGTCGGCATCGTCAAAGCGCAGACCGACACAAGCGTTGTGTCCGGATGCGGAGGCTGACCCACGGTTTATGGAATTGCGGTCGACTGTCATAGCTTCCACTGGTGACTGCTTTGTTTCCATAAAAAGATATACCTTGACATTGTTGTCAAGTTTCTGATAGCCTTTGATTGTATTGTTGTCGACGGAGACGCTTCCCCTGCGGGTGTTGAGAAGGAGATAAGAGGGCTTGTCACCATTCATTTTAAGCTCATAAACGGCCGATTGGCTGGAGGGAGCAAATCTTACTTCAGTGTCCGGCTCTTCGAGATAAACTGAATAAAAATAAGGCTTTAGGTCCTCGTTGTCATATCCGTAAGCCATAACGGGGCGTATATCATCTTCAGAGCCTCTGAATGGAGTTAGGTTGAATGCAGACTTTTCGCGATGGTTGGTTACGGTCACCGGCAGTCCGTTCATGCGGTCGGAAGTATAGTCGGACCGTTCCGGAACAAAGCGTAACATGCTGTTGGGCAGGTGGACGTTGGGGAAAGTCGGTACGAGCAGATGGCTTATGTTTCCGATGTAAGGATTCACATAGTCAACGGGGCCTTTCTGCTCGGCAGAATTTCCGCAAGAAAGAAGCATTGTGCCCGCTGAAATAAGCGTTGCCATCAATGCTGATACCTTTAGATTCGGTTTTTTCATTGGTGTAAATATTGTTATTGGTTTATAATTATTTTCAGTTATTTCCGGGTAGAATTATGTCGGACTTTCTCTCGGGAGGGTAAACTTCGACTGATTTTAATTCAGAACCTTTAGCAAGGGCTCTTACAGTGGTGTTGTCATTGGCATGTAGCTTAAAGTCGGCCTGCCAATCGTCGGGAAGTGCTTGGAGCAGTAGAATCTGATTGTCAATGTTGTCGAGAAGCATCAGTTGAAGAGCGGTCGCCAATACGCCTCCGTTATCAAAGTCAGGGGTATAGTCGCTTCCCGGTTTCCAAAATGCGGGGAACCGTATCTCCGGATCTCGGGCTTGGGCATTGTGCAGGAGCAATTCCTCCATTTGGTCTTTCAGACCGAGAGCCGCTCCTTGTATGGCGCATTGTGACCAACAATTAGACATTTTGAACCGTCTGTCGTTGAAGGTGTTCAATGCCACGTCGTAGTCGGGTCGCCGATTACCATAGAGTCGGAACGGGAAAATAGTATAGCACTGCGGGTTCTCGAAATTGCGGTCAACGCCATATTCTTCTGCCGGGAGTAATTTTTTCCTGTCAGCAGACATTGGAAGTTGCGGCAGTTTGGCGAGAGTGCCGTCCCATTCGGCCAAAAGGTCGTCGTTTACAAACTCTTTCGGAAGCTTTTTAAGCTCATTTATGTCGTATGTAAGTCCGGCAATGTAGTCGATAGGGTTCAAGCAGTCCCAATATTGTTCAAGTGCATTGGCGGGGATGAATCGGTATTGTCCGTTTATTGTAGGCCAATGGCGGTCGAAAAAACGGATAACCTGAGTGGCAAACGGCACGATGTATTGAGCGGCAAATGCGGAGTCTTTAGTGTGGCGGTAGTAGTCAAGCATTTCTGCCAGCATTTCGAGAGCACCCTCATAGTGATAACGAATCCACCGGGTCTGAGAGGCTGTCCCGGTGTTGTTCCATCCCCAGTCGTCTTGGATGTATAGACCGAAGAAATTCAGTGTCTCCGGGAAGAATGCGCCGTCGTGGCCGTAGTATTTCCGAGTGACATCAGTCTGTAACGGAAGCATGTTCATGTACATGTCAAACCATGGTTTTTTCAGCTCAAAGTCACCGGAGGCAGTCAGTGGCCAATAGTAAAGTCGACAATTTTGGTACCAATAGCCCGGACCCCAGTTTCTGTAATCGCCGTTTTGTCCTTTATAGTCAAATGTAAGCGTGCCTCCGTTGAATTTTACGGGATAATTCCCTCGGCTCTGACATGCCATCATATAGCGTTGGAGGATGTATGCTTCGGTAATTTTGCGTGCGTTGTCGTTACCGGACAGGAATATCCAGCTTCGGTTCCAAAATTTGTCCCACCAAAGGCAGTGGTTTTTATAGGTAAGTTTATATGGAGTAGCCTGAGCTTTAGCTATTAATTGGTCGAGTTCAGACATCCATTGTTCGGGTGTTGCTGTCTGTGCTGTGAGAGCAGTAAGGCTTAAAGAAACGTTTTTAGCAGGCTTGACCGACATTAAGGTCGTATCGTTTGCCGCGTACATGTCCGTTCCCGTCACCGCGGCTCCAAAAGTTCGGTTAATGTAGGGGTCGGCATATTTGTCGGCCAATTCTCCAACGTTCTGTTTTTCTAATATTGTGGAGAAGAAGGAAGATGTATTTCTATGGTACCATTCAATACGTCCGGGTACGTTGACTATCACATCGGCACTTTCCGACGGAGGTATGGGAGAATCGCATATACCTCGGAAGCTTGATGCCAAAGGATTGGCGCCTCCCCCGGTAAAAGTTTGTTCATAGGGGCGCATAATCTCAGATGTGCATGTAGCGGTCATTGGCTTAGAGGCTGTTGCATCAATATGCAGAACCGGCATGTTGGCATCAATCCAGATACGTATGTCGGCTGAAAGATTTGAATTTACGGATGATACGATGATTTCTCCGTTTTTGAGGTTCAAAGTCTGCCGAAACTTGCTGAAATTCTCAAACGGGTTTGGATTCAAGCTGATTCTTATGCGTCCAATCTTTAGTAGACGGGTTGCTTCGCTCCAAGAGTCAGACTTTCCGATGTACATCATTAAATCTCCGTCATTTTCGACCCAGACATTTGCAGTTATGTCGCCGTTGCCGATTGGCATCGACTCCAATGAACCGGATTTGGAGGGAGTATCCCATACAACGTTGTATGAATCCAGTTGCTTGCTAATCTCTTTTGGCAGTTCAAGCTTCTCGGCAGAAGCTAAGAGCGCCGTTATGCCTGCCATTAAGGTTAGGGCGGTTTTTGATATTGCCGTGAACTTCATTATAGTTTTGTTGTGGTGTATGATTGGAGTTTCTTTTCTACAAAAGTATTTTCAGAGTATTAACGAATGGTGTAATTTAAACTTAAAATTAAGGGAAAAGTGGAATTAAGTGGCTTAAAATGCATTTTAATGCTTTTATTATATCCATTATACTGCAAATATTAATTGCGAAACGTTTACTTTGCAAAACAAAACGCAAAATAGTATAAAATTATGATTAGGGACAGCAAAAAGGAATTCATAATTAGCTTGGCTATGCTTTTGGCATCCGTGATAGGGGGTAATGCGCAGGAGTGTAGATATGATTCCTATAAAGGTCTTGTTATGGCCGGCTATCAGGGATGGTTTAATGCCCCCGGTGACGGCGCTCGCCGAGGCTGGCATCATTATGAATGCCGAAACACTTTTGCGCCCGGATCATGTACAATAGATTTTTGGCCGGATGTGAGCGAGTATGAAAAGCTTTATCCCACCGACTTTAAATTTGCCGACGGATCTACGGCATACGTTTTTTCGTCATACGATGAATCAACAGTCGACACACACTTCCGCTGGATGAATGAATATGGGCTTGACGGAGTGTTTATGCAACGCTTCATTGCCGAGATAAAGAACAAGAGCGGCAAGAAACACTTTAATAAGGTGCTCGACTCAGCTGTTAACGCTTCGCGGAAGTATGACCGTGCGATAGCAATAATGTATGATTTAAGCGGCATGTGGGCCGGCGATGAAGAGATATTGTTAAAAGATATTCGAGAGCTGAATAAAAAGTATGACTTAATGTCGCGGGAAAAGAATCCCACATATCTGTTCCATAACGGAAAGCCTTTGGTAACTGTGTGGGGGGTGGGGTTTAATGACCGTCGCCGTTACGGACTTGATGAGGCAGAAAAGATTGTCGATGGCCTGAAAGAGATGGGATTTAGCGTTATGATAGGGGTGCCGACTCATTGGCGCGAATTGACTACCGACACAGAAAGCAATCCGAGACTACATGACCTCATCAAGAAGTGTGACATCGTTATGCCGTGGTTTGTAGGACGCTATAATGAGCGGAGTTATTCTCCAAAATATACTCAGCTGGTAGCTGACGACATTAAGTGGGCAAAAGAAAACGGAGTGGACTATGTGCCTCTGTCGTTTCCCGGATTTTCTTGGCGCAACATGCCAGGAAATGAACGCAGCATTCCAATTGCACGCAGATCCGGCGACTTTTTGTGGATGCAATTGGCGGCAAATATTGCGGCCGGGGCCGAGATGCTTTACATAGCCATGTTTGACGAAATAGATGAGGGTACCGCCATCTTTAAATGCGCTAAGGAGGTGCCGGTTGGAGAAAGCCGGTTTGTCCCTATTGACAGCGACATTGAGAGCGACCACTATTTATGGCTTGTGGGTAATGCGGCGAGGATGCTACGTGGTGAGATCCCGTTGCAGATGACTCAACCTGAGAGAAAGAATTTAGCTGAAAGATAATATATATAGTAATTAGTTTTTTGTAATTCGAATAACACGAGTAAGAAAGATAAGTTTTTAGGTTATTTAGGTTGATTATCATTTTATTTGCGACTCCAGTTAGAGGTTAATTATATCTTCTAAGGATATGGTTGATGGGTTATAATAAATCGAATAAAAAAGAGAGTCACGCAAAGGGTCAGAGCAGGAAGTGATTTCCGGTTCTGACTCATTTTTTTGGGGGCGGGGGTGGAGTGAGGAGTTTAAGGGCTATGGGGTGTTTAAGGGCTATGGGGTGTTTAAGGGGCTGGCTTTGGGGTTGGCGGACGCACGAGCCGTGCGTCCCTACAAGTGAATAGGATTAGCGCGGAACCAATTGTGCTTGGCGGATTTTTTTGGTGCCCTTTGGGGTTGGCGGACGCACGAGCCGTGCGTCCCTACAAGTGAATAGGATTAGC
>CAZIXM010000053.1:0-5715 GCA_964543345.1 uncultured Muribaculum sp. | reverse complement strand
GTGGAACCAATTGTGCTTGGGGGATTTTGTGGTACTCTTTGGGGACGCAAGTTAGAAGCCTCGTTTGATTAAGGGAAGAAGTCGCGCTTGATTATGGGAAGAAGCCTCGTTTGATTATGGGAAGAAGTCGCGCTTGATTATGGGTTAGATGTCGCTTTTGATTATGTCGGTCAAGCTGTATGGGTATTCCGAGCCGATTGTAGCCATGTATTCTTTGCAGAATGATGTGTAGACGGCTTGGGCCACTCCGGTGCGACCTTGCTGATGCAGGACAGTGCATTTTACTCTCAAGGCATCTTCGTTCATGTAGTCGTGTTGGAACAGAGTGTCGGCTATTTTGAGCTTGAGGCTGTTGGGAAGTTCCGGCTGTCGGATGAGTCCGCTGAGCAAATCGAGTGTGTGGTTGGAAAAGTCGCTTTTGAAAGAGTCGACATAGTCAAGTTCGACATTTGGCAACATCATACCTTGAAACAGCAATTCGAGAAGACGGTCAATCTCTTCTTCGCCACTTTCGTTGAAAAGTCGGAGCGCCTCTAAATAGTCACACATAGTTCCCGGGCCGAAGCTGATGTTGCGGAATCCGTTGTGTGTCTGGATGGTCACGTCGCCAATCTGGGTCAGAAGATTGCGAAGACGGCTCATATAGACGTTTCGGTTGTTCTTGGCAGCTTCTTCTTCTTTGTCATTCCAGAGCAAGTTTAACAACTTGTTGTTAGGAATTCCCATTGGATTCTTTCCGGTGTACAATATTAGAAGTACCAGCAGTTGCTTAAGAGTAGGAGTGAACTGAGGGGTAATGTCAACGCCCTGTTTGTCGAACACTCTGAATCCGCCTAAGAATCGAACGAAACTACGGTTTAAGTCGTAGAACGCGGTTGCAGATTCTGCCGCTTTAGGTTGCAATATAGGTGTCGGTTCTGGAATAGGATCCGGACTCTTCTGCTGAACGGGCTCTTCCAGCTCTTTTGTCTCTTCTGTTTCCGGCTGTTCCTGATCGGTAACGGTATCATTGCTTTCTTGATTAGTCGGCTCAGCTTCTTCAGAAGGATTTTCTGCCGGAACATCGGGCAAAACCTGAGTTGGAGCAGGAGTCGGTTCGGATTCAGATTTAGATTCAGATTCAGATACTGTTGACATAGATTCGGGGGTAACAAGGTTCTTCCGCCGGGACATTCTTCTAATGCCAAAGAACAGAATTGCGGCCAGCACTACGGCTACTACAGCAATTATTAAAGTTAAAGTTTTTCCGTTCCCGGACTTCATTCCGGTGTTTTCAGTCTGAGCAAGTGATGCCACCGACACGGGTGGATAATCAAGCTGATATATATTTACAACGGATACGCCTTTGACGTCGGAATTGATCATAACTGCGTAGAAGCTCTTTTGAGATGCAGAATAGTAGAGATTGCAGTACAAGGTTTGAGCTTCGAGCGAAGCGTTTATCGGGAGCGACATTTCTTCAAATTTACCGTCGTCAAGTCCGGTTTTAAAGAGGGTGCCACCGTTTAGAGTAGTCCAAATATATACGCTGTTTGTCTCTTTTTCATAAATCATGTTTTCGCCGGGAATAAAGTCGCCACGGCCTGGAGGAGGAGTATTGTCACCCCAAAGTTTTTCGACATTGTTGTTGTGTATGTTCACACGGTACATGTCGTAGTAATTTCGGGGAGAAAGCTCTTGCCTGCCGGATTGGTTCCCGCGACCTCCGAAGATGTACAACATGCTGTCGACCAATACCGAAGAGCAAGAATATCTGGAATGAATCTCGTCTAAAGTGACGGCTGTCTGAGGTTTGTTGTCGAAAGGATAACTTCGTAACAAAGTGTTGTTGAAGTGGTAGTAGCCATATCCTCCGAAGCTAATGAGCGAGCAGTCTTCTGGGTTGTAAACTATAGTGTTGTTCCAATAGCCGTGTTCTTTTGTGCTTTTCTTGTCAGTGTTCCACATCTGTGTCCCTGAGTCGAAAATGGAGTATAGGTTTTCGTCGAGATTATAGGATAGTAAGACGCCCTTTTGGGTAATGAACATCAGCTGGTTTGGGAAATTAGCCACATTTTCACCTCCTAAAGTTCGAATAGTGTCGGTGGCTCCTTCATTAGCATGAAATATGAAAAGAGATTTATTCCCGGCATAGGCCATGTAGAAGGTGGCGACTCTTGGGTCGAATGCTATTGATGGAAAATATGGATATTCCTTAGTATATATTTTCTTCCAAGAAGCGACTTCGTCGATAATCCAATTTGCATTTTCCACAGTCGCGGGCGCGTTCTCGATTTCGTCAAAACAGGTGTCTCCTTTGTGGCGTTCCATTCTCCAATATCGAATTTCTTTACCACCGAGGTATAAAGTTACGTTTTTAACGGCCACTGATGCTACGTCGAAAAGAAGATAGTCGGTGAGTTTGCACAATCCGACTGCAATCCTGACGCTTTTGGTTCCTTTAAAAGCATCGTATTCAGTCCGGCATGTTTCGCCGGCGTATTCAATTGACACCTTTCCTGAAGCAGGCGACATAGTGATTGAAACGTGGGCCCACTCGGCATATTCAATCGGTTTTGAGAGGGTGATGTCTTTATCGCCGGTAACAAGCATTGGGTAGCGCAGGTAGTTTTTGTCAACACCGTACATTAGGTCGATGTTGCTTCCGTTGTCAGACAATATTTTGCATATTGATCCTAATGCATTTTCAGGATATGCCCAAATGTCCATTTCGAGCCGGAGTTCCTTTTGGTGCAGATCGATGGGGTTGCCTCCGTCAAGCGCTATGCTTGTGAATTCGTATGAGGGAGCTGGGTATGACTGTATTCTTATGCCATAGTCGGGACTTTGTGCCTTGGCGCAAATGTTGCTCCAGGGTACGAATGATATAATAAGCGTAAAGATAAGTTTCAATATTCGTTTCATTGAGCCCTTGTCTTGATGTTTTTTCTTGATATGTCGTTATTATCAGTGATGTCGCAACTATTAGTCATTCATGATTCGGTTAAGAAGTCCGTTCATTTCTCCACAAAGTTAATCTTTTAAAAGAAATTATGCCGAATTTTTTGCCTATAAAATGCTCGAAAATTAGACGATTTATGCATTTTAATGTCATTGAAATTTTTAGTAAGATTTAGTTAATGTGCCGTTAATCTTTTTTTAAGTGAATATGCGTACATTTGTAGATGTTACATTTCTTACTTATTATGTTTTAAACCAACATCTATCATGATCAAATGCATTACAAGTTGCATTTTGGGTTGCGCATTAGTCTGCGCAACGGCAGATGCTTCAAGAAACTTTGTTAAAGAGGAGGGTCGGGTTATTTCCTGCTCGGGCGACATCCGGACGGTAGTAGAGTGGTATTCGCCAACTATAGTTCGCGTGCAACGTTTCCCTAAATCCACAACACCCCAAAAACAGTCACTTTCAGTGGTGAAAAGTCCGGAAAAAGTAAAAATTAAGGCAGAGAGCACCTCTGACGGACTTTCGGTACGGTCGGCAAGTCTAAAAGTGGATTATGACACTATAAATGATTGCATATCCATATTTGAGATGGTCAACGGAAAGCTGTTGATTTCAGAAAAAGGTGGGTCATCAAAGTTTTCCCCCATAGATGATGCCGGCACGCCGTCGTATATTGTTGCCCAGACTTTTGAGCTATCAAGCGGAGAGCCGATATTCGGATTGGGACAACATCGACACGGACTGTGGAACCAGCGCGGGTCGGAACAGCATCTTGAACAGGTCAATATGGAGATTGCCATCCCGATGGTGGTTTCGCCTAAAGGCTACGCGCTTTTCTGGGATAACTATTCAGCCACTGATTTTTCGGGCAATGAAGGAGGAATGACGTTTGAGTCGCAGGCCGGCGACCTAATCGACTACTATTTTATATATGGCGATTCGTCGGACGATGTTGTGGCGCAGTGGCGCGCTATTTCCGGGAAGGCTCCGATGCCTCCTCTTTGGAGTTTCGGTTTCAACCAGTCGCGTGAACGCTATCGCAGCCAGGACGAACTGGTAGGGGTGGTGAAACGCTACAGGGAGCTTGGTGTCCCCCTCGACGGTATTGTGCAGGATTGGCAATATTGGGGCGAAAATAACCGCCAGTGGAATGCCATCGAATTTCTTAACCCAAATTTTCCTGATCCGAAGAAAATGATGGACGACATACATGCATTGAATGCCCACGCCGTCATATCAATCTGGCCTTCATTCGGTCCGAACACATCTATATATAATGACTTTGACAATGCCGGCCATCTGATGCGTCACAGCACATTCCCGCAGGATGGCGACACTCGAGTCTATAATGCCTACTCTAAGGATGCGCGCGACATTTATTGGAGCTATTTTAAGAATAATATGGTGAATGTCGGCATGGACGGTTGGTGGCTTGACGCTACCGAACCGGAGCATAGCCCCATATATGCAGAAGACTATGACTATCAGACCGGTATGGGTTCGTTCAGGAAGCTAAGGAATGCCTTCCCTCTCGTGTCGGTCGGCGGTATATACGAGAATCATCGCCGCGACTATGGCGATAAGCGAGTGTTCATTTTGACGCGTTCGGCATTTGCCGGACAGCAACGGTATGGCGCACAGTCGTGGTCGGGAGATGTGGAAGCCTCGTGGGAGACACTTCGCAATCAGATACCGGCAGCGCTCAACTTCTCACTTTGTGGCATTCCATACTGGAATTCGGACATTGGCGGATTCTATACATGGCGTGATTACCCTGACGCGCTAAACGATCCACGCTACCACGAACTATACACGCGTTGGATGCAGTTCGCCGCTTTCACGGGTATGATGCGTTCCCACGGCACGAACTGCCCGCGAGAAATCTACAACTTTGGCGCCCCTGGCGACACCATATTCGAGGCGCAGCGTCAGGCAATCAATCTGCGGTATAAGTTCTTACCTTATATATATAGTACGGCGTGGGATGTAGCTTCCGGCGGCTACAGCCTTATGCGTCCCCTCTTTGCCGACTATGCCACCGACGGACGTGCTGTGGCGACGGCCGACGAGTTCCTGTTCGGGCGTTCAGTGCTCGTAGCTCCGATGGTTGATTCCGGAGTTTCGCGGTCGGTCTACCTTCCTTCAGGAAATGACTGGATCGACTTTTGGTCGGGCGCGTCAGTTGCAGGAGGCCGGGAAGTAGAGGTTAATGCTCCAATTAATGAGATTCCGCTGTTTGTAAAGGCAGGCACGATTCTGCCGGTTGGACCTCAGGTAAACTATTCGACGGAGAAACCGTGGGACGACTTGCAAATACGCATTTATCCGGGAGCGAATGCCGAGTTTGTCCTATATGAAGACGAAGGTGACAACTACAACTATGAGCGTGGACAGTATTCCACTATTAAGCTGTCATGGGACGATTCTGCCCGGAAGCTGACAGTTGGCAAGCGTGAGGGCGGCTTCATAGGGATGCCCGCTGAGCGCAAATTCCGCATTGTCGTGGTTGGGGAAGGCTCCGGAGTCGGACTTGACGGCGACTCTTCGATAAAAGTGTTGAACTATTCAGGACAGACCGTGGACTGTAAAATTTAAGATTAAATTAATGTTAATGCCTTCGGTAAATGTTAAAAATGGATTTTAAGGTAAAATTTTCTTGATTTAAGCAGAAAAAATAACCTGTTTTTAATGTTTATTTTAATCCGTTGGTGTTTACTTTGCGAAAAAATAATAACCTTATTTAATAACACAGGAGGACAACAGTTGAAT
>CAZIXM010000052.1:0-14347 GCA_964543345.1 uncultured Muribaculum sp. | reverse complement strand
ATTCCCTGAAAATAACTAATAAACTTCAATTGATATGGGTAAACTTACTAAAAATCACAAGTTAGCTGCGCAGAAGATTGAAGCTGGGAAGGCTTACACTTTGGCGGAAGCCGCATCTAAGGTGAAGGAAGTGAACTACGCCAAATTTGATGCATCTCTCGACATCGACGTGCGTCTTGGTGTGGATCCCCGTAAGGCTAATCAGATGGTGCGTGGCGTCGTAACGCTTCCTAACGGAACCGGTAAGAAGACCACTGTCCTTGTTCTCTGCAACGCTGACATGGAAGCCGCGGCTAAAGCTGCCGGTGCTGACTATGTCGGTCTGGATGAGTACATTGATAAAATCAAAGGCGGTTGGACTGACGTTGACGTTATCATAACTCAGCCTGCTATCATGGGTAAAATCGGTGCCCTCGGACGTATTCTTGGTCCCCGTGGCTTGATGCCTAACCCTAAGAGCGGTACTGTGACCAATGACGTTGCCAAGGCTGTAGAAGAAGTAAAGAAAGGTAAGATCGACTTCAAGGTCGACAAGAACGGTATTGTTCACTCTTCTATTGGTAAGGTTTCGTTCGATACTGAAGCTATGGTGGCTAATGCACGCGAATTTATCAATACGCTGATTAAGCTGAAGCCTGCTACTGCAAAAGGCACGTATATTAAGAGTATTTATCTTTCAAGCACTATGAGTCCGGGTGTAAAGGTTGACCCTAAGACAGTAGACGCGTAACCTTTAAAACTATCACGAACAATGAGAAAGGAAGATAAAGGCATTATCATTAATAAGATTGCTGATACTCTCAAGGAATATAGCTGTTTCTACCTTGTAGAGACTGCCGGACTTAATGCGGAAAAGACAAGTGCTCTGCGCCGTGCTTGCTTTGGTGCTGACATTAAGCTTGTCGTTGTTAAGAATACTCTTCTTCATAAGGCTCTCGAGTCTCTTGAAGGTGATTATTCCGAGCTTTATCCCGCACTCCACGGCTCTACATCTCTTATGCTTTCAAATGTCGGCAACGCTCCGGCCAAGCTCATCAAGGATGTACTTAAGGCTGATAAGGATGCCAAATTGCCCGCACTTAAGGCTGCATACGTAGAAGAAACCGTTTATGTCGGTGCTGACCAACTCGATGCTCTCGCAGCAATCAAGAGCAAGAACGAGCTCATCGCAGATGTTGTCGCAATGCTCGAGGGTCCGGTCAACGAAGTGCTTTCGGCTTTGGATGCCGGTACTACCATCCATGGACTTTTGGATGCTATCGAGGAGAAAAATGCTTAATTCCCCTGCGGTAGAACAATTAAATCAAAACAAATAAAACAAAACAATAACATTTAAAATTTAAGACGATGGCAGATATTAAAGCTATTGCTGAAGAATTAGTCAATTTGACCGTAAAGGAAGTAAGTGAACTCAAGGCTGTCCTCAAGGATGAGTATGGTATCGAGCCCGCAGCCGCAGCTGTAGCCGTAGCAGCTCCCGCAGCTGGTGGTGCCGCTCAGGAAGAAGAGAAGACTTCGTTTGACGTTGTCCTCAAGTCTGCTGGTGCAAGCAAGCTTGCAGTGGTTAAGCTCGTTAAGGAACTCACTGGCCTTGGCTTGAAGGAAGCTAAGGAACTCGTTGACGGTGCACCCAACACAGTTAAGGAAGGTCTTGCTAAGGCTGATGCCGAAGGCATGAAGAAGCAGTTGGAAGAGGCCGGCGCTGAAGTTGAACTTAAATAATACTGCCTGTTAATCAGGTATATGGGTTAAGAATCATTCATTAGGTGATTCTTAACCTTTTTGTGCTATATTTTAGTCAAGTTCATTTCCTTAACGTTTTTTTATTAATGTCAGTTCCATCTAAAAAACCACGTATAAATTTTACATCGGTAAAGAATCCCCTTCCTTATCCCGATTTTTTGGAGGTGCAGCTTAAATCATTTCAGAACTTCCTGCAGCTTGACACTCCGCCCGAAAAACGAAATAACGAAGGACTTTATAAGGTGTTTGCCGAGAACTTCCCGATTGTGGACACGCGTAATAATTACGTGCTTGAGTTTCTCGACTACTATATCGATCCTCCCCGCTATACCATCACTGAATGTCTGGAGAGAGGATTGACCTATAGTGTGCCTCTCAAGGCAATATTAAAACTTTACTGTACAGACCCCGACCACGAGGACTTTGAACCGAAAATCCAGGACGTTTATCTGGGTTCGATTCCTTATATGACTGCACAAGGCACTTTTGTGATCAACGGTGCCGAGCGTGTAGTTGTGTCACAGCTTCACCGTTCACCTGGCGTGTTCTTCGGACAAAGCACACACGCTAACGGAACGAAACTGTATTCGGCACGTATTATCCCCTTCCGCGGGTCATGGATAGAATTCGCTACGGACATTAATAACGTCATGTATGCCTACATTGACCGCAAGAAGAAGCTCCCTGTGACTACTCTTCTGCGTGCAATCGGCCTTGAGAGCGATAAGGATATTATTGAGATATTTGGCCTTGCCGAAGAGGTTAAAGTCAACAAGACTAATCTTAAGAAGGCTGTCGGACGTAAGCTTGCCGCTCGTGTGCTTAAGACATGGGTGGAAGATTTTGTCGATGAAGACACCGGCGAAGTCGTTTCAATCGAGCGAAATCAGGTGGTCATCGACCGCGAGACAGTACTCGAAGAGGAGCACATTGATGAGATTATCGATGCCGGGGCGCAAACAGTGCTTCTGCATAAGGAGGATGCCAACACAAGCGACTATTCGATAATCTTCAACACACTTCAGAAAGATACAAGTAACTCTGAAAAGGAGGCTATTCAATATATTTATAGGCAACTCCGCAACGCGGAGCCGCCGGATGATGCATCTGCCCGCGAAGTCATAACTAACCTATTCTTCTCTGAGAAGCGTTATGATCTTGGCGAGGTCGGACGTTATTGCATCAATAAAAAGCTCGGACTTGGTACTTCAATGGATGTGAAAGTGCTTACCAAGGAGGATATTATTGCGATTATAAAGTATCTTATCGAGCTTATTAACTCTAAGACTGACGTAGACGACATTGACCATTTGAGCAACCGCCGTGTACGTACTGTCGGCGAGCAACTTTACAACCAGTTTGGTGTAGGTCTTGCCCGCATGTCGCGCACCATCCGTGAACGCATGAATGTTCGTGACAACGAGGATTTTACACCTATCGACCTAATTAATGCGAAGACTATATCTTCGGTTATTAATACATTCTTCGGTACGAACGCTTTGTCGCAGTTCATGGATCAGACCAACCCATTGGCCGAAATGACTCACAAGCGTCGTATGTCGGCTCTCGGCCCCGGCGGTCTCTCTCGCGAACGTGCCGGTTTCGAGGTGCGCGACGTACACTACACCCACTATGGGCGTCTATGTCCTATCGAGACTCCTGAAGGTCCTAACATCGGTCTGATCTCCTCGCTTTGCGTTTATGCGAAGATCAATGACCTCGGATTTATCGAAACTCCTTACCGAAAGGTCGACAAGGAGAATGCCAAGGTAAATATCAATAACGATGAGATTGTTTACCTTACCGCCGAGGTAGAGGAGGGCAAGATAATAGCTCAAGGCAACGCTCCGTTGGCCGACGACGGTTCTTTCATACGCGACCGTGTAAAGGCTCGTCTTGATGCTGACTTCCCGATTGTTGCTCCTAATGAAGTAGATCTCATGGACGTGTCACCGACACAGATTGCTTCTATCGCGGCTTCATTGATTCCGTTCCTCGAACATGACGATGCTAACCGTGCGTTGATGGGATCTAACATGATGCGCCAGGCTGTTCCGTTGCTTCGCTCTGAGGCTCCTATCGTAGGTACAGGTCTGGAAGGTCAGCTTATTCGTGATTCGCGCACTCAGATTACCGCTGAAGGTGACGGCGTGATTGAGTATGTCGATGCTACTGTCATCCGCATCCGTTATGACCGCACTGAAGACGAAGAGTTTGTGGCGTTTGAAGATGCAGTGAAGGAGTATCGCATACCGAAATTCCGAATGACCAACCAGAGCACTACCATCGACCTTCGTCCAATATGTGAGAAGGGTCAGCGTGTGACGGCCGGACAAATTCTGACAGAAGGCTATTCTACCGAGAACGGCGAATTGGCACTCGGTCGCAACTTGAAGGTGGCATTTATGCCTTGGAAGGGTTACAACTACGAAGACGCTATCGTGCTCAACGAGCGTGTGGTTCGCGAGGACATCCTGACTTCTGTCCACGTCGACGATTATACTCTCGAAGTGCGTGAGACTAAGCGCGGTATGGAAGAGCTTACAAGCGACATACCTAACGTTAGCGAGGATGCCACAAAAGATCTTGACGAACGCGGTATCATTCGTGTGGGCGCGCACGTGGCTCCCGGCGACATTATAATAGGTAAGATTACTCCTAAGGGAGAGTCTGATCCTACTCCTGAAGAGAAGCTTCTTCGTGCCATATTCGGCGATAAGGCAGGCGATGTAAAAGATGCATCCCTTAAGGCTACACCATCGTTGAAGGGTGTCGTTATTGGTACAAACCTGTTCTCTCGCGCCGCTAAGAAAAAGAAGACCAAGAGCGCAAATGCCCAGCTCCCGAAACTTGACGAAGAGTACGAAGAAAAGCAGGCTAAGCTGCTTGACGTTCTTGTCGATAAGCTGATGGTGCTCACTTCCGACAAACCTTCTCAAGGCGTGAAGGACTTCTTAGGCGCCGACATTATTGCTAAAGGCGCTGACTTTACACCAGCCGCATTAAAGAGCATAAACTATGACACGGTCAATCTGTCAAAGTGGACTGCCGACGACCATACTAACGAACTTATCCGTGCTACTATCGTAAACTATCTGCGTAAGTACAAGGAAATCGACGCTGAATTGCGCCGTAAGAAGTTTGACATATCCATCGGTGACGACCTTCCGTCGGGCATCATGCAGATGGCCAAAGTTTATATCGCCAAAAAACGTAAAATAAGCGTGGGCGACAAGATGGCCGGACGTCACGGAAATAAGGGTATCGTGTCGAGAATAGTACGTCAGGAAGATATGCCGTTCCTTGCCGACGGTACTCCTGTAGACATAGTGCTTAACCCTCTGGGTGTGCCTTCGCGTATGAACCTCGGCCAGATCTTCGAGACTGTTCTTGGTTGGTCAGGTGCAATACTCGGCGAAAAGTTTGCAACTCCGATTTTCGACGGCGCGAGCCTCGACGATTTGAACAATTGGACTGACAAAGCCGGGTTGCCTCGTTATGGTAAGACATACCTTTACGACGGTGGCACGGGAGAGCGTTTCGACCAGCCTGCCACTGTTGGTGTAATCTATATGCTTAAGCTTGGCCACATGGTCGAGGACAAAATGCACGCCCGCAGTATCGGCCCGTACTCGCTAATCACTCAGCAACCTCTCGGAGGTAAGGCCCAGTTCGGTGGACAGCGTTTCGGAGAAATGGAAGTTTGGGCGCTGGAAGCATTCGGCGCATCTCACATTCTCCAGGAGATTTTGACCATCAAGAGCGACGATGTCAACGGCCGTAGCAAAGCGTATGAGGCAATTGTCAAGGGCGATCCGATGCCAACACCCGGAATCCCCGAATCGCTTAACGTGCTTCTGCATGAGCTCCGCGGTCTCGGCTTGAGCATCAACCTTGAGCAATAATATATTTACAGAAAAGAAAGGAATAACTTAAATATGGCTTTTAGAAAAGACAATAAATCAAAAACCGGGTTCTCAAAAATTTCTATCGGGCTTGCTTCGCCGGAGGAAATTCTTGAGAAGTCCAGCGGTGAGGTATTGAAGCCCGAAACCATCAATTACCGCACTTATAAGCCTGAGCGCGACGGACTGTTCTGCGAAAAGATTTTCGGTCCTGTAAAGGACTACGAATGCCATTGCGGAAAGTATAAGCGCATCCGTTATAAAGGCATTGTCTGTGACCGATGCGGGGTCATGGTCACTGAGAAGAAGGTGCGTCGTGAAAGGATGGGACACATAAAGCTGGTCGTGCCTGTCGCCCACATTTGGTATTTCCGTTCATTGCCTAATAAGATTGGCTATCTGCTCGGTCTTCCCTCAAAGAAACTCGATGCCGTAATATACTATGAACGTTACGTAGTTATACAGCCGGGTGCCGCCGAAGGCGTGCAGGAGCTTGACCTCCTTTCCGAAGAGGAATATTTCGATATTCTCGACAAACTTCCTAAGGAGAATCAGCTTCTTGAGGACTCCGATCCTAACAAGTTTATCGCCAAGATGGGTGCCGAGGCAGTCTATGACCTTTTGACCCGCCTTGACCTTGACTCGCTTTCTTACGAGCTACGCCACCGCGCCAATACTGACGGTTCGCAACAGCGTAAGAATGAGGCTCTTAAGCGTTTGCAGATAGTCGAATCGTTCCGTGCATCCCGTCATCGCAATAAGCCCGAATGGATGATTCTTCAGGCGGTGCCCGTAATCCCGCCCGAATTACGCCCGCTCGTCCCGCTTGACGGAGGTCGCTTTGCGACATCTGACCTTAACGACCTTTACCGTCGCGTAATCATACGTAACAACCGCCTTAAGCGACTCATCGAAATTAAGGCTCCCGAAGTGATTTTGCGCAATGAAAAGCGCATGTTGCAGGAAGCCGTTGATTCGCTTCTCGACAACTCACGCAAGTCATCGGCTGTAAAGACTGAGGCAAATCGTCCTCTTAAGTCGTTGTCTGACTCTCTTAAAGGTAAGCAAGGTCGCTTCCGCCAGAATCTTCTTGGTAAGCGCGTCGACTATTCGGCACGTTCGGTAATCGTTGTAGGTCCGGAGCTTAAGATGCATGAATGCGGCATCCCGAAGAATATGGCCGCAGAGCTTTACAAACCGTTTATCATCCGTAAGCTGATTGAGCGCGGTATTGTGAAGACAGTTAAGTCTGCTAAAAAGATTGTCGATCGTAAGGAACCGGTAGTTTGGGACATCCTTGAGCATGTTATGAAAGGACATCCCGTACTGCTCAACCGTGCTCCGACACTGCACCGACTCGGTATTCAGGCGTTCCAGCCCAAGATGATTGAAGGCAAGGCCATCCAGCTCCATCCGCTTGCATGTACGGCATTCAACGCCGACTTCGACGGTGACCAGATGGCTGTCCACCTCCCTCTCGGCAACGAAGCAGTGCTTGAGGCCCAGATGCTTATGCTCGGTGCCCACAACATCCTAAATCCTGCAAACGGTGCGCCTATCACTGTACCTTCGCAGGACATGGTGCTTGGTCTTTACTATATCACCAAGCTGCGTCCCGGCGACAAGGGTGAGGGACACAAGTTCTACGGACCCGAAGAGGCAGAAATTGCTTACAACGAAGGTCGCGTGACGCTTCACGCTCCCATTACCGTTATGGTCGATGACGTTGATGAAGACGGCAACCCGATTAAGCATCTCGTTGAGAACACCTCAGTCGGACGTATCCTTGTAAATCAGTATGTTCCGAAAGAAATCGGATATGTCAATCAGATCCTTTCCAAGAAATCGCTTCGTGACATCATCGGTAAGGTTATCAACACTTGCGGTGTGACTCGCTCGGCTCAGTTCCTTGACGACATCAAGAACCTCGGTTATTACATGGCATTTAAGGGCGGTCTGTCGTTCAACCTCGGCGACGTGCTTATTCCTGCTGAAAAGGAACAGCTCGTGGCTGAAGGTAACGAGCAAGTGCAGGAAGTGCTCAACAACTATGCGATGGGCTTTATAACCAACAACGAGCGTTATAATCAGATAATCGATATTTGGACACACGTCAACAGCCGTCTGACCGACACTTTGATGAAGCAGATGACCGAGGCTAACCAAGGATTCAACTCTGTATTTATGATGCTTGACTCCGGTGCCCGCGGTTCTAAGGATCAGATTCGTCAGCTTGCCGGTATGCGTGGTCTTATGGCAAAACCGCAAAAGGCCGGCGCCGAAGGTGGCCAGATTATCGAAAACCCGATTCTTGCAAACTTCAAAGAAGGTCTTTCGGTGTTGGAGTACTTCATCTCTACCCACGGTGCCCGTAAGGGTCTTGCCGACACGGCGTTGAAGACTGCCGACGCAGGTTATCTTACTCGTCGTCTCGTTGACGTGGCCCATGATGTGATTATCCACGAGGAAGACTGCGGAACCCTCCGCGGACTCGTATGCACTGAGATTAAGAACAATGAAGAGGTTGTCGCATCTCTTGCCGAACGTATCCTCGGACGTGTATCCTTACACGATGTCGTTGATCCTATTTCCGGCGAAATAATCGTGGCTTCCGGTGAAGAAATTGACGAGGTAGCCGCCAAGCGTATTAATGAGTCTCCGATTGAGTCTGTTGAAATTCGCTCGGTACTTACATGCGAATCTAAGAAGGGTGTGTGCGCAAAATGCTACGGACGCAACCTGTCAAACAACCGTCTTGTACAGAAGGGTGAAGCTGTCGGTGTAATCGCGGCTCAGTCAATTGGTGAACCGGGTACTCAGCTTACGCTCCGTACGTTCCACGTCGGTGGTGTGGCTTCAAACATTGCCGCCGTCTCTACTATAACCTCCCGATATGAAGGTGTTCTCGAAATTGAAGAACTACGTACCGTTGCTACTGACGAAATTGGTCCTAACGGTGAGCCTGTAAATGTAGTAATCGGTCGTTTGGCAGAAATGCGCATTATCGACCCGAACACGAAGATGATGCTCACCAACGCCAACATTCCTTACGGTTCGAAGCTGTACTTTGCCAACGGCTCGAAGGTGAAGAAAGGTGATGTAATCTGCGAGTGGGACCCCTTCAATGCGGTAATCATTTCTGAAGTTTCCGGTCGAATCGAGTTCCAAAACCTCGTCGACAACGTGACATATCGCGTTGACTACGATGAGCAGACCGGTCTTGAGGACAAGATAATCATCGAGTCGAAGGATCGTACTCGAGTTCCCGAAGCCAACATTGTTGACGCGAACGGTCAGGTTCTGAAAACGTATGCGCTCCCTGTCGGTGCTCACCTCATGGTCGAAGACGGTGCAGAACTTAAGACGGGCGACGTGCTCGTCAAGATTCCCCGCTCGGCAGGTAATGCCGGTGACATCACAGGTGGTCTGCCTCGTGTCACTGAGTTGTTCGAGGCCCGCAATCCGTCTAATCCGGCGATTGTATCGGAAATTGACGGTGAAGTTAAGTTCGGCAAGGTTAAGCGAGGCAACCGCGAAATTTCAGTCACCTCCAAGCTTGGAGAAGTCAAGAAATATCTCGTTCCGCTGTCGAAGCAGATTCTTGTTCAGGAGAACGACTATGTGCGTGCCGGAACTCCGCTGTCAGACGGTGCCATCACCCCGGCCGACATTCTTAACATTATGGGTCCGACCGCGGTTCAGGAATACATCGTCAACGAAGTTCAGGATGTCTACCGTATGCAGGGTGTGAAGATCAATGACAAGCATTTTGAGGTCATTGTACGCCAGATGATGCGTAAGGTCAACATCCTTGATCCGGGCGACACATGCTTCCTTGAGCAGCAGATTGTCGACAAGCGTGAATTTATGGAAGAGAACGATCGCATCTGGGGCAAGAAGGTGGTAGTCGATGCCGGTGACAGCGAAAATGTCAAACCCGGTCAGATAATAACCGCCCGCAAGCTCCGCGATGAAAATTCTGCCTTGAAACGTCGCGACCTTAAGACTGTCACTGTGCGCGATGCCGTTCCGGCAACGTCAGAGCAGATTCTGCAAGGTATTACACGTGCCGCTCTCCAGACTTCAAGCTTCATGTCGGCCGCTTCGTTCCAGGAGACTACAAAGGTACTCAACGAGGCTGCAATCAACGGCAAGGTAGACAATCTTGAAGGCATGAAAGAAAATGTCATTTGCGGTCATTTGATCCCTGCCGGTACAGGCTTACGTGAATACAGCTCGCTCGTAGTAGCCGGAAAGGATGACATTGACACTGTGTTTGACACCGATCGTGACACTGCGGAAATAATTGACGTGGTACACGAGGAGATAAAATAGGAATTGATTTAATTTTATTTGTATAAAAAAGGTTATTAAAAAAGTAGTGGAGCCGTCAGCAGTGATGTTGGCGGCTCTTTTTAGTTATTAATGGTGTGATTTTCATAAATCTTGTCAATGACTTGGTAATAACGGATGCATTGTTGTACTTTATCGGAAATAATTGAGTAACTTTGTACTATAACGAAAGGCCGATGAAGCGCAGAATTGCAATAATAGTAAGCACATATCTCATATTCCTACTTATTTTCGTCCTGCAGAAACCCTTGTTTATGTTAGCAATGGTGTTGACGGGGACGATTTACGACGGCGTGCCGTTTTCGGAATGGATGAAAGTGATGTGGCATGGATTGCCCCTTGACCTCTCTTTGTCCGGCTATCTTACAGCGATACCGGCGCTTATCACCGTAGCGTCGGCATGGACAGTTTCCCGCGCTATAAGGCGAATTATGTCATGCTACTTTTGCGCAGTGAGCATCCTGATGGCTTTAGTTTTTGTGCTTGACACGAACCTATATCCATATTGGGGCTTTAAGCTTGACACTACTCCGTTCTTCTATCTTTTCACTTCGCCTGCCGATGCGATGGCGAGCATGAGCTTCCCAATGATCGTCGGGGGGATATTGTTGATAATCTTTTTCGCCGCGCTTTATTACCTGCTGATGTGGCTTGTCCCCTTGAGGCTGGCGCGTTTCCGCGGCGTTGATAGGATTCTGAATCCCGTCCCTGTAAGTGTTGCCTTGTTGATAGTAACCGGATTGCTCTTTATCCCTATACGTGGGGGTTTTACCGTGTCGACTATGAATGTGGGAAAAGTCTACTATAGTCCCGAGCCCAAACTCAACCATGCGGCCACAAATCCTCTCTTCAGTCTGATGGAGTCATTCGCACGTAGAAATGACTTTGTTGACCGCTACCGATTCATGGACTCAGCTGATGCCGAGCTTTTATTCAGCGCGATGATAGATCCTTCAGTTGCCGGTTCGTCGGTCGAGTCCGACGATTCAGTTAAGGCATTGTCCAAGCCGTCGCTGTTAGTTACCGGTCGCCCCGACATACTTTTCGTGATTCTTGAAAGTTTCTCAAACTATCTTATGGGCGAACTCGGCGGAGAGCATGGCGTGGCTGTCAACCTTGACAGTTTAAGCAAGGAGGGAGTGCTGTTCACCAATTTTTATGCCAACAGTTTCCGTACGGATCGCGGTCTTGTCTCAATACTTAGCGGCTATCCGGCACAGCCTACCACCAGCATAATGAAGTATCCGCGTAAGACACAGAATCTTCCCTCGATTGCCGGCGAACTTAAGAAGGCAGGCTATGCTACCCGATACTATTATGGAGGCGATGCCGACTTTACAAACATGCGCTCATATCTCGTTTCAGCCGGATTCGATACGATTGTGTCTGATGTCGATTTTCCCGTGAAGGATAGGCTCAGCAAGTGGGGAGTGCATGACCACATTGTTTTCGACCGACTGCTTGCCGACATTAAATCCGACAAACTTCGCGGACCGAAGCCGGGTTATACCGTACTACAGACATCAAGCAGCCATGAGCCGTTTGATGTCCCTTTCGCAAGACTTGAAGATAAGCGGCTTAACGCCTTCGCCTATACAGATAGTTGCGTGGGTGCATTTATTAAGGAATTCCGCAATCTTCCGCAATGGGACAGCACATTGGTGGTGCTCGTTCCGGATCATCTCGGCGCTTATCCCAAAGATATAAGCAATTTCGACGTGACCCGCTACCGTATACCATTGATTTTGGTAGGAGGTGCGGTTGCAGAACCGATGAAAATCGCGACATACGGCTCGCAACACGATCTGGCCGCGACATTGCTTGCCCAGCTTGGACTGTCTCACTCGGAATTCACGTTCAGCAAAGACATGCTCGACCCTTCTTCGCCTCATTTCGCCTTCTTTGCGGTGCCGGATGCTTTCGGCATGGTTGACGGCGACAATGCATTGATCTACGACTGTCAGGCCGATGCCGTGGTAGTTGACGACGGAGCGATGCCCGGCAAGAATCTAATCCGTGGCAAAGCTTATCTGCAGAAACTTTATGACGATATTTCCAACCGATAAACAGCATTATTTTAACGATGATATTTACTATGATAAACGCTCTCCAAGGAGCTATAGATATGGACACCAGTGTGTTTCTCTTCTTTAACGGTGCCCACAACGGTTTCTTTGACCACTTTATGAAGTTATATAGCGGAAAGTGGATTTGGGTGCCTCTTTACGCCACTTTGCTCTACGTGATGATACGTAACTTTACGATTAAGCAGACGATTCTCTGCGTGATTGGTCTGTCGCTTACCATCGCGTTTGCCGATCAGATTTGCGCTACGTTTATCCGCCCGTTTGTTGAGCGGTTACGGCCTGCCAATCTCGACAATCCGATTTCGCCTATGGTGCATATCGTAGGCAACTATCGTGGTGGCAGCTACGGGTTTCCGTCGTGTCATGCGGCCAATACTTTCGGGCTTGCCTTTTTTGTCTTTTTCCTGTTCAAGCGCTACTGGCTTACCGTTTTCATAATGGGTTGGGCGGCTTTGACATGCTATTCGCGCATTTATCTTGGCGTTCATTATCCGGGCGATCTCCTTGCAGGGATGATAGTCGGATTTGTCGGAGCCTCTATCATGTATTTCTTGTTCATGCGTCTGGGATGTTACCAACGGGCTGAGCGTATCCATCATGTATACTCACCTATTCTTACGGGTATGCTGACCATCGTGGCCATTACGGCCTATTCCGCCCACGCCTATTTTTTCAATTGACGCTGCTTATAAATTCGATTATCTCTATCGCCTGAGCATCCTTTAGGAGCACGATGTTGTCGCCCGACAAAAGGTAGAGAGTAGGAGTTGCGCGGATAATGTACACTTCATCGCGGTCCACGGCTCCGCCGGGCGAACATACGCTGAGCCAATTGTCAGGCAATAAATCTTTCGACTTTTCCCATACATCTTTATCGCCGTCGCTATAGACCGCTACCACATTCAGGCGTCTGTTAGCGATGGCATTGTTTATTGCCTCACTTCCGGCCAACATCGACTTTGCACGCTCGCACACTTCGCAGTCGGGGTCGTAGAACATGAGCAATTTGTAGTCGGCATCGGTGGCCGTGGCATATAGCGAGCCTTTTCTTCCATGGCTGTCGATGAAGCTAAAGTCAGTGGCTTTGTGCCCAAGCCGGTTTTTAAGGGCATCCTTAAGTTGGCTCTCAAATCTGATTCGGCGAGTCTTGTCCATAACGTCCGATTCGGTGATGGCCCTCAAAAACAGAATATATGCCTCTTCGTTGAGCATCGGCGAGTTCGGATCGTAAAGATACTTGTCTGCAATGTCAGCCAGTTTATTGTAGGCTTTGGTGTCTATTGAAGCCATCCGCATAAGACTTTTCACGCTGGCTTGTGCCGTTATGCTGTCGACATAGCCGAACAGATTTGCATAGTTTGCGAAGTTCTGTTCCATAAAGGCGTCGTCGTAGCTCTTAAGGGTGTCGCTAAAGTCCATCTTATCCCAAAAATGGTCGACAATGTATGCGGCCCTGTCTGAAGGATTAGTCAGCGTAGGCGGTACATCCGGCAGGGGAAGCTCTATTGTCTGGGTTTCCACATTGCCGGCATTGGGAGTTACGGCACCGGTTACCTCCCCGCGAGGATTACCGCATGATGCCACCGTCATCACCACCATGCAGATGCCTATTAAAATCAGATTCTTCATACCGACACAAATCTACGACAAAACCACCTCATCTCCAAATTTAAATTCATCGGATTGTGATGCTGTAAAACATCGCTGAACATTTGGGGAAAGAGGATTTTTGAAGTGATTTTGCGGTGCCGATGCCGGTGACAATCACTGACAACGGCGATTGGGCTCACGCCGTAGAAGCCGGCAATGCGTTCAGAGGAGCGGTTGACATGTCCGGAGGACGGGTGGGTTCATCTTCAGTCAAAAGGCTCGGCCTTTTGGCAAAGGACATAATGATAAAAGCGTTATTGGCGCTTGGTTTCTGACAATCTGAAACTTCGCAACTTTCAAGTCAATTAGGAAGCCATGCAACGATGATGCTCATGGGTATGATTCCATGCTTGAGCGGGTGTAGTGTGTCATTACATCTGTTTAGGCGTATCATACGGCGTGAGGTCTCGTTGCTCGTTTCTATTGACTGGGCAGTGCGAAGGCCTCAGATTGTGAAGCGGGCAACAATCGGCTTCACGCTTTGTGTTTTTTATAGGTATTGTATAGAAGCCGTACAAACCGGAAATATTATTTAACAGTTATGTTTAGAGGTCTGTATAATCCGCAAAACGAAATGTTCGCGGCTCCGGAAACGAAGCGTTCCTTTCG
>CAZIXM010000051.1:0-15334 GCA_964543345.1 uncultured Muribaculum sp. | reverse complement strand
AGAGCGTCGGATTCATAACCCGGAGGTCTCGAGTTCAATTCTCGATCCCGCTACCCAACAAAAAGGCTGAGTCGACTGACTCGGCCTTTTTTGCTTTATTACCTATCTATCTGCTCTTAATCCGTCACACAGCCCCCTGTCTCTGTATATATAAAAAGGAGCTTATCGCTAAGCTCCTTCCTATGGGTTTCCAATAGGTACAATTTCTAAGGTAAAAAAGATTGTTTTAGGTTTATGATACAAAGGTCACCCTTTTTTATGACTTGACAAAAGAATAAAATATGTTTAGCAACATTGTTTTTTAATCTTTTTTAGTGTATTTCCTGTTAAACCTTGGATAAGTCTCAGTATATCAGCCGTTTAGTCTTAGTGTTAAGATATATTTAATATAATAAAATTTAATTAAAACGCTGTTTTTCTGCATGTCCATCTACAAATCTATATAGCTCAAGTGAAGTCCCGTCGAAACATGCGAATGAAAAATGATGAATCCAATCACCCAAAATAACGACATGTTTTTGGGGAGCAACGATATAATCTACCAATACATGTTTGTGTCCGTAGACAAAGTAATCTATGTCAGGATGTTCCGAAAGATATTCTTTAGAAAAAATAATTAGCGATTCTTCTTCTGGGTTGCCTAATTGAGGCACTTCTTCTGAAAAGTTACGGCTTGACGATGACCATCGGTGAGCGAACGGAATTGTCCATCTGGGATGGATTGCGCTATATAGCTTTTGGCAAAGTTTGTTTCGAAATATGCAGCGGATAAGTTTGAATGTCGGTTTCAGCTTCCCAAGACCATCGCCATGTGAAAGAAAGAATTTTTTTCCATATATTTCTCTTTCAATAAATCCATCGATAATCTCAATTCCGATTTCATTACGCAGATAGTCAAAAAGCCAAATATCGTGATTGCCAATAAACCATGTGATTTTAACTCCTTTATCCGCTAATTCGGCTAAGGCTCCGAAAAAGCGCACATAGCCACGAGGCACTACTGTGCGATACTCATACCAGTAGTCCAATATGTCGCCGAGTAAATATAGCTGGCAAACGTCGTCGCTAACGGAATGAAGCCAGTCAACGACGCGTTTCTCATAGTCGAGCGGATTTTTCAGATATGTTGCACCGAGGTGGAGATCCGATATAAAATAAACGTTTTTACCTTTCATGTGACGTAAAGTAACTGTGTATCAGAGGAATCCTAACTCAAGTTTAGCTTCTTCCGACATCATGTCCTTGTTCCACTCCGGCTCAAATACGATGTTTATGTTGACGTTTTTAACTCCATCGATGCTTTCGAGCTTTATTCTTGCGTCTTCGACTATGAAGTCGGCTGCCGGGCAATTTGGAGCGGTCAGTGTCATGTCGATGTTAAGTATGCCTTCATCTGAAAGGTCAATTTTATAGATAAGTCCGAGACTGTATATGTCAACCGGTATTTCGGGATCAAAAACGGTACGTAGCATCTCGACTACTTTCTCTTCGATATTCAGTTTTTCTTCTGCTGTCATAATAAACTCATTGATAAGTTTTAGCTTCTTTAGTTGTCGGGCTCTCTTTCGGGGCAAATTTAGTGAAAAGTTTTTAAAACAGAGATGCATCATTCCTCAACTACACTTTTGGAGGAAAGCATTTGGAGGAAAGTCTCTTCGTCGACTAATGGAATTCCGAGGTTTTTGGCTTTTTCAAGTTTTGATGGCCCCATATTCTCGCCTGCAAGAATAAAGTCAGTCTTTTTTGAAACAGAGGTGGCGTTCTTTCCCCCATTATTCTCAATCAATTCTTTATATTCGTCTCGCGAATGCTTCGTGAAAGTACCACTTATAACGATGGATTTTCCTGCAAAAATGTTGCCTTTGTCGGACTGTCCATTGTCAGGCATCGCCATTTGAAGTCCGTATCCTCTCAGCCTTTCAACTATTTCCCGATTGACAGGGTTGTTGAAATGGTCTATTATACTCTGTGCGATACGGGGGCCAATGTCTTCGATAGAACAAAGCGTGTCCATATCGGCACCCATGATCGTGTCTATGTCTCGCAAAGCGCGAGCGACCTTTTTGGAACTTGTCTCTCCAAGATAGGGAATGGACAATGCATATAAAACTCTGTCGAAAGTGACGCTTTTAGAGGCTTCTATACCCTCGAGCATCCGGTCTATGGTACGTGGCCCCATACCGGGCAGTTTTAGCATGTCAGCCCTATATTTCCCGATTTCGTAAAGGTCGGCAGGATTCTTAACCCAACCGTTTTCATATAGAATGACGGCCATTTCTTCGCCTATTCCGTCGATGTTCATCATACGGCGCCCAACGAAATGCTCTATTCGGCCACAAATTTGAGGTGCGCAACCTTCCTTGTTTGGGCATATCCAGGCAGCTTCTCCATCCATGCGCAGGAGCGGAGTTGCGCATACCGGGCAGTTTTTTACGAATTGGATCGCTTTTGAACCCGGTTCTCTTTGTGACAGCTCTACCCCCGTGATTTTAGGGATAATCTCGCCGCCTTTTTCCACATAAAGCATGTCGCCGTCATGGATATCGAGCTGACGGATTATGTCTTCATTATGTAGCGACGCGCGTTTGACGATAGTGCCTGAAAGCAACACTGGATTAAGATTTGCCACCGGAGTCACTATTCCCATGCGGCCTACCTCAAATGACACAAATTTCAATTTTGTCAATGCTCTTTCAGCCTGAAATTTAAATGCCGTGGCCCATCGTGGCGACTTTGCGGTGTATCCGAGGTTTAACTGCTGGCGTAGACTGTTGATCTTAAATACGAGCCCATCTGTGGCAACCGGTAGTTCCTTGCGCTTTATGTCCCAATATTCAATGAATTTGTCGACCTCTTCGATAGATGTCATAAGAGTCATAACCGGAGCAACTTTAAATCCCCACTTTCGGGCTGCCATCATATTGTCATAATGGTTATCGGCAGGCAGATTGTCGCCAAGGAGATAGTAGAAAATGGCATCAAGTCCGCGACGCGCCACTTCGGCCGAGTTTTGAAGTTTGAGAGTCCCTGAAGCTGCATTTCTCGGGTTCGCAAACAGAGGTTCTTCATTAAACTCCCGCTCGGCATTCAATCGGTCAAAGGCTTTCCACGGAAGTACGATTTCACCTCTGATTTCAAATTCCTCTGGCCATCCTTCACCTTGAAGTTGCAATGGAATGCTTTTTATCGTTATGACATTGTCTGTGACTATATCGCCACGTGTGCCGTCGCCACGGGTAACAGCTCTAACCAGTCGTCCATTTTCATAAATTAGCGATATGGATGTTCCGTCGTATTTCATCTCTCCGACTATCTGAAACGGTTCGCCAAGCAAACCTTCTTTCGCCCTGCGGACAAAGTCGTCGACCTCTTCAATAGAGTAAGTGTTGCTTAACGAGAGCATCGCTCGTTTATGTTCCCATTGAGAAAATCCTTTAGAGAGATCACTGCCGACTCGGTGAGTGGGTGAGTAGGGATCGTCAAACTCGGGATGGTCATGTTCGAGTTTCTCCAACTCTTTCATCTTCAAGTCAAAGTCGTAGTCGGATATTTCCGGGTTGTTAAGCACATAATAGTTGTAGTTATGTCTGTTAAGCTCCTCCCGAAGTTGCTCTATTTGATTCTTGGCGAAGTCCATTTGTCTAAGTATTAAGTATAGGGAACGAATATAGCCAATTATTTCGAGAATATAGGTGTGCCACGCCTGATTTTTTTTATTTAGCGCAAAAAAGACGGTGTGTCAAAATTCAAAGGCTTCTGAAAGAAGCCCAAAATTGTGTAGGGTAAAGCGGTCAGTAGACCGATTTGCCAGGAAAGAGTTAGGAAATGGATTTAAATCTGTAATGATTTGACAATTAGAATGTTGTAATGTTAAATCTTTGCAGATTTTTATTACTTTATCAAACCTAAACCGGGGATAGGCGCTGTGCGCCAATCCCCGGCTATTCATTTTATGCATCTTTCAGATGCAATAATTCTATTTTGACACACCGTCTAATAAGTATGGTGTTATAAGAATTAAGCGAGTTTTTACATCATGCCACCCATGCCGCCCATACCACCGGCAGGCATAGCGGGAGCAGGATTGTCTTCTTTCTTCTCGGCAATCACACACTCAGTGGTCAAGAACATACCGGCTATAGAAGCGGCGTTTTCAAGAGCTACACGTGTAACTTTAGCCGGATCAATAACACCTGTCTGGAATAAGTGTTCATATTCGCCGGTACGTGCATTGTAGCCGTAGTCACCTTCGCTTTCCTTAATCTTTTGTATAACGACAGCCCCTTCAACACCGGCGTTTGCTACAATCTGGCGCAAAGGCTCTTCGATGGCGCGCTTGATGATGGCGATACCTGTATTCTCGTCGTCATTGTCACCCTTAAGGTTTTCGAGAGCGCTTATGCTACGGATATAAGCTACACCACCGCCCGGGACAATTCCTTCAGCGATAGCGGCGCGTGTTGCACTAAGAGCATCGTCGACGCGGTCTTTCTTCTCCTTCATTTCTACTTCTGAAGGAGCACCAATGTGGAGAACCGCAACTCCGCCGGCTAATTTGGCAAGACGTTCGTGAAGTTTCTCCTTGTCGTAGTCGCTTGTAGATGTCTCAATCTGTGCTTTAATCTGTGCAACTCGGTTAGCGATGGCTTCTTTGCTGCCGGCACCATTTACGATTGTAGTATTCTCTTTGTTGACAGTAATAGTCTCTGCCTGACCGAGATATTCTATAGTTGCTGTTTCAAGGTTCATACCCTTTTCCTGCGAAATTACAGTGCCTCCGGTCAGAACTGCTATATCTTCGAGCATCTCCTTACGGCGATCGCCGAAACCGGGTGCCTTAACAGCGCAAATCTTAAGCGAGCCACGCAGACGGTTGACAACAAGGGTTGCGAGAGCTTCCTGGTCAACATCTTCCGCAATGATCAACAGCGGACGTCCACTCTGTGCAGTAGCTTCAAGAATGGGGAGCATCTCCTTAAGAGAAGATATTTTCTTGTCATAAATTAACAGATATGGATGATCCATCTCGCACTCCATCTTTTCGGTATTAGTAACGAAATAGGGCGAAATGTATCCGCGGTCAAACTGCATACCTTCAACTATGTCGACGGTAGTCTCTGTTCCCTTGGCTTCATCAACTGTAATGACCCCTTCTTTTTTTACTTTGCGCATAGCTTCTGCAATTAGTTTGCCTATTTCGGCATCGTTATTTGCAGATACTCGTGCTACGTCTTCAATTTTTTTAAGGTCGTCTCCGACTTCTTCGGCCTGCGATTTAATGCTTTCCACCACGGCCGAAACGGCTTTGTCAATACCACGCTTTATGTCCATCGGGTTAGCTCCGGCGGCCACATTCTTTAAGCCTACGTTAATGATTGACTGAGCCAATACGGTTGCAGTAGTAGTACCGTCACCGGCATCGTCGCCGGTTTTTGAAGCTACTTCTTTCACGAGTTGAGCACCCATATTCTGGAACGGGTCTTCAAGCTCAACTTCGCGGGCGACGCTGACACCGTCCTTGGTTATATGAGGAGCACCGAATTTCTTATCAATTATGACGTTGCGACCTTTCGGGCCGAGAGTTACTTTTACGGCATCGGCTAAAGCGTCGACGCCTTTTTTAAGTTCTTCACGAGCTTTAATGTCGAATTTAATTTCTTTTGCCATGATTATATATACTTAATTTTAGTCGTTGATAATTGCCAAAATGTCAGATTGGCGCATGATAAGGAGCTTTTCTCCGTCGAGTTCGATTTCGGTTCCGGCATATTTGCCGAACATTACTATGTCCTCCACTTTAACCACCATCTCCTCGTCTTTAGTTCCGTTACCAACTGCCAAAACTGTTCCACGAAGAGGTTTCTCTTTGGCAGAGTCGGGAATGATGATTCCGGAGAGGGTCTTTTCTTCAGCCGGAGTTGGCTTAATCAGCACACGATCGGCTAATGGTCTAATGTTCATGATTTTATGGTTTTAAAATTAATGTTATACTAAATTTGTATTTTTATGTTTCTGAAATATAAATAGCATATCTTGTGCCAATCTCCAATTAAGACATGTCAAGAAGACAAATTGTCACCCGATATGTGTCACCAAGTATAATAACGCAATAATTGGAATTCGGTTTATTGCTATCATATTTATAGTTGTTTGTCTATCGGAAGACATCGTTGCAGATAGTCTCTGGCCTGTCGCCATTCGACGTAAATGCTGTCATTTCCGGGAATTAACGGTATCGGAATCTCATTGAGTTCAGCTCTGACATAATAACGTCCGGATTTGCTTTTGAAGACGATTAATTGCAGATTCGATGCCATTGGCACGACATGAAAGTTTTTCCAATGGAGACCGACGGAATCAAAATAGTTCGTCAGGTAGTAGCAACCCTTAAGGTGCATTAGTGAAAACAGAGGCATTAAAGTTTCGGCATGTCCGAAGCGAAGCTGGACATATTCATCAGATTTACCTTCGATTACGCCGTCAATGGTTACAATTAAATCAAGCAGAAGGTCTGAAGCAATGTCGGCCGGAACTGGCGAAATGGTGTTGGCTGTTCTTTCGAGATACTGACCGAGATTATCACATGCCCAAAGTCGATTATATTCGTCGGCGGTAAAATAGTTTTGTAGCTGCACCGGAAGCCCAATCGCTCCCATGCCGGATAGGAATCCGTAAAGTGTATGTACAAAGTCAGATGCCTCTTCGTTGGAAACTGTAAAGCCCGATCCTAATAAACGGCCAACCGGTGTCAGCGGCGTGGTTTCAACCATAAAAGCCTTGTAAACACTGTCGTAAGGCTCGTCTGCCCGATATTCTATGTAGTCTTGATCAATATCGAACGGCCGCATTAGTGGCGAATTTTGCCGTCCGGAATTAGTGTATATCTTCACTTTGTTGTTAAGACGAGCTAATTGATGTGTAAAGGAATACATACTCATAATACATCTTGGGGAGTATGAAGATAAAGCAGTGATTTTGCCTTGGGAAAACAGAGCAGGGTATCGCATGTACATTCTTGAGGCTATCCCTCGCTGTTCTGCCATGCCGAGTGAGTCCAAAGCTCCCCACTGTTTGTCGCTTAATGCGATTACACGATTTACCAACGCAAGCAGTTCACGCCCTTTGGCAGTAATTGTCTTAGCGGAATCAGCCTTAAGCAAAAAAGCTTTGATTTTTAATGACCGTTTAGCCGATGACGCATATCGCGCCCCGTGGCGTCCTACGTGATTTATCATAACCGGTTTCAGCGAATCGGGAAATGCAGTAAGCATGGGATCGACTGACGGGTATGGCATGGCACTTCCTTGGCACTGTTCTGCCGAATAAGACGTGGCCGTAGGATTTGCTACGGCCAAATTCGCCACGAAAATCAAAAAAAATGCTAAAGATATAATTCGGAACTTCATTTGTATTTAATTTTGCAGACTCAAATTTAAGACAAAAAATGGACATAGGTGAAAAAATTCTATACATTATTAATAATAACAGTGTGGAAGAGTCTATTGTTGGGTTAACCGAACTGATAGAGTGTGACCGTAAATGTTGGGAGGCAATTATGGAACGCGGAAAGTTATATTGGAAAATCGGAAATGTGAAAAACGCTCTTCAGGACTATATGGCCGCCGACAGATTGCATCCCGGCGGCGCGCCCGACGAGCTGTTGCACCATACGCTTGAAATATTGAAATTCCGGAATACGGACTTACTCAATCCATGATTAATTTCACATTCGTTGAACCATCGTTCATATTGATGTAACATATTCATAAAATTCGTAAAAAAACGAGATTGTATTTGTGCAGAATCAGATAAAGAGCGTTTTTAAGATAAAAAATATATTAAAAAGTTAACATCATATCTACTTTTTTGTAAATTTGCATAGTTTTCTGGTATCTGGTAAGGAAGACACCAAATTATTACGTTAATTGTGCTATTAGATTTAGGCGAAATTATGGAAAACTTTGCAAAGAAAAGAGGCGGACGACGTCCAGGTGCAGGTAGAAAGAAGTCTACCGTAAAGCGTTATGGCTTTAACGCGCCGGCAACTGTTCATGCAGTTTTACAACAGGTGGACAGCATAACTGATTTTATCTGTGAAGCTGTTCTTAAACACGGACAAGATAAGGGTTTGTGTTGATTTTGTAGAACTAAACTTAAGCATGATAAACAAGTCGCTGAGAAGGAGGGTGGACGATAGGTCCATTCTCCTTCTCGGTATAATGGAGCGAATATAACTTTTGCGCGTTGGCAATGTTGTATAATATATTATCTACTTTATAATGACCATTAATCGTATAATATAATATGTGTAAATCAAATAGCCGAGCATTATTTTTTGATATAGACGGTACGTTGGTAAGCTTTATGACTCATAAAGTTCCTGATTCAACATTAGACGCACTAAAGCGTGCCAAGCAAAACGGCCATAAAATATTCATATCGACGGGCAGGCCATACGTTATAATCAACAACTTGCAGGAGCTCCAGAAGGAGGGTCTTATAGACGGATATGTCACAATGAACGGCTCGTATTGCTTTGTTGGAGATGATGTGCTGTACAAAAGTCATATACCGGCCGATGAGGTAAAGCTGATGTCGGAGATTGCCGAGAGGGAAGGTTATCCTTCTATCTTTGTGTCGGAAAACTCGATGAAGGTGTGCCAACCGGACGAAGAAGTTAGAAAGATTTTCTATGATTTTCTACAGATACACGAACTTCCTGAGGCTGCATTTTCTGATGTTGTTCAAGACGATATATATCAGATGACTATATTTTTTAGGGAAGATGTAGAAAAGAAAATATCGCCAATGCTCCCGAGCTGTGAATTTAATCGTTGGTACCCAACGTTTGTAGACCTGACTTCAAAAGGCAATACTAAAGCGAAAGGCATAAAGATTGTGGCTGATTATTGCGGTATACCGATGGCTGACACGGTGGCGTTTGGCGACGGAGGCAACGACGTGCCGATGATTGAGGCGGCCGGAATTGGAGTGGCTATGGGAAATGCCTCTGAGGAGGTTAAAAGCCATGCTGATTATGTGACAGATACTGTAGACATTGACGGTATAGCAAAAGCCCTTAAACATCTGGGATTGATATATGACGGTTGAAGAAATCAATCATTTTGTCCAGAACTTGGCGAATGTATTTGGGATTGTCGTAGAGGTCGAAGTGTCCGGCACCCTCTACGATGAAGAGCTCTTTTGGTCCATTTGATAGTTCGTAACCGAGTTTGGTTTGCCAAAGCGAACCGGCTTCGCTTCCTCCTACCGCCAAGAGCGGTCGGGTCAGATAATATGGTATCTGTGCGTAAGCGTCGAATGCCATACGGTAAGCCAATCCGGTAAACCTAAATCTATTTGGGGAATTGGGGTGTCCGGCACGGGGAGTACGATAGTAGTCGCTCGCTTCAATCATATCCGGATAAGTGTCTGCTGTTATTTCGTCGGCCTCAGGCACAAAGTGTCCTTAGCGCACGGGGTCATAGTTGTTCTTTTAGAATTAAACTGTAGCTTATTTTGTTAGCTTTGAGCCCCCGAAAACATCGCTCATTGGTATTTCGTCAAGTTGGCGGTCTATGGCAGCAACCTCCTCCGTGGTCAATTCAATGTCAGCCGCACCTATGTTTTCTTTAAGACGGCATAGATGGCGTGTGCCGGGAATGGGGACAATATGGGGCTTCTTGCATAGCATCCATGCGAGGGAAATTTGAGAGGGAGTGGAATGTTTCTCATCCGCCAGATTACGTATAAGTTGCAGCAACATTTGGTTTTCTTCAAAACTTTCCCGTTTGAATTGAGGCATGGCTGCCCGATAGTCGTTTTGGGGATTGAATTTTGAATCAGCCGTATAGAAATCCGTAAGGAAACCATTAGCCAAAGGCGAGAAGGCAATGAATCCTACGTTGAGTTCCTCCAGAGCCGGGAAAAGTGACTCATTCCAACGCGCCATCATTGAGTAACGGTTTTGGATGGCCGTGACAGGACATACAGCATGGGCGCGTCGCAGATATTCTTCTGTAGTCTCCGAAATGCCCCAGTGCAAAATCTTGCCCTCCTTCACTAGGTCAGCCATTATTTCAGCAACTGTCTCCGGCTCAACAGCGGGGTCAATTCGATGTTGCAAATACAGGTCAATATGATCGGTCTGTAATCTATGCAATGAGCCTTCAACAGACTTGCGTATGTTTTCCGGAGTGGAGTTTGGGATAAGGGGATAGGGTCCCTGCTCATGCGATTTGTCAAAAGTGAGGCCGAATTTAGTAGTTATAACCACCTTGTCGCGGTAAGGTTTTAATGCCTCTCCAATCAGCTCCTCATTGTCATGGGGATTAGTCTCCGTGCCGTAAATTTCAGCCGTGTCAAACAAAGTGTAGCCCATCTCAACAGCATCGGCAAGAAGGATTTTCATCTCCTTTCTGTCTGCCGGCGCACCGTAGGCATGGCTCATTCCCATGCAACCGAGTCCGACAGGCGATACTTCCAGATTTCTTAACTTTCTATGCTCCATAGTAAGGGCTGCGTTGCGCCATGCAGCTTTTGATTATTGATTTCTTTAACTTCCATGCGTTCCTTTATGGCGACAATCCCACTTTGCCGCAGTTTGCTACTATTATGGGCAAATTCATGTCGATGCTCGACAGGGGTGACTATCGCTTGCACCGAGAGGTGACGCACTATGCCTCCGAGATATGTGTGTCATCCAAATATCTCTCTGAGGTCTGCAAGAAAGTCAGCGGTCACTCCGCCAACTTTTGGATTAACCGCTACACAACGCTCGACATATCTCGCCAGCTGCGCAACCGAGACCTTACATTCGTCCATATTTCCGATATGTTCCACTTCTCGTCGCCCGCCTATTTCAGCCGCTACTGTCAGAAGAATCTTGGAAAGTCACCAAGCGAATTCCGCCTATAGATTTCAGTAAAAACACGAGGCATCAAAGACTAACGAAACTCACCTTGAAGCCGCCCATGGCTGTGAAGCCGGGCATATCATATCCCCGGTTTATGACATAATGGGCATTTGTCAGGTTTTCAAGCCTTGTAAAAACTGCGACATAGCGACATATCTCGTAATTCAGCTTCAAATTCAGCAGGGCATAGTTCTGATTTTTGATGCCTTCAGCTACGTACAGTCCACCGACTCCTTTTAGGTCTGCGGCTATATTCAGTTTTTTCCATAGCGTCAACTCGGCTCCGAGATAATATTGGTTTTTCGGTGCGCCTACGAGGTCGTCGAGCGATGTATAGAGATAACTGTATGATGCATAAAGCCGGAGATTGTCGAGAGGATTACTGTTTGCGGAAATCTCAATTCCCTTGTTGATGAATTTGCCGGTGTTGACATTCTTTTGGTCAACGACCTGTATCATGTCTGTGCCACGACTATAATAGGCGGTCAAATCCACGGAGAAATAACGTGAAAAATGTTTTCCGATCGAAAGCTCATAGTTCATCATCTTCTCGGGATTCAGATCGGGATTGGCCATACGGTATAGATACAGTTCTTTAAACGAAGGATTGCGGTAGCCCATCGCCAAGTTGCCCTTTATGTTGAATCCGAGTCCCGGATTAATTGCGAAGCCGAACTGCGGTACCCACCGGGTGTCAAACTTGTCGCTGTTGGCCATTCGCAAGCCCGCATTGAGATTGAGAATATTTCCGGCCAATGACTGTGAAATCGTGATATACGGAGAGTATTCTACGATTTTCTTTCGTGTTATAGCACCCAAGTTGGTGTCTGAAACGGGACGGCCTCCGGAAACAGGTATCTCACCGGAATAGATATCGAAATCGAAACCGACGGTGGCCGAATTACCCCTCCAAGGTGAGAAATTTTCATAGAGCATCACGCCGAGGCGGTCATCTTTGCTATGGAAATGATTGGGGTCATCGATAAAATGGTTGCCATAACTGTAATACACCCTGACAAGACCTGATGTTGAGCCGTAGTTGTTGGAAGCACTCACTGAAGCCTCTCCCCTTATGATATTCTGATGATAAATGTCAGTTGACTCGGGATTGGAAAGTGTAGGATAAATCGGATCATTCCCTTTGAAGTTCATGAATGTATAATCGGCATTGGCTTTCCAATTCCGTGAGAACTCATAGCCGATTTTGGCGTATGCGTCAACCTGTTTGAAATCAAAGTTGTCGATATTGCCGTCAGTGCGGTTGTAGGATGCCGACACCAAGGAGGAGAATTTGCCGAAACGTGTAGTATTGGTCAATGATGAGAGCCAAGTGTTGTAAGAGCCGTACTGAGAAGATATGGTGGTTTTTACCCCATGCTCAGTTGGGTTCTTGCTGATAACGTTGATAGTGCCTCCCATGGCATTTGATCCATACAGCACGGAGCCGGGGCCACGAAGTACCTCTACCCGCTCGACATATTCCTTGTCATAAAAGTCGGCTATATGATGCGAATAAATTCCTGCAAACTGTGGCTGACCGTCAACCATCATCAGCACAGTGCCGTTATTGCCAACACCGCGCAGTTTAATGCCACCGGAGCCACCGTTGCTCACGCCAAAACCGAAAATGCTACGCTCGGTTACAAATAGACTCGGTACCATGCCGGATATTGCCGACAATACCTGTGTTTCACCTGTTGACTCCAGACGGTCTTGCCCAACTACCGACACGGTATAAGGCAACAGATTTTTCTGGACAGGTGAATTTGTGCCGGTCACAACGACTTCGTGGAGACTTAAAATGCTGTCAGCAGTCTCCTGACCACAAACATTGGTTGAGGAAACTGTCGAGACAATTATTGTAAGAATGATTGGTTTTGTGTTCATTACTTGTTGAGGTTGATAATTTCGTATTCAGTCGAACCGAGACCGATGGCTACGGCATGGTCGTAAATTTACGAACCATATTTTACTTGAATTGTTCGGTCCAGTCCTTAATTTCAGAGTCGGTCTTGCCGTTCATTAGCATTCCCTCTCCAAAGGTCAGTCCGGGGTATTGTTCTTTGAGTTCTTTCTCGCTGTTGATTATGTTGCTGCCGCCGGAGGTCATAAATGGCACGATAGTTTTGTCTTCGAGGTTGTTGGCTTCGATGAAGGTGTTGATGATTGTGGGATGGGTGTTCCACCAATTCGGATAACCGATGTAAACCACATTGTAGGCAGATAGATCCGTTACCGAATCTTTCAGCGCAGGGCGCATAGTGCGGTTGTGCATCTCCACATAACTGCGGCTGAGGCTGTCGGTCCAGTCGAGGTCTTCTGCTGTATAGAGGGTTTCAGGCACAATTTCATGTATATCGGCCCCGGCAATCTGTGCGATTCGCTTGGCCGCTGCCTCTGTCGTGCCGGTGGCGGAGAAGTAGCATACGATAGCCTTGTTGTCCTGTTGTTCCATATTTGCTGTGGATTTGTTATTCTGGCTGCAAGCGGTCATAGACATCGTTGCCGTACATATAGCAGCCAATAAAAACTTAGTTAACTTCATTAGATTTTCATTTTTTTAAATTTCAGAATCAGTTATAATTCCTCTCTCCTAATTTTTTCGAGCCATGAGTTGACTGTTTTGCGGGCTTGGTCGCGTTTGTTCTGGGCTGTGTCGCCGCGAACGGCTAGACCTTTGGCTACGGTTGCGCCCTTGCAGGCATTGGCTATATAGCTTTCTGTGCTTGACAGGCCGCTTCCCTCATGAGTGCAGAACGGGACGACCGTCTTGCCGTTCCAGTCATGTTTCTCGATGAAGGTATAGACACACATAGGCATATCGCCCCACCAGTTGGGATAACCGAGGAATATCACATCATAGTCCTCCACGTTGACATCCCCCTTGATTGCGGGACGTGCTTTCTGTTCCTTCTCCTTCTTTGCAATCTCTACGGTAGCATCGTAGGAATCGTGGGGATAATCCTTTTCAGGAACAATCTCGAATGTCTTGCCACCGGTGGCATCCGCTATCATGTCGGCTATGATATGGGTGTTGCCTTCGGTTATATTGCCAACGGAATAGTTTTCTCCTGTATGGGAGAAATATACCACGAGGACTTTCTTGTCTTTAAGTGAGTTTGCCATTTTGGTCTCTGCTTTTGGGGTTGTTTCGGTGGATGTCTTGGCATTGTTGCCGGCACACGACGCCATCGTGAAAGCCGACACTGCAAGCATCATTACCATGCTTAATAACTTTTTCATTGATAATCGGTTTTATAACGTATCCATAACACATCGTTTTCAAGTCGCTCCACACTGCAGAGCGTAAGTTTCACCGGCTGACGCTCCATGTCGCCTATGCCATCGAAAAGGGAAGTCTGCCCCTTGCGACCGTCAATGCCGGGGGCAAGCAGGAGGCTGACCTCGTCGATGAGTCCGGCGGCAAGGAATCCTCCGTTGATGTGTCCGCCGCCAAGAATTGCCATACGTTCCACACCAAATTCGCTGCGCAGAGTCTTCATCGCTTCCGGCAGATCTATTGTATCCTTGCCTACGCAGATGTAGGAGATTCCCTCATCTTCAAGATATTTCAGGTACTCGGCCGGCGCCTGTTCGCTGACGATGCACGCCAACGGCACACCGTCAATCTCGGCCGACGGCCAACGGAGGCGGCCATGGGTGTCAACCGCCACCATATACTCATCGGAGTCCGTTGCCTTGTGGAAAGAGGGATTCCCAACGGGCGTGCTGTCTTGGGCTACGAAAGGTTCTTTGAGAGCCGTGTAATGCTCCATTGTCACACGACCTTCAAGAAGTGTAGGACAATCCAGTTGCTCAAGTGTGGTGTAATACTCATCACCGCTGATTTTGTCAACCATCGAGCAGTCGATACGTCCGTCGATTGATGCCACCATGTGGCAGACGATATATGGCTTATTCATAGTTAGGAGTTAGGATTGAGAGGTCCGTAGAAATAGGAGGCGGTTGCGCCACCGTCAACGAGGAAGTCGGCTCCGGTGATGAACGCTCCCATCGGGCGCATGAGGAGTTCGGCCACATTTGCCACTTCATCGGCTGTGCCGGGGCGACCTGCGGGACATTTTGCGAACATATTTTTGTAGAAGTCGCCACGCGGACCGTTGAACTCGTCGATGGCAAGCGGCGTAACGATAATGCCGGGTGAGATTGAATTGACACGCGCTCCGCGCTCACCCCATTTCACTGCCTCGGCCATCACGCGCTTCACATTGCAGCGCTTTGCCATCTGGTAGGCATGAAGCGTGTCGTTGATGTTTTCAGGCTGGAGCATCGGGAGTTTCAGAAGTTTCTCGGTGGGAGTCGTAGCAAGCTCACGGTCCTGTTCCGGGGTAAGAGCCGGCATACGGTGTCCGCTCTGGCTGGAGATGGTCACGCCTGTGCCACCTGCCTTGATTACCT
>CAZIXM010000050.1:0-16502 GCA_964543345.1 uncultured Muribaculum sp. | reverse complement strand
TTATCCTCGGTTCCTGTTCAAATGAAAGCGCAATTCCTCCTCAGATTCCAGGAGGGGGTGACGAACCTATTGGCGACGGAAACCTCGAAGTTGTCGATAAACCCCAAGAAAACTTGCTGGATAGATCATTGCCATTATCCGTTAAAAGTAGTATGACCTCAGACCATTTTTATGAAATATGCGAAAGCATCATGCTAATTGCTGAGGAAAATATTGACAATAATGAAAATTTTGAATTAACGTTAAGTAATATTGCATGTGAAGAATTCATTTCACCACTGATTGAAGATGGGAAAGATCTTCAAAATCAACTGGTGCAGTATTTTAATGATGGTATTACAGAACAGTCAGATATAGAATATCTGGAAAATCTCTCTAATGAAGAGATTGCTTCCCTATCATTTGTTTATCACACTCTTATAGTTAACAGTAATCCGGGAACAATTGAACAATTTGAGCTTACTGCAAGGCAGGAGCGAGTTATCCATTGTCTTTCTGTTGCTGTAGGCATAGATAGTATTAGAAATATTGCAATAAAAGGTCTTATTGATGCAACGACGATAAGAGCGACAATACTCGCTATAGGTAAGCGTTATTTAGGGTATATTGGTGTTGTCTTAATGGTCTATGAGTTTACGCAATGTGTAAGTTAAATTATGAATCATTAGAAAATTTGACGACAATCAATACAGCATGTTTTATCGTCTATATAATAGGTATCAATACAAAGCTGTCAAATTTGCTTTGGATAGCTTCTTGTGGTGTAATAATAACTACGATTATTGTCGCATTAATCGTGAAAAGAGGCCATACAGGAGATAAGACAATGCATTCATTAAAGAGGAAATGTATCTGGCAATGCACATATTGCATAGTATTTTTGGTCGTGGCACTTTATTCATATTCCGTTCTAAAGGCATAATTTATCGTATAATAAATATTATTTTGGCGATTTAATACGCTTTAATTATAGCATTGACCGGATATGTGTATCCTACTTTCCTTCTGTCAATACCACTACTTTTGATGTATTGTAACGTTTTGTTCCTTAGTATATTATGAATGTTATTTTGGCAGTATTGTATGTTTTCAGCGTGGCACTGACTCAATACGTGTGTATTTCCACAACGTCCGGCTTTCAACAGCAATATTCCTAAAGTGGATTGGTTAGTGTGGCTACGCTGTAGCCATGTGGGGGTAGGGGCGAGGCTACCACACGTTACGGCCGCCTACGGAGGCCTTACGTGTGGCTATGCATCTGTCGCGGTTACACCGCGAAGGCTCCGCCATCCCCAACACCCCAAACCGCATAACATGCACCTAACCCGCCACACAATGCACATATCGCGGTGTAGGGACGCACGGACCGTGCGTCCATCCCCATCCCAACCGCACCGGCATCCATCACCCCCAGCCGTAGGCCCCGACGGTTTGACCGTCGTACATGCATAGCCACATGCAAGGTCTCCGTAGGTGGCCGTAGCTTGTGGTAAAAAGTCCTCCCAAACAACAACGTCCGCATCGCGGGCGCACAGTCCCCCAGTAACCGTATCTGCATATTTCTAAAGTGGATTGGTTAGTGTGGCTACTCTGTAGCCATGTGGGGGTGGGGGCGAGGCTACCACGAGGCTGTGCAGTTCAAAAAAGGAGGCTGCGCCTTTTTTGAACTGCACAGCCTCTATGAACATTGCATATCGACGGTGGGTGCAATACCCATGGAGTAGCGGAATCAGTTGTTCTCCGGACGGAGTGAGCGTACGGTTTCGGCGGCACGCCACATTTCGCTTTCGCGCAACTGACGAAGCTCTTCTTCGAGTCCTTCGCGATAGTCGGCCTTTGTATTGGAGTCGATTGAACGCTGAGCTTCACGGCCGGTCTTTACGCTGTCGTAAAGTTCATACATGACGGGCTTTATGGCATCGTGGAACGGACCCATCCAGTCGAGGGCCCCGCGCTGTGCCGTGGTGGAGCAGTTGGCGTACATCCAGTCCATGCCCTTTGCGGCGAACAGAGGCATTAGCGACTGCGTCAATTCCTCAACGGTCTCATTGAAGGCTTCGGAGGGTGTGTGTCCGTTTTCACGAAGCACCTCATACTGAGCGAGGAAAAGACCTTGTATGGCACCCATCAGCGAACCTCGTTCGCCGGTAAGGTCAGATACGGCTTCGCGTTGGAATGTGGTCTCAAACAGGTAGCCTGATCCGATGCCGATACCGATGGCGAGAGTGCGTTCGAGAGCCTTTCCTGTGGCATCCTGATAGACGGCAAAGCTCGAGTTAGTGCCTTTGCCCTCTTTGAAAAGCACACGCAGCATGGTTCCGGAGCCCTTTGGCGCCACCATGATTACATCGACGTCAGCGGGGGGGACCACTCCGGTGCGGTCGCTCCAGTTGATGGCGAATCCGTGGCTGAAATAGAGAGCCTTTCCGGGGGTAAGGTGTTTCTTGATTACAGGCCACTGCGAAATTACAGCCGCGTCGCTGAGCAGGCACATGATTATGGTGCCGCGCTTGCAGGCTTCTTCGATTGAGAAGAGAGTTTCGCCGGGTACCCATCCGTCGGCTACCGCTTTATCATACGTTTTTCCTTCGCGTTGTCCTACGATGACGTTGAATCCGTTATCGCGCAGGTCGAGTCCCTGGCCGGGGCCTTGAACGCCGTATCCGAGCACTGCGAGAGTCTCGCCTTTCAATACTTCACGAGCCTTTTCCAAGGTGAACTCCTCACGTGTGATGACGGTCTCGTCTACGCCGCCAAAATTTAATGTTGCCATATTAAATCGTTGATTTTTATTGTGAATAGATATTTAATTGATTTCGTTAAAAATGATTGAAGCCCTTACGCACGGACCGCCGTCGCCGGTGACTTCACATCGATATTCGCCTTCGGACTTCGGCTCAACGGCCACATTGACGCGCTCGCCGAAATATGACTCGTGCATAAACGCTACGTCAAGACGGTGAACGCGATGGGCATCGTGAAAGTCAAGATCCCATTGGTCAAGGAGTAGTTCGATATAGCGCACGGTGTTGACGTGGCGGTTAAAGTCGCAGTCGGTGTAACGGAACGTATATTCGCTGACTTTAGCCGTCGAAGGGTCGACAGCTGTCAGTTTCGGACACTTTTCAATCGGGCATGGACGGTCTGACACTACCTCGCCGAGTTTGTCAAGTCCGTTTAGCTGGCCTCCCTGGCGAGTGCGGATGTTTATGGTCATCCACACCGACCTGGCATACCCGAGCACCTGTCCTTCCGAATCGGTAATTTCAAAGTCGCGTTCAGAAAAGTGGCGGTTATAGCCTACCACCCAGGTGCGAAGCGAGTATGGTTTGTTGACCTCCGGCCAACGCAGCATCTCGATAGATAACCTCGACAATACCCAAGCCGTGCCGTCCTCGAGCAGGCGTTCAAAGCCTACGCCGAGCAGGTTGGCGTGCATGGTGGCGGTCTCAATCAGCCGGTTTGCGATAAGCGTGACCGGTATTGTGCCCTCGGGGGTACATTCTCCAGCCGTCAGAAAGTAGTTTGATACGTATTCGTTCATAAGTCAATGAATTTTACATTCCGCTGAGCCTACGCTCCTGCTCCTCAAGATACATTGTCAGGTATTCCTCAGGCGACTTTGTCACGGCTACACGACCGGAGCGTACAAACTGGCGAATGTCGTACTTCTTCAGCTCTTCAAAAAGGGCTTCTGTCTCGTCGGAATGGCCTGTCTTCTCAATGATTACGTACTCACGTGTGATCTCGAGTATGCGGGCATTGTGCCTTCGGATAATCTCCTCCACGGTTTTGTCGTCGAGAAGTTGCGGTGTAGGCACTTTATATAACGCAACTTCTTGATAAACTATTTCGTCGTCGGTGTATAAAAATGACTTAAGCACGTCGATTCGCTTCTCAATCTGCTTCACGACTCGCTCCATCATGGGACGGTTGCTAAAGCATGTGATGGTAAATTTATGTATGCCTCCAATCGAGGAGGGGCTGACCGACAGGCTCTCGATGTTGAGATTGCGTCGGGTGAATATGATGGATATCTGATTGAGCAGTCCCACCTGATTTTCGGTGAACACGGTCACAGTGAATAATTGTTCGTCCATAATCTGCGCAATGTTATAAGTTTATTCGGTGGGATATACTTCCGTAGGGTTAAGCATCACATAGTCGACATTTCCTCCGGCCGGAGTCATCGGGAACACCATGTCGGTCTCGTCGATATTAACGTTGAGCAGATATGGCCCGTCGTGGCTAAGCATCCGGTCAATGGCTCCGTCGAGATTGTCGCGCGTTGCCACATTTTCGGCCTCGATACCATAGGCTTTGGCTATCATAACGAAGTCGGGATTGAGCAACGGTGTCTGCGAAAAGCGGTTCTTGAAGAAGAGGGCCTGCCATTGGCGCACGTTGCCAAGAAAATTATTGTTCAGCAAGATGATTTTTACGGGGGTGCCGTACTCCATTATTGTACCAAGCTCTTGAATGGTCATCTGCAGCCCCCCGTCGCCGGTAAAGAAGCACACCGTACGGTCGGGACATCCCATCTTTGCGCCGATGGCCGCCGGCAGTCCGAACCCCATCGTTCCGAGCCCTCCGGAAGTGACTATGCTTCGTGGCTCGGTGAAGCGGGAATAGCGCGCTGAAAGCATCTGGTTTTGTCCTACGTCGGTGACAACTATAGCGCGATGCCCTGTGGCTTCGCTGACTTTTGCAACGACTTCGCCCATAGTCATTTTCGGCCCGGAGGGATGCAGTTCGCGCTCTATGACCTTTTCGCGTTCTACCTGTTCGGGCTTGTCGAACATGGCGAGCCACTCGGGGCGCCGGCGAGGCTCGACGAGCGGCAGCAGGCGTAGCAGAGCCTGGCGGGCATCGCCGTGAATAGTGGCTGTCGTAGGGATGTTTTTGTCAAATTCAGACGCGTCGATGTCAATGTGCACCACTTTTGCTTTCGGGGCGTACGTCTTGACATTGCCGGTTATTCGGTCGTCGAAGCGCATTCCGATGGCAATGATTAAGTCAGCGCGGTTAGTGTTGATGTTGGGGCCGATGTTGCCGTGCATTCCTAGCATTCCTTTATACAGAGGATGGTCGGAAGGCATTGTGGATAGGCCGAGAAGCGTGGCCGCCACCGGTATGTCGGACTTTTCAGCGAGTTCGGCCAATTCGGTCTCGGCACCGGAGATCATCACTCCGTGTCCGGAAAGTATCATAGGACGCTCGGACGTGTTGATTAAGTCGGCCACTTTGCGCACATCCTCTTCGGGAATGGCCGGAAGCGGATTATACGAGCGGATAAAGTCGCAAGATTTATAGTTGAATTCGGTCATTCCGACCTGCGCGTCTTTTGCTATATCGAGCACTACCGGACCGGGTCGCCCTGTGGATGCAATATAAAATGCTCGTGCGACAGCCCAAGCCACGTTTTCAGCGCGGCGTATCTGGTAGCTCCACTTGGTTATAGGCTGGGTGATTCCCACCACGTCGGTTTCCTGAAACGCGTCGAAGCCCAGAAACGGAGTTGCCACCTGTCCGGTAATCACTACCATTGGAGTGCTGTCCATCAGAGCGTCGCTCAGTCCGGTTATGACGTTGGTGGCGGCGGGTCCGGAAGTTACGATGACAACGCCGGTGCGTCCGGTGACGCGGGCGTATCCCTGCGCGGCGTGGGTGGCACCCTGTTCATGGCGCACCAAAATGTGTTTTAGCCGGTCCTGATAGTCGAACAGCCGGTCATACACAGGCATAATCGAGCCACCGGGATAGCCGAACACAATGTCGACCCCTTCACAGATGAGCGACTGGATGAGTGCGTCAGATCCGGTAATAAGTTCTTTCATATATACTTTCCAAAATTGTGTTATGTATCTCTCTTTATATTTATGTCATTTTCATTATAGCACTCTAACGCCGCCCTTGTCGGCCGACGAAACCATTGCGGCGTAGGCTCGCAGCGCAAGGCTAACCCGCCGGTCGCGGTCGCGAGGAGTAAACGCGTCTTTGCCGCGCGAAAGTTCTTCGTCGCGACGTCGCGAGAGCTCTTCGTCGCTGACCCTGACGTTGATGGCGCGCGAGGGTATGTCGATGTCGATTATGTCGCCGTCGCGTACCAGGCCAATAGCTCCGCCGGCAGCGGCTTCGGGCGAGATATGTCCTATCGACAGCCCTGACGTTCCTCCGGAGAAGCGTCCGTCGGTTATTAGGGCGCATTCCTTGCCCAAATGCTTCGACTTTATGTAGCTGGTGGGGTATAGCATCTCTTGCATCCCTGGGCCACCTTTGGGGCCTTCATGGGTTATTACCACTACGTCGCCGCTCTTAACTTTGTCGCGAAGAATGCCGTCGACGGCCTCTTCTTGCGAACGGAACACTTTGGCTGGCCCGCTGAAGCGGAACAGTGATTCGTCGACACCGGCTGTCTTGACAACGCATCCGTCGAGCGCAATGTTCCCGCGAAGCACCGCTAAACCTCCGTCTTTAACGTAAGCGTGGTCAAAATCGCGGATGCATCCGCCGGCGCGGTCACTGTCGAGCGAAGTGTAACGGGCCGACTGAGAGCCGAGCCGAATGTTGCGTCCACCTCCGGGAGCACTCAGCCATAAGTCGCGTGCTTTATCGGAAAAGCGGCTGCCTTCGAGGGCATATTGGTCGATGGCTTCGCCTAAAGTCAGGCCGTCGACACGCTTTACCGACGTGTCGAGCAGACCGCGGTCAGCCAGTTGACGCATTATTGACATGATACCGCCGGCGCGGTTAACGTCTTGAATGTGATATTTTGAGTTTGGTGCCACCTTGCACAACACCGGAGTCACTCTCGACAGTCGGTCGATATCTGAAATGGTGAAGTCGGCTCCCGCTTCGTGCGCAATGGCGAGCAGATGCAGAACCGTATTGGTTGAGCCTCCCATGGCAATGTCGAGCGACATGGCGTTGAGCATGGCCTGCCTTGACGCTATAGATCGGGGTAATACGCTCTCGTCGCCGTCGCGATAGTAGGCGTAAGTGTTTTCGACTATTTTGCGGGCTGCTTCGCGGAATAGCTCCCTGCGGTTGGAGTGGGTGGCCACGAGAGTGCCGTTTCCGGGAAGCGCCAGGCCGAGGGCTTCGTTGAGCGAGTTCATTGAGTTTGCCGTGAACATTCCGGAGCAGGAGCCACAGGTAGGGCATCCCTTCTCTTCGAGGAGCTTTACCATGTCGTCGCTGACCGACTCGTCGGCTGAGTCAACCATTATGTCAATCAGGTCGAGTGCGCGTCCGTTGAGGTCGCCGGCCTCCATGGGGCCTCCCGACACGAAAATGGCCGGAATATTCAGCCTCATTGCGGCCATAAGCATTCCGGGAGTTACTTTGTCGCAGTTGGATATGCATACCATCGCGTCGGCCTTGTGCGCATTGACCATATATTCGACTGAGTCAGCTATCAGATCGCGTGAGGGCAATGAGTATAGCATCCCGTCGTGCCCCATGGCGATACCGTCGTCAATGGCTATGGTGTTAAATTCGGCCGCGAAGCAACCGAGTCGTTCGATCTCCTCCTTTACGGTCTGTCCTATTTCATGTAAATGCGTGTGTCCCGGCACAAACTGAGTGAACGAATTGACAACGGCAATGATAGGCTTGCCAATCTGCTCCTCGGTCATTCCGTTGGCTCTCCATAAGGCTCTTGCGCCGGCCATGCGCCGGCCGTTTGTGCTTGCGGCACTACGTAATGGATGTTTCATACGTTACTTTCTTCTTAAATGTCGTTTTCTCTTCATTATTATTTGGAGGATGTCGAACCCGTTAGGATTGGCGGTTTCGGAACATGCTCGGATAATATATCGGCAAAGCCCCCGGGTCGGTCAACGATTGCGGGAGCTTTGTATAGATTGTAAAATGCTTTGTTTCGGCAATAAAATCACGCTCCCAGCTGACGTAGATGGGTAATGACCACTCGTAGGTGGCTCGCGATAATAATGACGGCAGTATGCATTCTATGTCTGATTGTCGTATTTGACTGCAAAAATATGATATTTTGCCAAATCTGCCAAAACTTTTAAGAAAAAATTGCAAGCGACATCACTCTTTAATTTAAAAATCCAATAATTTTTAGGGCCTGTCCACCATAATATATGTTAAGGCTCAGGCTGCACAGCCGGGTGAAAGAGCCGGGTGAAAGAGCGTAATTACAAGTGCATTAATTTACCGTCACAATATTGCAGTTTATGAATATTTTGCCTATCTTTAGCTGATTTAATCATAAAATGCTGAATTTAACGTATCAGATAGAAATTCAACAATTAATATATCGAAAAAAATGCGAATCATTTGTTTAAGTCTCATTGCGGCAATCGCTATGCTTGTTTCTGTTCCCAAAGCATTGGCTTCTGATTCAGACTATATGACATTTCAATGCACCGATGGAGCTGTTCATGCCATATCGTCTGACAATCTTACAATATCAATAGCAGACAATCTGCTTATTGCAAGCAACGGCTCTGAGACTCTTACCCTCGATGCCGACAAGGTAACGCGCTTCTTCTTTGGCAACACTGCGGGAATTGTAGCCGCAATCTTCGATAACAGTGACCAACCCGTCACCGTTATAAGTCTTTCGGGAGTGGTAATAGGCAACTACTCCTCGATCGACGAATGTTTGAGCCAACTGCCAAAAGGCATACATATTATTAAGTCAGGCAATAAATCCATCAAACTGCAGGTAAAATGAAAAAATATATACTTATAGGCGCGCTATGCCTGGCCACATTCTCGGCATCGGCACGCTCGCTGAACGTCACACTGGGTAGCGTCACATACTCATATACTGATACCTCTATGGGCGATGCAACAGTTAACGGTGGCACTTCAATCACTATCAACGAGCGCACATACAACGTCGCCGACATCACAGCCATGAAGGTGGTGTCAGCCGAGCAGTCTGACAACACCGTATCCGTAGAATACACCACCTCCGGCGCCATTGTGCTCGTGGCAGGTAACATTGCAAACTTTATTGATGCTTCAGTGAGCGGCGCACATGTAGAAATTACACAAAGCTCACTCGTGTCTGCCTCCACCTGTGGTGAAATCACCTACGAACTCAAAGGTGAAAGCACTGATGGATCTTTTACGCTCAACGGCTCATATAAATATACGCTTGAGCTTCGCGGCCTAACGCTTAACAACCCAAATGGAGCTGTGCTCAACATTCAGAACGGCAAACGCATAGAATTAAGTGCTAAAAGCGGCACGACCAACATCCTCACCGACGGTACTGGCGGCTCGCAAAAAGGCGCTATTGTAGTAAAAGGACATCTTGAACTGAAAGGCAAAGGTGACCTCACTGTAGGTGGCAACACAGCCCATGCCATCTACGCCAAGGAATATGTAACCCTTAAAAACTGCTCTGTTACGATTAACAAATCGGTAAAAGACGGGATAAACTGCGCTCAATATTTTGCTATGGAGAGCGGCACACTTGCCATTTCGGGCGTAGGCGACGATGGTATCCAAGTGGACTATAAAGATGATACTGACCGCGATGACGAAGACACCGGCACAGCCACAATTTCAGGTGGCACACTCACAATTAATGTGACCAACGATGCCTCCAAAAGTATTAAAACAGAAGGCGACATCAACATCACGGGCGGCACGCTTACATTGAGTGTTACCGGCGACGGCGTTTGGGATAGCTCAAAATCAAAAACCAAAGCCTCAAGCTGCATGAGTGCCGATGGCGATGTCACCATCTCCGGCGGTGAAATAAACCTCACTGCAACAGGTGGCGGTGGTAAAGGTATCAGCTGCGACGGCACATTCACCATGTCGGACGGTGACCTGACAATAAGCACAACCGGTGGCATGTTGGCTTATGTGAACAACAAAATCAACACAAACTATACCGGTAACGCCGATAACCTTGCCAGCGACTATAAATCGTCGCCAAAGGGAGTAAAAGCCGACACCGCAGTTCTGATTGACGGGGGCACAATCAATGTTACCACTACCGGCAATGGAGGTGAAGGGATTGAAAGTAAAGGGATTTTCACTGTTAACGACGGTACAATAACGCTTTATACTAAAGACGACTGCATCAACTCATCGTCGCACATGTATCTCAACGGAGGCACAATAACTGCCATTTCAACGTCGAACGATGGCTTTGACTCCAACGGTAACATGTATATCAACGGTGGTTATCACATGGCTTTTGGTGCCGATTCGCCCGAATGTGGCATTGACGCTGCTGAAGAAGATGGTTATACCGTAATCTTCACCGGCGGCACTCTCCTTGCGGTAGGTGGAGGCAACTCCACACCGACAAAGTCTGAATCGACCCAACCTTACGTTTCAACTACCAGCTCTGTAAGCGCAGGAAGCACCATCAGTCTTAGCTCCGGCTCAACCACACTTGCCACATTTACAGTTCCGTCAAACTACTCAGGAGGTTCATCGGGTGGAGGCGGCTTTGGTCCCGGCAGTAGCCGCAACAAAACAGTGATGATTACGTGCGGTGGACTAACTTCCGGCAGTACCTATACCCTAAAATCCGACAGCTCTTCAAAATCAGTAACGGCGCGGCTGATAGGCACAGGATCAGGTCGTCCGTGATTTGCAACAACTAATCTGAATTTTTAGAAAGAGGGTGTATCGCTACATCCTCTTTTTTTAACACCTCCGCGTGTCGGATAAGATGATTAAGGCTCTAAAACGACTGATTGACCAATATTGAGGCACAATGAACCTGTTTAATGGTAAATGTGGAACAATACATTATAATTTACGGTTGTTATATATACTAAGGAATATTTTACAACAGCATATAGTCATGTTTCAACTATTACATTACAGCAAATCTGTTTCTGCGGCATTTTTGGTTATGACGGCTTTGTCGTCATGCGGGCACAGTAACCCTGAGATTCATGGGGGAAATGTCAATCCGATTAGGGTAAAAGTGATGTCGGCCACTTCCCCTTCGGTAAATGCTTCTGACAGCTATTCGGGAACGGTGGAGGCAGGAAGCTCGACAACACCGAGCTTTTCTGTGGCCGGGACTATAAATAATATATATGTGACGGAGGGGCAACGGGTAAGCAAGGGTCAAAAGATTGCGAGCGTTGACGGTGCGTCGCTTAAAAATGCCAATGACATAGCTGAGGCTACTCTGCGCGAGGCACAGGACGCTTATGGCAGAATGAAAAAGCTGCATGATGCCGACGCGTTGCCGGAAATGCAGTGGGTAGCTGTCCAGGAACGGCTAAAGCAGGCCGAAGCAGCCGCCCGTATTGCCCGTACAGAGATGAACGATGCCAATCTATACGCACCTATTGATGGAGTAGTGGCCAGTAAGATTGCTGATGTCGGACAGACTGTGGCACCGGGTATGCCGGTGGTCGAACTTATGGATGTCCGTACGCTTAAAGTCAAGATTTCAGTACCGGAGGCAGATCTGAAAGTAATGGATAAGGGACAAGAGGCCAAGGTAGTTGCCGGTGGCCAGACTTATTCCGCAAAGCTTGTTGAGAAAGGCGTGGCGGCAAATTCGCTGTCGCGCAACTACGATGTTAAATTCCTGATAACTAATCCCGACGGTAATCTTATGCCTGGCATGATATGCAGCGTGTCGGTCGATGGATCTAATCCTGCGGATGCTTCGGAGTCAAATGCCGATATAGTGTTGCCCCCTCAGGCTGTAGTCCTTGATTGGGACAATACTCACTACGTGTGGGTGAAGAAGGATGGCCTGGCTCAACGACAGAGAGTCGATGTCGGCGGATTGGATGCGCGTGGTATTATAATCACGGGTGGAATAGCTGCGTCTGACAGTGTGATTGTCGAGGGCCAGCAGAAGCTGAGCCGCGGCCTAAAAGTGGTGGCTATAAACTGACAAGCTATGGAAAAGTTCAAGAATCCGAATATAGTTCCAATCGGCCTGCAATACCGGCGCATTGTGATTCTTATCACATGTGTATTGATAGCGTGGGGAGTCTACTCGCTCATTGAGATGGACAAGAATGAGTTTCCTTCATTCACCATCCGCGAAGGGGTAGTGGCCGCGGTATATCCCGGAGCCGATGCGACGCAGGTCGAGCAGGAAGTGCTGAAGCCCCTGCAAGACTATGTGTTCAGCTATAAAGAGGTCAACAAAGAGAAGACCACTGCTCAGGTGTCTGACGGTATGGTGATGATTTTTGTGACGCTCGACGACAAGGTCAACGATAATGAGTCGGATCAGTTTTGGGACAAATTCAAACTTGGCGTAGACAATGTGAAAGCGACCCTCCCGGCAGGAGTGCTTGCCGTGGAGACAATCTCCGACTTCGGCAATACGTCGGCGCTTCTGCTCACGATGCAGGGAACTGATAAGACTTACCGCGAACTGCATGACTACATGAATCGGCTGCGCGATCGGCTAAGAGCCGTGCCAAGCATCGGAACGATGACCGTTTATGGCGAACAGACGGAGCAAATCAGTGTGCATATCAACACGGAAAGGCTGTCGCATTACGGTGTCGACGAGAAGACCCTTGCTCTTACGTTGTTGGCGCAGGGCTTTGAAACTACCGGAGGGCGCCTTAAGTCGGAGTCATATACGATGCCTTTATATGTTGCCGAGTCGTTTAATACTGTGAATGATATAAAGGAAACGGTGGTATTCTCTACTCCGACAGGCGACGTAGTGCGATTGGGGGATATAGCCGAAGTGGTGCGTGAGTATCCCGAACCGTCAAGCTATATAACCAACAACGGAGAGAATTGCCTCCTGTTAAGCATCGAGATGAAGGATGGCGAGAACATTGTGGCAATGGGGAAGGCTGCCGGTAAAGTAATAGATGATTTTGCCGCGCAGATGCCCGTCGACATGAAGCTGTTTAAGATTACCGATCAACCCACCGTGGTTAACCTCAGTGTGATAGACTTCCTACGTGAACTCCTGATAGCAATAATCGCGGTGTTGGTGGTGATAATGTTCCTGCTTCCGCTCAAAGTTGCGTTCATAGCGGCTCTTACCATTCCTGTCAGCATCTTCATATCGCTCGGCTTATTTTATGCGCTTGGCATAGAGCTAAACACGGTGACTTTGGCCTGTCTGATTGTGTCGTTGGGTATGATTGTCGACAACTCGGTGGTGATTATTGATGAGTACGTCGATCTTATTTCAGACGGAATGCCGCATAAGCAGGCTACTATCAATGCGGGCACTATGTTCTTCCGCGCTATCGTTTCGGCCACGCTTGCCATATCCATCACGTTCTTCCCGTTCCTTATAACCATGACGGGAATGTTCCGCGACTTCCTTACCGATTTTCCGTGGGCGATATTGCTGATTCTCACCATATCGTTGATTGTGGCCGAATTGCTTGTGCCGTTCCTCCAATATCGGATGATAAAGGAGCCGATTTATGCTATTGAGAGGCAGGATATACAAAGCGGCAAGAAAAAATTCTCTTTCTTTGTCAGTCTGCAGAAGTGGTACGACAAACTTATTACGCTCTGTTTCGCCTGGCCTAAGACGAGTATGGTCATCGGTATAGTGTCGGTCATTCTCGGGACATGGGCATTCATCGCGCGTCCCATACAACTGATGCCTATAGCCGAACGCGACCAGTTTGCCGTAGAGATTTACCTTCCCGAAGGTTCGTCGCTCAATGCCACTGATGCCATTGCGGACAGCCTCGCAAAAATTTTGCTAAAAGACAAGCGCATAGTCTCAGTGGCCTCGTTCCACGGCATGTCGTCGCCTCGATTCCAGACTACATACGCTCCCCAGGTGGGCGGTCCTAATTATGCGCAGTTTATTGTAAATACGATAAGCGATGAGGCTACCATCGAGTTGCTAAACGAGTACACGCCTAAGTATCAGGATTATTTCCCGGGTGCATACGTTAAATTCAAACAGTTAAGCTATTCCAATGCCAAATATCCTGTGGAGGTTCGTTTGGCCGGACTCGACTATGAGCAGAATCTGAAAGCCGCCGACACGGTAATGGCGATTATGCGTCGTATTCCCGGACTTACTCTTGTCCGGCCCGCCGCTGGCAGTCAACTCGTAGCGGCTACTGTCGAGCCAAATTCAATGCAGATGTCACGCCTTGGGCTTAACAACACGTTGCTTGAGATGACATTGGCCATGCGCTATGGTTCCGGGGTGCCGATGGGAACACTGTGGGAAGGTGACTATGGCATGAGTATAGTGGCAAAGACGCAGAATTCTGACAGTGCCACATATTCGGCCTTAATGCGCGAACCTATACCTGTAATGGGAATCGGCAATTCGCCGCTACGTGCTTTTGCGGAGGTCAGGCCTACGTGGCATCCGGGGCAGATCGACTATCGTGGAGGAATACCTACGGCTATCATATCGGCTGACAATGTGAGAGGCCAAAATTCGTTGGCTCAAACCACTATACTTCAAAACGAGCTTAAAAAGATAGACCTTCCGGAAGGGGTGGCGTTGAGCTACGGGGGCGACTATGAGCAGTCGGAGGAGATTATCCCTCAGATGGGAATGGCTCTTCTGATAGCGGTAGTCATTATATTCTTCATTCTGGTGTTCCATTATAAGGGCGTGACGGTTCCGGTGCTGATGCTTGTCTCGCTGGTGTTTATCATGCCCGGTACGGGTCTGGGGCTTGCTGTGATGAACGAAGTAATAAGTTTGACCTGTACGCTCGGTCTGATTAGTCTTATGGGTATACTTGTCAGAAATGTCATAATTATGTTTGACTATGCCGAGGAACTTCAGGAGCAGGGAATATCGGTTAAAGAATCTATTTTCCAGGCCAGCGAACGACGAATGCGCCCGATATTTCTCACTTCGGCTGCCGCTACGATGGGAGTATTGCCGATGGTGGTGTCCGGAAGCGCGCTATGGAAGCCTATGGGTATAGTGATTTTCTTCGGAACGCCTGTAACGATGGTTTTCATTCTGACGGTAATTCCTTTACTTTATTGGAAGTTCTGCAAGAAAGCCACTCCAACAATAGTGCTACCGGTCTATCCTGTGGAAGAAACAGATAATGATGCAACAAACCAACCTAAGCAAGACGATGAAAAGTAAATATATATTATTTTCAGCGATTTTGACGGCTATGTCGGTTTTGACGGGGCGTGCCGGCAGCGCGGCAGACACCGACACTCTGACGCTATCGCTTGAGCAATGCCGCGAGATGGCCCTTACCGGAAATGCCGCGGCGAAAACCGCGCTCAACGATGTTAAAGCCGCAAAAGAGACTTCCGACGAGGCATTCACGAAGTATTTCCCTGAAATATCTGCTACCGGGATGTCGTTTTGGGCCAACCATGACATTATCCAATATAATGTCCTTGATATGTTTCAGTTGGGGATGATTAAGAAGGGCGTTACAGCCGGTGTCACTGCCATACAGCCGATATTTGTCGGTGGACAGATTGTGAACGGCAATGCGCTTGCCCGCTTAGGTGAGTCGGTGGCCGAGCTGAGAAGGAGGCAGACCGATGAGGAAATATGCGTGTCGGTGGATAAGTATTATTGGAAGTTGGTCTCTTTGCAATCGCAAAAGGAGACGTTGGCATCGTTGCTGGTAATGCTTGACACGTTGGCCTATCAGACTCAGGTGGCTGTTGACGCGGGGGTTATTCTTAAGAACGACCTTTTAAGGGTAGAGCTTCAGCGTAATGACTATAGAGCCGTGATGATAGATCTTGACAATGGGATAGCCTTATGCTCGAATTTGTTGGGGCAATACATAGGAGTCGGCTTGAAGCCGGTGAAGGTGGCTGAAAGGGTTGTGCCAGGTGCGACACCCGACTTCCCTTATGATTTATGGCGTGAACCTCAGGATGCGGTGGCAAATACGGCTGTCTATGGAATGCTTAACTCCGCAGTTAAGGCTTCGGAATTGGAGAAAAAAATGACAGTGGGCAGCAATCTGCCTACTGTAGGCCTTGGCGCCGGATGGTTTTATCATAATTTACTCCGTCAGGACCACAACTTTGGAGCAGTCTTTATCGCTGTAAATGTGCCGTTGACCGGATGGTGGGGCGGGTCACACGCTATAAAACGTAAGAATTTGGAGATCCAAAATGCCCGCATACAGCTTGAGGATGGCAAGGAGATGCTTCAGATAGCGATGAAGGATGCTTGGGACAATCTCACTGCCTCTTACCGCAAGATGGAAAACGCTGCCGAATCAATGGGTCAGGCTTCGGAGAATCTTAGGCTCAACGAGAACTACTATAAAGTAGGTGTGACTTCGATTACAGAACTTCTTGACGCGCAGACTTTATATAAAAAGGCCTGCGACCAATTCGTAGCTGCCTATTCGGATTATCGAGTGCGCTACACTGAGTATCTAAAGGCCACCGGCCAGTTAACGCCTGAAATTCCGCAATAATCCTAATTGTGGCACACTCCCACGCTTTCCTGCAAACTATCAGTGACCGAAAATTTTAGGTGATTGTATAAAAATGAGGCAGTTCAAAATGAAAAAGCTTCTGAAAGAAGCCTAAAATTGGGTAGCCGGGTAAAGAGACCGTTAGGT
>CAZIXM010000049.1:0-16923 GCA_964543345.1 uncultured Muribaculum sp. | reverse complement strand
CGACCCTCTGCTTGTAAGGCAGATGCTCTGAACCAGCTGAGCTAAACGCCCGTGTTCTTCGTTAAAGCGATGCAAAGTTACGGCTTTATTTTGAATCTGCAAATAGTTTAAGGACTTTTTTTGAAAAAACTTAGGAAGAAAGTCTGAAGAAAGTCTGACTAAAAATCAATAGATGTCGTCAGTTGTGGCAGAGTTTTCGTTTTTCTTCTTGTCCTTCTTTGATTTACGTTTCTTGCCTTTAAAGTCGCTTGGATAAGAGGCTTTGTTTATAACTTGATCTTCACCACGGAGTCTGATCCATGTGTCAAGCTCTTTTTTGCCTTCTTTAAGCACTATTACTCTGGCTCCATTTTTGCCGATGTGGTTGTAGACGGCTCCTTTTGATCCGCCATAGCGTCCGTAGCCGAACAGTGTGTCCCAATATGTGATCAGGAAGTCATTGTCATGGTCGTGTCCAAAAAAGTTTGCAAAGACGTCGCCTTGCTCTTTCTGAGCTACAAACATGCCCGAATTGACGTGCGGACTGCAGACTTTTTCTCCTGCCTCGCCGAGATAATAAATTGAATTATCTGCCAAGGCATATTGTACTTCGGGAAGCGGAATGTGATAAAACATTACCGAAGGCAACGGCTGACCTTCGTTGTTTTCTGTGTAACGAAGGCTGTTGGTCTTATACCAAAGTATTTGATTGGATGTAAGCCAGGCGTAACGTCCAAGTCCTTGTACTTGAGATCCGGCGTGTGAATCGAGACAGTATAGCACAGAAGCGGGCTTAGTGCCGTCTGACGACATAACTTCAAGCACATAGTCAGGACTTTGTGAATCGCCACGGGAGGGTACTATGCAACCAGGCATTTTCTTTATGATGTCATATATCTGGCTACGGTTAAGCTCGAATTGATGGTCGTGGTTTCCGAACACGAAAGCAAACGGTATGCCGCTTTCTACAATTGGCGAGAAGAGTTGTTCGAGCGACTTTGCTACGTTGGTAGAGTATACGAGGTCGCCGGTAATTATTATGAAATCGGGATTTTCAGCCTCAATGACTTCCTGCATCATCGGGAGGACTACTTTCTCGTCTCCTTTATCCCATCGGAAGTGGGTGTCGGTAAATTGTACGATTTTGAATTCTCCGTTATCGTTGAACTTCAGAGGAGATTGTGCAAATGCTCCTGTCGCCGAAACGGACAGAAGCATTAATGCGATTATTGCTCTTAATTTTGACATAGCTATTGATTACAGAGGAGTGAATAATTAGTCGACTTCCATTACGATGCGGAGTCCTGTGGCTTTATTGCTTTCACGTTCGGGCAGCTTACGGCGGAATGCTACGCGTAGATTGTTTGCGTCGCGGTCTTCAAAACTGCCTCCTCGGCGTACGCGCAGTTCGCTTTTTTTACGGCAAACCGGATCGACTGCATCGCCGGCAGAGTAGTCTTGCTTATAGTCTTCGCATATTTCCCATACGTTACCGCTCATGTCGTAGAGGCCGACTTCGTTAGGCTTTTTGGTTTTAACTTCGTGGTGATGACCGCCGCTGTTGATACCGGACCAGCCCACCTCTTCTGCCGTGTTGTTGCCTGAGTACATTGTGGATGTCCGCTTTTCTGCGCCACGAGCGGCATATTCCCATTCAGCTTCTGTGGGCAGACGGAACTTTTTGCCGGTAAGTTGACTCAGCTTAAGGCAAAATTCGTTGGCATCGCGATAAGTGATATTTTCCACGGGATTGTTCGGTCCTTTGTAGACAGAAGGATTTGTTCCCATTATACGCTCCCAAAGAGCTTGGGTGACTTCTGTCTCGCCAATATAGAAGTCTTTGGTGATTGTCACATAGTGAACCGGAGTCTCATCCTTCTCGACACTTTTTTGTTCAGGAGTGGCACCCATTTCAAACCGGTCGTGGCGCAGGCGAACCATATTGAAGTCTACCGGGCCGTTTTGCTGAGTGGCCTGACCTCCTATGCTGACCGCGGGAAGTGCCGGGATGCTGATTGGCAAGAGTGCGGCTCCGCTGGCGACAGGAGCAGAAGTTGTTGCCGTCTGGGCTGGCGCAGCTCCTCCGGAGGCCTGCTTAGGTGCTACTGTCATGTGATATGTGAACAGACTTTTTACAGGTTCAAATTCCACTCGTAAAGGCAGATAGTTTGAAGTCTGTATAGTTAGCTTATTAGTCCCTTGTGGTACGTAAATCCAATAAACGCCACCTTTATTTTCGGACTTAACTACGCTCCCTTCAAATACGGGGTCATTAGCTATCAGTCCCAGTTTAATCAGGGCGCAGGCATTCTGGTTTGAGTCATATTCCTTATACTGGGCGGCGCTAAGTTCTGACGTTTCCTGAAATTCAATCATTTCAAGTTGCTGAGCAGATGCGTAGCCGGAAGTGAGGCAGAGAAGTAGCAACAACGATAACAGCGATTTCATCTTTTGATTCATGTCTATACCTATATTTGGTTATTAAATTTACAGTACCGGTATGTCGTTTGGTCCGAAAGGCACTTCACCTATCGGCTGCCAAGTGCGGACCATGATTTGTGGACGGTCTTCGTCAGTAAAGTCCCAAACAAGTACAACGATTCCTTCGTCGCTATAGCCTTTTGTATGCCATTTTTGTGAAAGGGTTACGTAGTAGTAATCCGGCTTAGCGTCGTGGCGCATCACGCGGTAGTCATCGAATATTACGTTGATATATCCGTTGTGGCTCTGCTTGTCGAAAATTGCGCGTAATTTGTTGAGATATTCGCGCTTATTTTGTTGCGTGTATACTACCTTCTGTGAAGTCGGGAGCTCTGGTCCCTTACGGCGTTCAGAGATAACCTTGCCCGTAATGATAAGTGCATCGTCGCTGAACACGTCTTCCATAAATCGGATGTTCTTGTCGTTGTAGGCTTGTTTAAATTTTTCACACCAACCCAGAATTTGCATACGGCGCTCAACGTCCTTAAGCATTTCTCCTTCAGCAAGCATTTTCGTATAGGTGGTGTTGTCCATAGTGAAGTTTATGTCGTCAATACGTCCGTTGGGAGTAAAGTCGATACATAATTCACGGCGCGAACCGCTATCGTAGGCATCGTCTAAAGGATACATGGTTAGTCCGATGTTGCGGAATTGGTAAGCTTTAGTGGTGCCGTTGGCGCGTTTGCGGGTAAGACAGCTTTCAGCGATAAAGTCGTCTTCAGTGCTGAAATGAACGTTTTCCCAGCACGATGCGAGCGACTCGATGGCTGTGTCGCTGATGTCTATGCCGGCGACATTAAGGTCAGTGTTCTGCTGGCAGGCTGTATTGATTGCGGTCAGCAGCAGGCTTGTCTGCTTTTCCATCTTGTCGATGAGAGTCTGATTGTCGATTCCGTCTCGTATCTTGAACTTGACAGCGGCTTGCGACTGTATGCCTATTGCCGCGATTGCGATGAGAGTGAAGATTAACTTTTTCATTGTCAAGGAATATATTTTTGTCAAAACTATATATAATAATTATGGATATGCTACTTTACAATCACCTCTATTATTTTGGGATGATTGGGGTCAGAGATATTCCATAGAAGAGTAACGTTCTTATTATCAGAAAAATTGTATCCTTCTCTTGTTAATTTGAACGACGACTCTATTTTATCGGAATTTTCCGATGCCGGAGACATTGTTACATCTTCGATTTCTGCTTTCAGGATGTCCTCATCCATAAACTCATTGTACAAATCAGTCAGTTGGTCGCGGTCAACGTCGAGTATTGACATAAGAAAGCCTTGGTCTTGGCTAACATACGCATCTTTGAGTTTGTCCAAATACGATAAAACAAGTTGTTGGTTTTCGGGGCTAATTACGCAGCAACACGATGCTTGCGCTTTGGATGCGGTTGCCGCACTGGCTTTTTGGAAAGTTTGTTGGCCAAATGCAGATGATCCGGCCGCTATAAGTAGTATGATTGTAAATAATGTTTTCATTTTTATAGAATATTTTAGTTGTTGAATTCAAACCAGAGGGCGGGAGAGCCTTTGAAGTCCTCCAATGCCGAATTTGTTCCGCTGGAGTAGTTGCGTCTTGATGTCGATCCGGGTCCAAGAAGAGCTTTGATGCCGTCACCATTATTGCCGATAACCCAGAATGTAGCGTTTCTGTCAGGACAGTTTGTTACAATACCATATTTGCGTACTTTTCCAAGCGATTTGAACAAATTCAGTAGGCTGTTTACTTCATTGATGTCCTTCGCGTAGATCAGCTCGTTGATTACGTCCATCTGCCATTGTTGAAGGGTCATGTTCGGATCTTGTGAAGGTGGAGGCGCAACGTTTTCAGATGACGTTGTGCTTGCAATAGTAGTTGCTTTTTCTGTAGTTGCCGGTTGTGGAGTGGTGACTGGCTTTGCCTCAGTAACAGGCTTCGCTTCAGCAGTCGGCTTCGCTTCCTCTGCCGGTTTAGCTTCAGTTACAGGCTTTGCTTCTGTAGCTGGTTTTACCTGTGTGGATTGAGCCACTGACGGAGTTTCGCCGGTGAGGGCTGATATAGCTATGTAGGACAACACGCGAGTGTGTTCGCCTCGCTTCATTGACATGTGCTGAATGTTCTGCAGCACATCCGGCGATAGCGTCTTGTCGGGAAAGTGCTCTTTATAGTAGTCGGTTATTCTGCTAATGAGAAGAAGGTCGGCATTGTCGCGGGCTTTGACCTCAGAGGCGTTTGTCGATTCCTCCGACAAGTAGTTTTTGTCGAGCTTCATCATCACAATCTCTTCCGAGGTATTCTGCGCGTTGATAACTGCCGGATACAGTATAGATGCGAGCAATAATATTTTAATCAGATTCGTACACATATATAATTACATGTTATTTTCTCCAAACAGGCTGCTGATTTTAGAAATAGGTATATAACTCGTGAAGCGGGCGGGGAATCTTCCTTGTCCCACTTCCAAATCTTCCTTGTTGACCGTAACTCTCATTGTGTGGCAATACCCTTCAGGCATGTTTCTGAAAATTACAACGTCGGTATAGGCCGTGGTGTCATCTTTCGATACACCAAAAAACACTTCACACCCTTTTTGACGGAAGTAGTTTATGACATTGTTCAGCGGCACTGAAATGTTTTTGTAGTCATAGTCATATCCGATGTGCTTAATGTCGAGAATAAAATCGTTGTCGAGCTCTCCCGTGGTCAGCATATTTGCCATTGTCTCTATCGGATATATATCGGCATTGTTGATTAGCTCGTAAGTAGGAGTCTTAATTAGGCTTCCGGGCGGAATGTCGACTTTGCCGTCAGGAACGTTTTCGTCAGATTCATTTTCTTCAAGAAATTCCATGGCTTTATTTGCGGCCGCCGGGTCAAATATGGATAGCCGATAATATTTGTTTGACGTAAGAGCGTCGGTGTAGTAGCTGTTTCCGGGCATAATGTAATAGTTTATATTCCATGTCGGCAACAGATTTTGACGGGTCACGCTGTCGGTTACGACAGGTGTGATGCTGTGCGACGTTAAGTCGGCGAGTAGACGGCGTTCGTTTTCTACCATGCCTGTGCCGTGAAGGAGGTCATGGCTGAGAGGGAATGAAACGGCATAAACAGTCTGTCCGTCGGGCGTTTCCCAACAGACACGGTATCTGCGTCCGTTCTGATTGCTGACGGCGATGTTATAGCCGTCGGAATTCATCTGTTTAAGGCGAGCAAATTCACCTCCTTCAAATGTAATTTGATCTTCGGCGAGCATCGAGTTGACTGACTTTTCTCTTTTAAGAGGCATGTCTGCCGCGAGCGCATATCGCTCAAGAAAATTGAACACTATGTTGTTGGACCCAACACGAAGGGCATCGTTGAAGATTGAGTAGCCGATATGCGTGACTTTACCGTCGGTAATATCGACTCTTATTGGTGTGCTTTTGTATGAAAGGCTTATAGAAGCATTCGCGTCGTCAGCGGGTACGTCAATAGCACTAAAGTTTATCACTTTAGCCATTTCTTCGAGCTGGTCGGTGGCGAATTCCAATGAAGAAGCAATCGCTGTGGACCCCGAAAAGGCCCACAACGATGCAATAATTATTGATGTCAGATGTCTGAACGTCATAAGGTTGTCTTATACTCCGATGTTAAATGGCTTAGTATTGCCATTTGCGTATTTAACAGTTCCGCCAACGAGCTTACCTTCTCTGAATCGAGCGGAAATAATCTTGTCGCCATTGTTAACGTCAATAGTTTTACCTCCCGACTTAAGGTCGATTGTGTATGACTTAGTGACCTTAACCTCTCCGGTGCCATGAGGCTTGCCTGCTTGAGCAGGACCTGTGTACAGACCCCAACCGAGGTTGTAATTATTCAGATGATTTGAAGTGGCTTCGACTGTTTTTGTTACAACTTTTTCTACTGTATCTACGCGTTCAACGACTACAGTGTCGGTTGATTGAACTACTGTCTGAACATATACAGTGTCGGGGGCAACTTCGTCGGTTTCGTCAGTTTCTTCGCCGTCGTCTTCGGCCTCTTCTGTCTCGTTGTAGTCTTCATCATCGTCCTCGTCATCGACAAAGACCTCTGTTCCATCTGGAGTAGTAGCCTTATTTTCGCCCTTCGGCCAGAAAATGACTGCTCCGGCCGCGATGATTGCCACTGCAATCACTCCGACAATCCACATGGGAAAGCCTCCGCCTTTAACTTCCTGAATCATTTCAGAGCCGCATTCCGGGCATTTGAGGTCTTCGCCTTCCGGAATCGAGAATTTCTCCTTATTGTTGGCTTTGTCGCAATTACCGATGTTCATACAGCGGTATTCTTTGTTTTTTGCCATGATAGTAATAATAATTAGTTATGTTTTTTAATATGATTATTGTGGACGATATGACAAGAGAGTTTCTACGGCTTTCTTCGTCCAGTTGACAAATTGGTTGTATTTAGTCTTTGGAGTCGGGTTCTCTTCCTTGATAACCTTGCCGATGGCACCCATTACTTTGTCTTGCAATTCTTTTAGTTTTGCTTGAATATCCTTGAGGGCGGAAGGGTCGATTTCCTGGAAAGCTTCTTCCATAGCGTCGTTGTAAAGTCGGCGAATTTCCTTGGCACGCTCTTCAATCAGACGGTCGTTGAATGCCATTTCGGTGAACTTATCAAATCCCCAAGGAGTGATTTCAGCATTGCCGAATATGTCCACACCGCCGGTAGCTCCATATTGTCCTGATGTTTCGGCATCGAACAGTATTCGACCAAGGCCGAGTGAGAGAATCATGTAGGGCATCACATCTTCTCGAAGTTGGTCGGGCGATTTGGGCGGTACTGCAAAGAGAGTGCGGTAGTCGTTGGCGTAACCTTCGCTGACGAGCACTATACGGTTGGCCGGAGAGGCGGTAATCAGCGAGTCGAATTTTGCCTTAAGCATCGGCACGGATCCGATGGCGCGCATAGGATAACCGTTCTCAACAATTGCCACTGAAATTTCATTGGGATATTGGCCTTCGAGAGAAATGTGGATCGATGCTCCTGCACCGCCGGGTATAGCGTCGCGGAGAGCTTTTTCAAAGCGTTCGGCAAACTCGAGCAGTTCAGGATCTTTAGTTTTGGGAAGCGTCACCAAAATGCGTTTGAACAAGATGTTTTTGCCGACTTCCGGAGCATCGGTGTTAGCGTTGTTCAATTGAATCTCATTCATGTTAATTTCAGTGAATACTCCGCTTGCTGTAATGATTTGGCGGGCAAATTGCTGAAGCGACTGTTCGTTGTTGCCGTATTTATTTTTAAGACGCTCCATGATGGGCACTTCGAGCACTTTCTGTGTCTGTTCCTTGCAGAATTCGTTGTGGAAAGTTACTATTTCTCCATAAACGGGACCCAATAGCGTGCTGGAGAGCATATTACGGTTGAGCTTGTTAACGTTCATGAACTTTCCGTCGCTTGCAAGTGACTCTACGATTGCATCTCGGATAGTGTTGGTTATCTTGTCCATGCTGCCTTCGTTGACGTTCATCTTGCGTTCAAGGTCAGCCATCCGGTTACGGCTGTAGAATTTGATTACAGGAAGAGTCATATCCTCCGTGCCGTCGCGGTCGTCTGTGCCGTTAACCACAGTGTACAAATCGGCGAGAGCCACCATGCGTTCCTTGTTGAACTTAATGATGTCGTCAATGGCCTGCTCGAAGCCGATAAGACGCTTGCTGAGGTCGGTAAACTTCTTTTCAAGTGCCTGGGCCAAAGGAACAGCAAAAAGCTTTATAGCCTCGATTTCGGTCTTTTTAGAATATAGGACTTTGCAATAGTTGGTTGCACGTTCAAAGCGGTTACCGAATATGATCGGACGCTTAATCATGCCTGCGCTGAGATATTCGGTCTTAACTTGCAGTATGGTTTCTTGGAGTTCCTTGCATTTTCCGTCAAGAGCGGGAATAGTGGTCTCCTGCATCTTTAGTGCTTCATCGCCGCTATAGACGGTCAGACGATCGACAATCTGGCGTGCTTCGTTGATAGACAGACGGCCGGTAACCCATTCGTTGAAGATGTATTTCTCAACGGTATCAGAGATTTGCTTGGCGTAGGAGTCAAGTGCGCTTGCCTTATCTTTGAAGAATGCAGTTACGCCTTTGCCCCTGAATCCGCTGTCAAATCCGCCACGGCAAAACTCAACGAGTTTGTCGAAAGGATGGTCAGTTCCCTTTGCGGCTTCGGCCCAACGGTCGATGCATGGATTCCAGTAGTTGGTGAATTCGCCCTTCTTCCAGCCCTCTTTTTCGTCGCCGGGAAGGATGTAGTCCTTAAGCATTAGATGGGCTGCGTCCATGTTCCACGTGTCTTGGCGGCCGGGTTGGCTCAAATAGCCGAGCGGATCGAAGTTCTTCGGCTCTTCACGGTAACCGGCAGTATTGCTCCAGTTGTCAAACTTAAGCTGGTACATGGCGCTCGTGCCAAGTGTATATGCAATATGTTCTTGAAGTTCTGTCTCAGGAACCACTATGCGCTTGATTCCAAACGAACCTATTGCACGGGTACGGACAGGAAGCGGTGCTCCTTCGTCCGGGTCGGCAGTTTCGTCGTATTCGTCGCGGGTATTGGAGATGTTCTCAAATGTGTAAAAGCGCTTAAATTCTTGAGAGATAGACCCTCCCGGGCAGAAAATATAGCTATATACGAAGTCTGCTACCAGTCCGGCGAGCTGTACTGGGTCGGTCACTGTATAACCGAAATTGTTGGTATTGCTGTACAGCATCAGACCGCTTGCAATTTTGATTTCCTGGGGAATGGCACCTTCCTTAATGTTGGCTGGAGTAGGGTTATTGTATGTCAAGTAGGTACGTCCGAGTTCCACACCTGAAGTGACATCATACGGCGGACGGCTCACTCTCGCACCCCATTCTTGATTGTAGTGGGAAGTGAAGAGGTTGTTAAGTTCTAAGAGCGCGCCATAACCGTTGCCTTTGTAGCGGCCGGTATCCCAGTTGGGTTGCGGTGAATTTTCCGGCAGTTGGCAGTAGGCTGTCAAATTAAATCCGGTTGATTCGTTGATGTTATGGTCAAACATCCATTTGCGGGTCTGCACGATGGCGTCTATGATTGAACCGGAACCGGTGCCTCCGGCAAGACCGCAGAATATGTGTATATTTATTGTGCCTCCCACTTCTTTTTTCTGCATGGCTGAGATTTCTGAGCCGAGTTTGTGCAGATAAGCATCGATGTTTGCTCCGAACAGCAGACGTCCGGCGCGGCGTTTCTGGTCGGCGGCCGCACCTACGGGACAGGTGGCTGTCTGGGTCTCGCTGACGTTGCCGAGCACACCCATTAGTCTGGTAAATCCCTTAGGATTAGAGAAGATGGCATCAATGTTGCTGTTTGTCTTGATGTCAACAAACTCGCTTGGCGTGAAGCAACAGTTGCCGTGGATTGTCTGATAAGAGATGTCGGTCGGATTCATCATAGCCGCGTCGGTGTCGACATAGATGAAACCGATAGGCAACTTATTGCGTTGCGCCTCGTCATATTCGGTCCAAAGTCTCTGACGGAATGCCTTAAGGATTTTACCACCCGTTCCTCCGAGTCCTATTAAGATGTGTGACATAATTAGTGGTTGTTTATTGTTGTTTGATTATTAAAAATTCATTGTTGAGGCCGACGATGATGTTCCGGTGCCGGAAAACATGTCAAATTCAGTCGCGTATTTCGGTGTCCGTTTGCGCATTAGTCCCGCCAATAAGAAAAATACGGCCACTTCTGCGCCGAGCCATAGCCAGCGTCGGAGTATATATGCGTTTAAAGTAGCGTTTACGGCATTAATAAGTCCTAATGAAGCGTTGACTAATTTATCTGACGAAGATGAAACTGCCTTGGAAGCGTCCATTAGAGTGGCTGAGGCTGATTCGACAGCCTCGGAAGCCTCGTCGGGGATATATTCTTCCGGTATATAATTTTGTAAGTTGGGTACAAGTGCCGCAAGCGACTCAATATCGACATATTCTTTAGTGGTGCTGACAAGCGAATAGGCTTGCTCTACATAATCTTTAGTGGTGTAAGCACCGTACAGAAGTATTATCTGGAATGTGGAGAAGAAGAATAAAAATAGCGATAAAAGCGCGTTTTTAATCCAATTAAGTCCGAAAAATTGTCGCGCTATGAAGGCACCGACAAGGGTCAGCGCAATACCTGTGCCCGCGCCGAGAAGAAATGAGGATAAAAATGTATATAAAATACCCACGGTATGATATTAATTTAACTGGTAAGTTATAAAATAATTTGCACTGTATGTGGATTGCCGACATCATAAATCTGCATTTATGTGCTTAGGCAACCATTCGTTTGTCCGAATATCGCACAAATATACGTGTTTTTCTCTTATTAAGCAAGATTTTATCGAAAGATTACTAAAAGTTAAGATGGCATTTAAGAGAAAGTTACGGATAGGATAGGATAGGATAGGATAGGCGCCAAAATTCTTATAAGCAATATGTTAGATGGGATTTCCGTTTGAATCTATGTTGACGGTCTGCTTATGATTCTTTGTGGTTTTCATCTTTAATTTAAACATGTCGAATCCGCGCCCATATACTCCATTGACATTGGCTTGGGTTACAAATGCATCCTTATCAATAGATTTTACAATACGGAATATGGTGACAGACTCAATCTTTCGGCACATCACTAAGAGAACTTTCATTTCATGCTTCGTGTACCAACCGATACCGTCAAGTACGGTGCAACCACGGTGTGCTTCGTTATTTATAGCATCGGCTATTTCTGCCCATTTTTGCGAGATTATAGTAAATTGAGTGGCTTGTCGGTTGGTCAGAATGACTTGGTCTGCCATAAACGACACAAGGAACGTGACTATAAGTCCGTAAACAATCTTATCAATTTGGAAGAATACCAGATAGCTTGATGAGATTATTAGAAAGTCGCAGTAGATCATTACCCGGCCGATTGACACATTGGTCTTTTTGGAAACCATTGCCGCTACAATGTCCGTTCCGCCGGAGCTGCCGTTGTGGGTAAAAACAAATCCTATGCCGAATCCGCAGAGGATGCCGCCGATTATAAGGTTCATAAACGTCTGCTGTTGGATCAGCGGTTCGGTAAACAGAGGCTGCATGATACCTATAAGCAAGCTCATTACCGTCGCGCCAAATATAGTGCGGATGACAAACTGCTTTCCGACAATCTTGTAGGCAAGGGCAAGCAGAAACAGATTAAGCACGTAGGAGCTTATTGCCACCGGGATTCCACAAATGAAGTATATGAGCGACCCGACTCCGACCAGACCGCCGATCACCACCTTTTCCGGCAAAATGAATGCCGTGAACCCGAACGAATACAGCATTAACCCTAAGATTATGCACACATAGTCGCGGGTAGTCATCCACAGTCCGTGCTTGTCGATTTTCATGTTACAAATGCGATAATGGTTATAGAATGATGTTGCAAATATAGTGATTGTCGGTTAATGTGCAAAATACTTTCAAGCGATTCTGATGTGTTGTTCTTGCCCGATTATTAGTTCAAATGGATGCTTTTTTGGAATTAAATCAACTTTTTTTCATGGTTAGTTGGCAAATTCCTGCATTATGCCTAATTTTACAATAAAAAATTACTGAAAATAAATTATCAAGGTCTATGAAATCAACGTTATCACGCGTAGTTATAGCTTTATTGTTATTGACTATGGGTTCATTCGGAACAAAAGCTCAGACTCTTATCGATACCGGCGAGCCGGCAAAGGTACTTCGTTTCGGCGTCAGGATCGGATTTACAAGCTCAAACCTGACTAACAACTATGACGCTTCGTCGCGCGACATGAAGTGGAAAAACCAAGGTTGGAAGAACGGTTTCACCGTGGGAGGGGTTGTCGACATCAATATCCGTAATTATTTTGCCATACAGCCGGGATTGTTCTTCGTTTCGAGAGGCAATACTTACAACATGCTTATAAGCAATGACAATAAACTGAAGATGCTTGAGGGGAAATGCAATGCCAACTACTGGCAGGTGCCGATTATGTTTTCGTTCCGTCTCGGAGTAGCCGAACTTGCTCAATTGCATATAGACGTAGGTCCGTATTTCGCTTCCGGCTTTTGGGGAAAGAATAAATACTCTGTTTATGGATATGAGATGGGCACTGACGCCACTACATCGTCGCCGGTTATAATACGTGAAGACGGCAAGCAGCAGAACGGTGATTATTTTGGCGACAAAGGTATTGCTCAACGCTACGATTCGGGAATTAAGTTCGGTGTCGGTATTCAGGCGATGGGTAATTTCTATGTGGGCGCCCATTATGAGTACAGTCTCCGCAACGTGCTTCGCGACTCGGAGCTTTTGAATGTTCGCGCTAAAGGACACAATAAAATCTGGAATTTCACTCTCGGATATAATTTCTGATATAGGGAGTAAAATCGTTTAAAGTGGCTGTGTCAAAATTCAAAAGCTTCTGAAAGAAGCCTAAAATTGTGTAGCGGGTAAAGCGGTCGGTAGACCGATTTGTCCGGAAAGAGTTAGGAAATGGATTTAAATCTGTAAGGATTTGACAATTAGGATGTTGTAATGTTAAATCTTTGCAGATTTTTATTTCTTTATAAACCTTAAACCGGAGATAGGCGCGTTGCGCCAATCCCCGGCTATTCATTTTATGCATCTTTCAGATGCAATAATTCTATTTTGACACACCGTCTTCTATATTCATCGATATTATTTCTTCTTGAATTTGAGAAGGATGATCTGGTCGCGCATATCGCAACTGCGGGCCTTGAAATGCTTGACGAGGGTAAACTCGTATCGGTCAGCATTTGCCGGAAGCCATTCTTTGGCTTGGCGCACTCCAATCAGCAGCAGTCCGGTGTCGGGATCGTCAAGCTCGATTGGCCGAATACGGTCAGAAGCGTAAAAGTTTGCTGTGAAAAACCTCATTTGGTCGGTATCGATATAAGAGTATACTGGTCCTTCGGGATGGATCTTGTTAAGATACTCAGCGATGGGCTTGTCGGATTTAGCGTTCATAATTCGAGGTTGATATACACCGGCAAAAGCCCAGTAGATGAGCACTGTTGTCAGCAGGCATCCAAGCACCGTCGAGCGGTATGTGAGTTTTCTTAGCTTGACAAGTATTATTGCTCCGGCAATGACCGATAATGACACTACAATCCAGAGTAGCCAGTTGACATGGAGTGACAGATTAGTGATCATCATTGATTGCTCAAGGGCATGTTTGCCTTTTAATACGCCGAACGGAAACCATCCGCACTGGACAATTACGAATGCGATGTAAGCAATGACTGCAACTGACGATATAATTCCCGCATAAATCTTAATGGAGCGGTGCCTTAAGTGGGCAAGGTATATTATGAACCTGGCGGCGAAGATGGCTATAAACGGATATATCGGCAATAGATAGACGCTTCGCTTGCTCTTCGGAATGCAATAAAATATAAAGATTATCAGTATGCACAGCAGGGAGAACAGCTCGACAGGAGACATTGATTTGAACTTTGTCCACCACTTTCCGGTTTGTGGCCGTACTAAAGCATTGACTTTATTCCAGGGAATAAGAGCCAACAAAAACAAAAGGGTATAAGGTGCGTATCCGGCTATGACGGTTATAAAATTATACCAAAACGGATTTTCGTGCGATTCATAACTCATGGAGCCGGTCATACGGCCGACATTCTCTTCCAGTGCCAATTCTAAGAATTTTTCTCCGCCCTGCAGATATGCCAAGACGTACCAAACGGCAGGAATGACGAGCGACAATGCGCCGAAACATACGAGCTTCCAAACGGCCTCAGTCCATCGAACTCGCTGGATAAGCATGAACACGCCTGAGCATATACATGGGAGTAAAATCCCAACAGGGCCTTTTGTAAGACAAGCCCCGCTCATCATAAACACAGCCATCCAAGGAATTCCCTTAAGTCCGTGCTCCCAGTAGGCGTACAGACTGTAAAGTGCCCCTAACATAAACATTGTTAGCAACATGTCGACGCGGCATGCATACCCCGCGCGGAAAACCTCAAAAGCGGTGAAAGTTATCACTCCGGCTATGAAGGACTGCATTTGATTGCTTCGGCGAGAATAGAATCGGAATCCCCAAAGAACCATGATGATAAGAGCCAATGCTGACGGTAATCGTGATGTAAACTCTGTCACATGACCGACCACAAGCGACACTACCGCGATACACCATGCCAACATTGGCGGCTTATACGGCATTATGTCGCCGTTGCTCACAGGCAGAATCCAGTTCCCTGAATCAAGCATACTGACTGCCACGATGGCTTCACGGGGCTCTCCCTTGGTGCTGAACAGAGCCTCTCCAAGATAAGGAATAAATGTCATTATGGTCAATACTGCCAATATCCAAAAACCGTTTTGTGGTGTCAAATGTAGTCTAAGACGCATTGCAATACTTGTTTATACATAAATTAACATGCAAAGATAGCAAGCGGTTGGTCTATTCGGGCAAAGTTGACCGAAATATTTTTGCTTTCTCTGCTTGAATTTGTAAATTTGCAAAAGTATAAAACTAATTTAAGTATATATAGGTATGGCACAAAAACCATTTGTCTATCAGGAAATGTTCCCGATGACACCCGAAACTACGGAGTATTACCACTTGACCTCCGAGTATGTAAACGTTGAGAAGTGGGGCGACCGTGAAATGCTCGTCGTACAGCCGGAAGCTCTGCGTGTGCTTGCGCGTCAGGCCACACACGACAATGCCTTTATGCTTCGCCGTGAACACAATGCCATGGTAGCTAAGATTTTAAGCGATCCGGAGGCCAGCGAAAACGATAAGTTTGTGGCTTTGACCATGTTGCGCAATGCCGAAATAGCGGCTAAGGGTCAGTTGCCTTTCTGCCAAGATACCGGTACTGCAATCGTGATCGGAAAGAAGGGTCAGAATGTATATACCGGTGGGGGCGACGAAGAACAGCTTTACCACGGAGTCTACGATACTTACACCGGCAATAATCTTCGCTATTCGCAGAATGCTCCATTGAACATGTACGATGAAGTGAACACCGGCTGCAACCTTCCGGCTCAAGTTGACCTTTATGCCGTTGACGGCAATGAATATAAGTTCCTCTTTGTTGCAAAAGGTGGTGGTTCGGCAAACAAGACTTACCTTTACCAAGAGACTAAGGCTCTTCTGAACCCGGCAAAATTGGTGCCGTTCCTTGTAGAGAAGATGAAGTCGCTTGGCACCGCCGCATGTCCTCCTTATCATATTGCATTCGTTATCGGTGGAACATCTGCTGAGATGAATCTTGCCACGGTTAAGAAAGCTTCAGTGAAATATTATGACAATCTGCCTACTTCCGGCAACGAATATGGACGAGCATTCCGCGATGTCGAACTCGAGCAGACTCTTCTGAAAGAAGCGCAGAAAATCGGGCTCGGTGCTCAGTTTGGCGGTAAATATTTTGCTCATGACATTCGTGTCATACGCCTGCCGCGTCATGGAGCGTCATGCCCCGTCGGTCTTGGCGTTAGCTGTTCAGCCGACCGTAATGTCAAAGCTAAAATAAACAAGGACGGACTATGGATAGAGAAGCTTGACACGAATCCCGGAGAGCTTATCCCTGCAGAACTTCGTAACCAAGGCGAGGGAGATGTAGTCAAGATCGACCTTAACCGCCCGATGCCTGAGATTTTGGCCGAACTAACGAAATATCCCGTATCAACCCGTCTGTCACTTAACGGTACTATAATCGTAGGACGCGATATTGCTCATGCCAAAATTAAAGAGCGTCTTGACAATGGAGAACCCATGCCCGATTACCTTAAGGATCATCCGATTTATTATGCCGGCCCGGCAAAGACTCCTGAAGGCATGCCATCAGGCTCATTCGGCCCGACAACTGCCGGACGTATGGACTCATACGTTGACCAGTTCCAGGCAGCCGGAGGCTCGATGGTGATGATAGCCAAGGGTAACCGCAGCAAGCAAGTGACCGACGCATGTCATAAACATGGTGGATTCTATCTCGGCAGTATCGGTGGCCCGGCAGCCATCCTTGCGCATGACAGCATCAAGAAGGTTGAGTGCCTTGAATATCCCGAGCTTGGCATGGAGGCTATATGGAAGATTGAAGTAGAGAACTTCCCTGCATTCATCCTTGTGGACGACAAAGGCAATGACTTTTTCACTCAAATAGCTGAGCGTTGCCAAGGCTGTCCGATCGCTAAGTAAATTCAAACATAGCTTTTTCGCAAGAGCTAAGACTTATTAAAGGCTGTGTCAAAATTCAAAAGCTTCTGAAAGAAGCCTAAAATTGGGTAGCCGGGTAAAGAGACCGTTAGGTTGATTTGCCCGGAAAAATCCCACCTATACAGCTAAATCTGTAAAGATATAATGTTGATCTATAGATTGTTAAATCTTTCAGATTTTTATTTCTTTATCAAACCTAAACCGGGGATAGGGCGCGTTGCGCCAATCCCCGGCTATTCATTTTATGCATCTTTCAGATGCGATAA
>CAZIXM010000048.1:0-18398 GCA_964543345.1 uncultured Muribaculum sp. | reverse complement strand
CCGGCTACCCAATTTTGGGCTTCTTTCAGAAGCTTTTGAATTTTGACACAGCCTCGTGGGGCGCAACCCCTCACCCCCACATGGCTACAGAGTAGCCACACTAACCAATCCATTTTAGGAATATTGCTGTTGAAAGCATCGAAATTCCACATGGAATGCATATTTGAAGACCAAGCCGTCTGCCGTCCCAACTACGGAGATTTTTAAATGCGTACACAAGATCGATAATGCATATTATAGCACAACAAAGCATCGGGGTAACATATCGCCACCCACTACCAGACGTTGTGAAAATACACACGCATTGAGTCAGTGCCACGCTGAAAACATACAATACTGCCAAAATAACATTCATAATTGATTAAAAACACGTAATAATGTGCCACTATTTATTGCTGTGGGCATACGGATAGGGGGCTTGTAGGAAAACAAATTGGTTATAACCACTTATGGCTGAGGAGAAGACTGCATTATGTCCGGCACCGACAGTTTTAGGGTTCCAATGGTAAGATACCATAACTTTTATTACACGCTCACAGTCGTCGGTGTTCGGCGAAAATACGACATCTATGGCATCAATGCCTTGGTGATAAACTCCAGCAGAATTCTTCCCGATAGGAATGTCAAAAAAGTCAAACCCTCCGGTATAAAGTGCATCACTGGATTTTTCGTAGTATGTGCGGTTAATCTGTATGTAAGCGCATCTTATGAAATAATAGTTCGTTGTTCGTATGGTTAACGTGTCGCCACCTTCTCCACGAACTTTAAACACGCCGTCATTCGTTATACCTCCCGTCCATCTCGTACCGTCGTTAACAAGCTCCCATTCCGGATCAGCCGGATATACTTTTTTCTGGTCGGGATGGCCGACGAACCTGTGGTTTATATAGAAATCGGCGACTCTTGTACCGTCCGTTATCGACAGACGATAAACTTTATTGGCGCCGGAATTGTTTGGCGAGAGCTTAAATCGGACGTAGCAGTCCTGGATATTGACACTGAATCCGTCGTAATCAAGCGCGTATGAATCGACGACCTCTTCATCGGACTGGTCGGGCGACCTGAATTTATAAATTTTTATGTCGTCGGCGTTCATGCACTTAATTACAAAGTCGTCACCGGTGCTTTCCGGGAATATGCGTATGTAATTGTTTGCCGGGAATGTAGGAAAGAAAAACATCGACTGCTCCTCAGATTTCCAATATAGGTACTGGCTTTGGGAAGATGGGTCCGCAGAGCCGTCGCCGGCCGATTGGTTGAAGACAAACCTTACAGTTCCCCGCCCGTCCTTCGAATTTATGCTAAAAGCGAACCTACGGTTCTCATTGTATGCATTAGGCTTAATGTTTATGCGCAAACAATTATCGTCAGCAACTTCATAGACCACGTCGTTGCATACAATATCGTATGGCTTAAGATTATAAATTATGTCATTATATTGGATTACACCGTCGAATTCTGCCCATTTTAGAATGGAATTGCAGTCGGGGAACCAGAATGTGAACTCATCCCCTCCGGCTGGGACATCAAATTCATACTCTCCGGGACCACGGAAAGTCATGTCGTCGCCGAGCAACCACCGGATGCCCCAGCGGTCCTCCTCATTCTGATCAAACCAGCTCGAATAGCTGTTATCAACCACATCTTCTTGCTCCGAGGCTTCGGGCTCTTCCGTCGGAACCGAAACCCCTTCAAAGGAGTCATCGCTACAAGCTACGATGGTCAGCGCGCATAAAAGCGCGCCGACCAAATATTGTATAAGGCACAGATTTTTCATAATTCAGTTATTACGGCATATTTACAATCTTCGGGTTCAAATTCGGAGGGAATAATATGAGTTTCATCGTCGCTGTAGATGACAGGGTTCGGGGTGTCGGGATAAATGTCCTCCCAACGTATAACAACCACGTTTTCAATGTTTGACGTGTCGGCATCGGATCTTGACAGGACTTTAGACCCGTTTTTAAATGACGAAGCAAGGTACATGGCCTCTTCGATCGACACTTTGTGTGATTTAAAACATTGTTCGTTACTGTCTTGATACACTGCCATATCGGCATGATCATTTGAACAGGAGCACAGTAGGCTCATTGCGCCAAGCGCGGAGTAAATTAATTTTTTCATTGTAAAAAATGGTTTATTAGTTATTTAAATAAGTAGAGGAGAGAGGTCAAGGATTAGGGGCTATGCATGAGCATGTAACACAGTTAGATTCATTTTTCAGCCGAAGAAGTCGCCTTCGTAGCGGTTGCCGGCATCGTCGGTTATGACGATGGTGTAGGCTTCATTGCCACTGTAGGAGCTGACATTGATGCGCACTTCTTCGTAATTGTCGACGGTGACAGTGGCAGAAAAGACCAAGCCAATGTCTCCATAAACGGTTACAAAATAGACGGCATCCTCGGCAAACTTCAAGGCGAGTTCGCCGGTCGACTCGTCATAGTCGGCCGTGACGGGAATCTCAACCCATTCATTCCCTTCAGGCGGCTCCCATCTTATCGGCACCGGCTCCGCAAAGCTGACTACTCCGGACAGGCAAATTGATGCCATTGCAAAAAATGTTTTTATATTCATATTGACAACCTTTAAAATTTAAACACTTAATGAAATAAGTCATTTGCAAAGGTAGGCTAAACAGTAATTAATTCCAAAAATTAATGGGGTACAAATGCACTTTTAATGTTTTACACAAACACTTGACACACAGCAAATTACAAAAATTAATTCAAAAAAAATAGGGTACATGCCGTTTTGGGGAGCAAATTAGAATACCTAAAAACATGTAATCAAAGATGTTTTAGTAACGTTATTCCACAAACTGCATCTGAAAAATGCTTAAAACTTATTTCGGAGGATTTGCCTTGTACCTGATTATTGGTTACCAAGCAATCCATGGATAATATCGGAGCCTGCGGGGAGGTATTGGGGTTGTGCGCCCGCGATGCGGGCGTTGTTGTGGGTAGGCCTTTTTACCACAAGCTCCGGCCACCTACGGCGACCTTGCTTGTGGCTATGCATGTACGACGGCGTCGCCGTCGGGGCCTACGACTGTGGGTGATGGATGCCGGTGCGGTTGGGATGGGGATGGACGCACGGCTCGTGCGTCCCTACACCGCGATATGTGCATGTTATGCGGTGTGGGGTGTTGGGAATGGCGGAGCCTGAGCGGTAGAGCCGCGACAGATGCATAGCCACACGTAAGGCCTCCGTAGGTGGCCGCAACGTGTGGTAACCGCACCCCTCACCCCCACATGGCTACAGAGTAGCCACACTAACCAATCCACTTTAGGAATGTTGCTGTTTATACCAACAAAGTAGCCACCAAATGCCCCAATAACTGCACCGGGAACACTCTATGTCGATGGCCCGTAGTAGCCGTCGCACACAAATTAGGACGTTATATATGGGTAAATGGCATAACTTTGTGGGTGAATATGAGTGCTATCAGTAATACGCTGAAGTATATGAAAAGAGAAATTGCGACAGGACTCTGCAACACCGTCGTGAAGGTGGGCTTCGTAACCCGGTACATGGAGCACGGAGGCTCCGTATGCCGGGTACAGATAATCAACAGAAACTTATGTCCGGCAGGACATAGATTGCAACGAACGCACGCAATTTAGAATGTCATGTGGATAAACGGTATCTTCCCATTGACAAACAATGATATAATCTGGACAAAGATGAAGTATACCGTCAGCACGACTAACATAAACAAGTCAAAAGGATGCTTCAAAATCGTTTTGAATAGATGATTTTGCCAATAATATCCTATTATAAAAATCAACGCGTACAAAAGTCCGATATTAGAAATTATGCACCACAAAACGGGCCAGTCAGCAATCGAAACACCTTTTATCTCATAAATTATAAATATTAAGAGAGGGATTGCTAAGCCATAATTACTCCAAAACAGATTGGTCTTATTAAAGTTCATAAATACTTATCCCTTCATACATTTGCCAAATTTGTATAGTCCGTAAGCAATACCGGCGATGCCTAAATAACGTAATCCCATTGCACCTGCAATTCGTGCCAATGTTTTAGCATTTATCAATGCTCTTGTCCCACTGATATAAAAATTCACTGATGTAGAACCCCCAATAAGTGTTTGAGCCAAAGTGATAATGTCATTAATTCCTAATGCTTCTGCAAGACATCCTACAACCTGCGAGTATTCGCCATCTTGGATAACTTCATAGTTGTTTAGACAAGCCGAAACTATCATGCCTAACTCAATCAGCTGAACGTCATCAAGGCTTTGTATAATTTCCAATGTCTCGCTGTCCATCTCAAAGGTCTCATCGGCATCATTGCTGATTCTGATCAATTCGCTTCTTAACTCACTGCCTAAGGCTGAAAGTGGACTCATCATTTCCATGAGTTGAGTTTCATAACCGGCTAAGATTTCTTGGTCAATCTCTGCCGGATCTACACTTGATAGGTACATGTTCATCTCTTCATACGTGACCGATACTTGATCAGCTATTGTTTCAACATTTGGGATTGATTGGTACGGATCATCCAAGTGTTCGTCATCAATCTTGCCGACGATTTCCATGTTTCCATCGCCTATAGGTTCGTCACCCCCTCCTGGAATCTGAGGAGGAATTGCGCTTTCATTTGAACAGGAACCGAGGATAAGAGACCCTGCGCCAAGCGCGGAGTAAATTAATTTTTTCATTTTGTGAAAAATGGTTTATTAGTTATTAATTAAACAAGTAGGAGAGAGGTCAAGGATTGGGGGCTATGCATGAGCATGTAACATTCCACCGCTCCTGTCCCGATTGATTGTTTGGTAATTGGTTAGTGTTGATGCTCGCTTGAATGGCTTTCTTTACGATATTTATCTCGATTAGGATGCATTAATTCGGTGAATAAAATTTCTTTCTTTTTCCACTCCTCCTTGGGTTCGTCGCCATAAGAGATGCTTGATAGTAAAGTTTTTAAATATTTATCTTCGGATGCTAAGCCCTCGTCGGTCAACATAATCTTCATCAACATCGCAGGATGCGCATATTTCCTTAAACATATTCCAACGCAGTTTGGATACTTCCCCAAATACGGAGTTGGTAGTTTCATGCGATATATATACGATGTATCGGCGTTGCAATAGGCTGACATGTCGTTCTGTGCTACAACCAAAATCTGGTCTTTAGTATCTATATTTTCATTACCTGCACAGGCTTTTAATTCCGCATCTGGCATACCGCTTAAACTTAAGCCTAAATTTGTCGGGTAAAGGAGAAGGCAATCTTCATCATTAGAAACAAATGCAAGCATATAAAAACTTCCAATTTTCGATCCCGGTATTGCATCCGACGGATAAAAATCAGGATTAATGCTTGCCGTATATGCGGTACTTGTCGTATCGACATTAAATCCATCCGGTGGAGACATCGTAATGTCACAGGAGACAAAATGGCAACGGTCAATCATCCACTCTGATTGAGCGTTGCTTGTTGAACATATACAGAGTAATAAACTATATATTATTGTAATTTTCTTAATCATTAGTATACGTAATATAAATTGTACATAGCAGAAATGTGGCTTAACTCTGTTTCATATATTTGATAATAACTTCTCTGATAATCATGAAACATTATTTTGTTACCGATAATTCCACGTGACTATAATCCTAATGCCCACCGTATTAATTCTGTTAATGTAGTCTTGGACAAATTCACGTATTAGAGATTGGAGGTACGTTGTCTGCGCTCTTTGAGCAATTCTTCCATCTTAAGGCCATCGTCTGAAACGGAGTTTCCATACTGTATTCCCGATAGGATACTTTCTATGTAATCATCTTTCCGCGACAACCCATCATCTGTGAGCAGAATTTTCATCATGGCAAGCGGATGTGCATATTTGCGCAGATGAATTCCGATGCAGTGGTTGTATTTACCAAGATACGGCGCGGGCAACTCCATCTCGTAAACATACATAGTGTCGGCATTTGCATATTTCGACATGTCTGTTTCAGAAATTACATTGATATACTTTTCTGCGTCTAATTCGCAGTCAGCCATTGCCGAACATAACTCCGACGCTATTTGACTCCTCAAAGACCCTATTGACCATGTCATATATGGCGACATAAATACACATTCTCCATTGCCGGATTCGTATACCGGGCCATGCACACAGGAAATCCTCGCATCTTTAATGGCATTGTCGCACACATTGAAATCCGTATTAATTGTGAAAGACGAAAATTCCGCCGAATCCACCCGATGAAATATATCAGGCAGACTGATATTAAAATCAAAATCTTGCGGATATTCCAATACATTTTCAGCATTCAATTGCGTGGCTACCGCAAAGCTGAATACTCCGGACAGGCAAACTGATGCCATTGCAAAAAATGTTTTTATATTCATATTGATAACGTTTAAAATTTAACATTTAATAAAATAAGTCATTTGCAAAGGTAGGCTTAACAGTAATTAATTCCAAAAATTAATGGGGTACAAATGCACTTTTAATGTTTTACACAAACACTTGACACACAGCAAATTACAAAAATTAATTCAGAAAAATGGGGTACATGCCGTTTTTAAGTCAAGCAATTTCGACAATTAAGCGCTTAATCAGACTTTATTTCATTATATTTGCGTATGGAATTTAATACTATTTTATGAAAAAGTTCTTAAGTTTGATTCTTGCTTTTATTTGCCTGTCCTATTCTTGTGGCAAACCGAAGAGCTCCTTTGAAAAAGAATTTAATAACGCGGACAGCCTTATGTCGGTCAAACCGCAGGAGGCCTTAATTGTCATGGAGAACCTTCAGCCTAATATCCCAAATTTTAATGCGGATGACAGAGCCAGATATGCATTGCTTATGACACAGGCAATGCTTCGTAACCGAAAAGCCCCTGAAAATGATTCTTTGATTATGTCGGCTGTCAGATATTATTCAAAAAATAGGGACACTGAGAACTTGGCATGGAGCTATGTTTGTGCAAGCGATGTGGCAGATAAGCTTGGAAATGACAGCATTGCATTATGGAGGAGGATACGAATGGCCAAGAAATTGTCAAATGAGATTAACAATCCGGAACTGCAATACTATGTGCATTACTTCTTAGGCAATATGCTCGCATATAAACATCCGTATACTGAGGCGATGGCTCCATTACAAAAAGCCAAGGAATTTGCCCATCAGCTTAATGATCCATCAAAAATGATTGTTTGCGGAAATGTTTTAGCCGGAATCTATCTCTATATGAATAAGTATTATGACGCTATAGACGAATTGTCCGGGCTATTACCACTGCTTGATAAGTCTACTCAAAATAGATATATCTCCGAGACTTATTACAAAATGGCTTTGGCAAATTACTTTGTTGATAATACTCCAAATGCACTCTTTTATATAAATTACGCCATTAACAACATTGTGGATAATAATTCTAATCGCAACGACGCTATGTATCGTCTTAAAGGCGGTATATTAGTAAAGATGCAAGATCAGGACTCTGCCTTGGAATACATCAAAAAAGGCCGTTCAAACAACTCCTTCGGAGCGATTGGAGCATACGCATTGGACATGTCTGGAATAGCAGAAAGCCGGGGAGACTATCTCGCAGCCCTAAACTATTATAAAGAATACGCTGCTGCCTTGGATTCAATCCATGAGGAAGCAATATCAAACCACGTGCTTGAATGGCAAAAGAAATATGACCTTTTAGATGTCGAGGCGGAGCGCGATCGGCTCAAAATACGTAATCGAGAAGTTGGGTTAATTGCGACGTTGCTACTAATCGCTATCTTAATCGTGGCGTTTTATATCGTGTGGCGTTCGCAACGAAACAAAATTCTTATGTCGGAGAGGGAAAGAGCCATGTCTAAATCCATAGAACAGATGCAAATGCGCATAAATCAGTTGCTCAAAAGCCATACTGAAACGGAAGAAATATTAAAGGAGCATATATTTAACATTGACTCGACACTGTCTAAAATCATTGAACTTCGGGATTCGGTTGAAAATTCTACAAACATCGAAGCGTTGACTAAAGAAGAGATAGGAAACATGATTAAATCAGTCAATATTTGTAACAATGGGATTATACAGAAAATCGCAGATAGTTATCCGAAACTAACTTTTGGCAATCTCGCATACATCGGACTGGTAATCCTCGGATTGAGAGTTCAGGAAATTGCAATCCTGCTCAACGTATCGCACAATACTCTCAAGATGAGAAGAAAAAGAATTAAGGAAAAATTAGAAATCGACCCGAATGCTTCGCTCGAAAAATGGATTTTAGACAAGCTTATACATAACCAGTGAATGGGTCAAAACACAAAAGGCCGCATCTGAAGGATGCACGAAAATAAATAGCCTGGGACAGGCACTGCGCACCAATCCCAGGCTTATGTTTGAAACAGAACTAAAATCTGACAGATTTATGCATTCTTAACCTTTTCAACAACTGCCTTGAAAGCGGCGGGATTGTTGAGGGCAAGGTCTGCAAGCACTTTACGGTTGATTTCGATTCCCGACTTGTGGATTAGACCCATAAGTTTCGAGTAAGAAAGATTCTCTTCACGTGCGGCCGCGTTGATACGCTGAATCCACAATGAACGGAAGTTACCTTTCTTGTCCTTACGGTCGCGATAAGCATAAGTCAAACCTTTTTCCCAGGTGTTCTTAGCAACGGTCCATACGTTCTTGCGGCATCCGAAGTAACCACGGGTAAGTTTTAAGATTTTCTTTCTACGTGCTCTTGAAGCAACATGATTTACTGATCTTGGCATTGTTTTGTTGTTTTTGAACGTCAGCGGCTTTAATTTGCTCTTTAGTTAGGTGCTGAACATTCGGTTAATAAAAACGATTATAAAATCACGAATTAAAACGGTGAAAACGTGTAGATAACCTACCGATTAAAGTGCAAGAAGCGATTTAACTTCATGTACATCAACACGGGCTACAAGACCTGTATGGGTAAGGTTTCTCTTCTGCTTCTTAGTCTTCTTTGTCAAGATGTGACTCTTGAAAGCATGTTTTCTCTTGATTTTTCCTGATCCGGTAAGGGCGAACCTCTTTTTGGCACCGGAATTAGTCTTTACCTTAGGCATTTCTTTAATTATTTAATTAATTCGAGTATATAATTTGGCACGTACTTAAAATCGCTTTTAATGACGACTGTCGGCACGTCACCGAAATAAATCACTTCTTTTTGGGCGATAGCATGATGGTCATTCGCTTGCCTTCAAGCACCGGCATCTGCTCCAACTTTCCTATATCTTCAAGATCATTTGCAAAACGAAGCAACAACACCTCGCCCTGCTCTTTGAATAGGATGGAACGTCCGCGGAAAAACACGTATGCCTTAACTTTTGCGCCTTCTTTCAAAAACCCTTGGGCATGTTTCAGCTTAAAGTTATAGTCGTGGTCGTCTGTCTGGGGGCCGAAACGAATCTCCTTTACAACAACTTTAGTCGACTTGGCCTTCTGCTCCTTAAGACGCTTTTTCTGTTGATACATGAACTTTTGATAGTCCAAGACCTTGCAGACCGGAGGCACGGCGTTTGGCGAGATTTCCACCAAATCCAGCTCCTGCTCTTCAGCTATCCTGAGAGCTTCGTGAATGGAATAGATTCCGTTATCGACATTGTCTCCTACAAGACGCACTTCTCGGGCACGTATGCGCTCATTGACAGCATACGGCTCCTCTTTTTTAGGCGCACCTCGAAACGGAGGTCGGTTATTGTTGTTGCCGCCTCCGGCTCCACCGGGGCGGTGCGGTCCCTGAAATCCAGGCTTGTTATCCATTCAGCAGTTTCTATTGATTAATCATGTTATCGACCTCTTTGGTCAAATATTCCGCAAAGGTAGCAATTTTCATCGTACCTTTATCACCTTCGCCCTGTTTTCTTACAGAAACTTCGCCATTTTCGGCTTCTTTTTCGCCTACGATGAGCAAGTATGGAATACGTTTCAGCTCATTGTCGCGAATTTTTCGTCCGATTTTCTCGTTTCTGTCATCGACGATGGTACGCACATCTGCCATGTTCAGCTCTTTGGCCACACTGAATGCATAGTCGTTGAACTTTTCACTGATGGGAAGCACGACGCATTGGTCAGGAACGAGCCATAGCGGGAATTTTCCGGCAGTATGCTCGAGCAATACGGCGACAAAGCGTTCCATCGAACCGAACGGCGCACGGTGAATCATCACCGGACGGTGCTTCTGATTGTCGGCACCGGTATATTCAAGCTGAAAACGTTCAGGCAAATTATAATCGACCTGAATGGTTCCGAGCTGCCAACGGCGACCGATGGCATCCTTAACCATGAAGTCAAGTTTAGGACCATAGAACGCGGCTTCGCCAAGCTCAGTACGGGCCTTAAGCCCCTTTTCGGCACAAGCCTCTATAATAGCTTGCTCTGCAAGATGCCAATTCTCGTCGCTACCTATATATTTTTCTTTATTATTCGGATCGCGGAGCGAAATCTGCGCCTCATAATTCTCAAACTTTAGCACCTTAAAGATGTATAGGATAATGTCCATGACTTTAAGGAACTCATCTTTAATCTGTTCAGGAGCGCAGAAAATATGTGCATCATCCTGCGTAAAACCACGCACGCGTGTCAGGCCATGAAGTTCACCGCTCTGCTCATAACGATAAACTGTTCCGAATTCGGCCAGACGCATAGGCAGATCACGGTATGAGCGGGGATATGCCTTGAAAATCTCACAGTGGTGAGGACAGTTCATCGGCTTAAGAAGATATTCTTCCCCCTCTTCCGGAGTGTGAATCGGCTGGAACGAATCCTTGCCGTATTTTGCATAATGGCCCGAAGTCACATAGAGCATCTTGTTGCCGATATGCGGAGTTATCACCTGCAGATAACCGTATTGCTTCTGAATCTTACGGAGGAATTGCTCCAGACGGTCACGAAGCGCGGCTCCCTTCGGAAGCCATAAAGGCAGTCCCGCTCCAACGTTCTGAGAGAAAGCAAAAAGCTCCATCTCCTTGCCGAGCTTGCGATGATCTCGCTTTTTAGCCTCTTCCAACAATGCGAGATACTCATCGAGCATCTTTTTCTTCGGGAAGGTAATTCCATATACACGCACAAGTTGATTGCGCTTCTCATCGCCGCGCCAATAGGCTCCGGCCAATGACATGATCTTTATTGCCTTTATTGGAGCCGTATTGGGGATATGCGGGCCACGACACAGATCGGTAAACGCGCCCTGCGAATATGTCGTGATATGTCCGTCCTCCAATTCGCTGATAAGTTCACACTTATATTCTTCGTTTCTGTCTCCGAATAGCTTCAATGCATCGGCCTTTGATATGTCAGAACGCACTATCGGCTCTTTTTTCTGAGCAAGCTCAAGCATTTTGGCCTCAATTTTCGGGAAGTCTGCCGCAGTAATGTCGTGTCCGTTAGGATCTATATCGTAATAGAAACCGTTTTCTATCGCCGGGCCAATACCAAATTTTACGCCCGGATATAGCTCCTGCAGAGCCTCCGCGAGCAAGTGCGCCGAACTGTGCCAGAAAGCATGTTTGCCTTCCGGATCATCCCACTTGAAGAGCTTTATCTCGGCATCTTCGTTAATCGGGCGGTTGATGTCCCACTCGGCGCCATTGACCGTCGAGGCCAAAATATCCTGCGCAAGACGCTGACTTATGCTCTCCGCAATCTGCAAGGGAGCGATCCCTTCGGCATACTCCCTGGTGCTTTTGTCAGGAAATGTAATTTTTATCATTAGTAGTCTATTAGTTATCTATATACACATATTGCATGGAGAAATCCCCCACGCAAAAAATCGACCGCAAATGTACGGAATTTTTCTTAAATCCGCAATCTTTCAATCAATTAATCTCGCGCTCCTTATCATCGTCGGCAGAAATGCCGCATGTATACTCTCAAGGATAATAATTGGAGCGCACCAAAACCTGAGGGGAATTGTAAAAAGCCGAGTCAAGCAATGTGGCCAATTCCACACCCGGATAATTCCGCAAATAAGATTGTACGATACGCAATCCGACAAATCGTCCAAGTCTTCCCGGAGCATCAGGATTTACGATTGATGTGGACGGCGCGGGCCTTACAAGCCTGTCGGCCACCATCCGATCTGTCGAATAAACCAGATCCTTCTCAATCATCGCATTCCAAATATTCTTCTCATTATCTGACAGCCATACCAATTGGTCTGGCGAATACCCTAACGCCAACGCTTCATCACTTGACTCCAACACCGACATTACACTTTCAGCCAACGCTCCTTCATAAATCATACGCGATAACGCCGTCGCTTCGGAGGACGGCCTATATGGGTAAGCCGACGAAATTATAGCCTCTACAAGATTGTATGGTATAAACCTTTTTTGTTTTCCGTAACGCTGATAGGAACTGAAATAGGCGTATGGTTCATAGTCAGTACCAAGATAATGGTTCAGCCCGACAAGCAACACGCTGTCCGCAAGCACCACCGACTGGTTGTATGTCAACACAACTCCATAAATTTCAGGAAGACGAATCGACGGAAAAGCATTGGATATATTGCCGTATGCCACGCCGAGCATCGTCTCGACAGTATCGAGAGATCCAAGCCGTTCCTCAATTCCGGGCACATAATACAGCATTTTTGGCGATTTGGAATAATCCTCAAGAAACGAATCAGTGGCATTCTTAGTTTCTCCGACAGTCAGTATCTTAGCCAAAACGTCGGCAACAGCCTGAAAAGTGTCACTAAAAGCGACCTTTCCCGCACTATCGAGTTCCGAATAAGACACTATCGACCTATCGAACCGCATAATCTTTGCCGGGCAAATATCATCGCGACCCGAGCAAGAAACAAGAATATTCAAACCTATCCATACCGACACTAAGGCACACATCGGCTTGCGCAGACTTATCGACATAACGAATAACTTTATAGAATGCAAATATAGCCCATTTTGGCCGGTTATAAATCGGCAAATTGGCTAAAAGTGCTTATTTTATATGCTTTCATGGCAAAATTCGGGCAAAAATAGACTACAATAGCCAATGATTTCTTACTTTTGCACTATAATTAATAGACAAATGGCATCATCGTTGCGATACATATTTATATTCTTGGCTTTATCTTTGCTCTCTATTGGTGCGTCGGCCGACGATGATTTTATCGTCATTATCGACGCGGGACATGGAGGCCATGATTATGGAGCCATCGGCAAATCAACCAACGAGAAGACCATCAACCTAAACGTCGCACTTAAACTGGGAAAGCTTTTAGAAGCGACGCCGGGTATTAAAGTCGTGTACACGCGTAAAGGTGACTACTTTAAGACTTTGCAGGAACGAGCAGACATTGCCAACGAAGCGCACGGCGACCTGTTCATCTCAATCCATACTAATTCAGTAGCAAAAAAGGCCAAAAACCGAACTACAGTAAACGGCGCATCGACTTATACCCTTGGGCTGCACCGTACGGAAGAAAATCTGGAGGTTGCAAAACGTGAAAATTCTGTGATGATGCTGGAGGATGACTATACGACCACATATCACGGATTTGATCCTAACTCAACGGAGTCATATATTATTTTCGAATTGAGTCAAAACAAGCATCTCGACCAAAGCATCGGCTTTGCGAAACTCGTGCAAAAAGAGATGGTGTCAACAGCCGGTAGAGCAGACAAAGGGGTCCGACAAGGAGGCCTTTACGTCTTGGCCAAAACGAGTATGCCGGCCGTGCTTATTGAACTCGACTTTATTTGCAATCCCACCAGTGAAAAATTTCTCGGCTCTGAGCAAGGACAGAACAAATTTGCCAAAGCCATTTTCAATGCATTCAAAAATTATAAAGGCACCTACGACAACACTGCGTTGCAGACAAACGCAGTCAATATGCCCGATAAGCCTGTTTCTGTTACCGAAAACTCCTCAGAATCATTAGCAGATGACAACTCTGCCCCTGACGTAAAGGACGAAAAATCCGATCAAGAGACCAACACCGGCGAAGGACTAAGATATAAGATTCAATTCATGGCCTCTGCCACGAAGATAGTCGACGGCTCCAATGAGTTTAAAGGAATCGTTGACTATGACTGTTACTACGATGACGGCCTATGGAAATACACCATAGGAAGTTATCGCACGCTCGACATGGCAAAGAAACACCTTCCTAAAGTAAGGAAAAAATTCAGCGGAGCCTTCATCATAAAGACACTCGACGGTAAACGCATCAAGTAAATTCATTGTTTATAATTATAGCGCAAAAATCAAAATTCAACCACAGATGAAACGATACTCTAAGGAACTAATTATCGGACTTTCCGTGTTAATCGCGGCTATGGTGCTGATTTTCGGCATCGACTACCTCAAAGGCATAAATGTCTTTAAGGCCGCCAACTACTATTACGTATCTTATGAAAATGTAAACGGCCTGACAGTTTCATCCCCAGTCACCATCAACGGATATAAAGTAGGGCAAGTGCGGGATATTACTTACGAATATGACAATCCCGGACATGTTCTCGTAGAAATATCGCTTGACAAACAGCTAAAAGTGCCCAACGGGTCTAAGGCCGTAATTGAGAGCGATCTGCTCGGAACTGCTTCAATTGTCCTTCAGTTTTCGTCGAACAGCGACACGCACAACATTGGAGACAAGCTCATAGGAGAAAGCGCTCCATCGATGATGGATAATGTCAGCCAGCAACTTATGCCATCAGTCGCCGCAATATTTCCGAAAGTGGATTCACTGCTTACGTCTGTCAATCGTCTGGTCGGCGACTCCGCAATACTAACGTCCATAAGACGCCTTGACAAAATCACAGCCAATCTCGAAGCTACCACTGCATCTCTTAATCGCACAGTCTCTGCTCTACCGGCAACAATGAGCACTGTAAACGGCATAGCACTTAACCTTGACACTATCACGTCAGACCTGGCCGCCCTGACTGCCGACTTAAAGGAACTGCCTTTACAGTCAACAATGAATAACGTCGAGAGCATCACTTCAAATCTCAACGTGGCAACTACGCAACTTACGCGCACCGACAACTCCCTTGGCCTCTTGCTTAACGACAGAGGCCTGTATGACCATCTTAACGGCTCTGTTCAAGCTCTGGACACGATTCTTTGGGACATAAAAAAGAACCCCAGACGCTACATCCCTAACATCAAAATTTTCTAAAAACTCTAATTTTGACGGGCATGTCAGCTATTTATAATCATTCTAAATAGTTGATAACTTTTTAAGCCGGATGTTTCACAGACTCCCCATCTTGAAGCCGCTGAAAGATGGGGAGTTTCACGTTAAAAACGATTTGCTGCTACTTTGTAATACCATGCCTAACATTCTGTAAATCTATCAGATAACAATTAACCGCGTCACTATTTTCCATTCGCACACAACTACTTTCGTAAACAATTGATAAACAGCTTTATTGCATACTCTTCATAAAATCCAAATTTTTATCGACTTGTTTTTATTTTTTTTTCTAAAGAAATTTGCATCAGATAAGACAAAAAGAATTACGCAATCATGGAGAATGCAAACCATATACAATTGTGGGAAGAGTGCTTGAAAATTTTTAAAGACAATCTTCCTGCCGAACAGTTCAACGCTTGGTTTAAACCGATAACCTCGCTGAGCTTCGAGGATAATGTACTAAAGCTATTCGTTCCCACATCATACTTTGTGGAACAATTAGAGGCTCGCTACATTAAAATTCTTGGAGCCACGTTGCATCGCGTATATGGCAATAAAGTCAAGCTACTTTATAAATACAATCAGATAGGAGCCGACCCTACTTCTGCTGTTACAGTTGAGACAGCCCGTGAAAGCCCATCCGTTCAGCGTCAGAATCCACAAAATCCGTTTCATACGGATATTGTCGAAGACTTTGACTCGCAACTAAACCCAAAATACACTTTTGAAAACTACTGCGGAAGCGTATGCAACAAAATTGCCCGCTCTATCGGCGAAGCCATTGCAACAGATCCAAAATGTAAGACTTTTAATCCGTTATTCGTATTCGGACACACCGGAGTCGGGAAAACGCATCTAATCCAGGCCATCGGTATTAGAATTAAAGAACGCAACCCAAATGCACGCGTTCTATATGTGCCCGCACGGCTATTTGAGAGCCAGTATACTGCAGCCGCCATGGCTAAGCCAAGCAGAGTAAACGACTTCATCAATTTCTATCAGTCAATTGAGGTACTGATAATTGATGACATACAAGACCTAATGCACAAGCCCGGCACTCAAAGCGCTTTTTTCCACATATTTAATCACCTGCACCAAAACCAACGACAAATAATCCTCTCGAGTGACTGTGCGCCATCTGAAATGAAGGACATGCACGACCGGCTTTTGTCACGGTTCAAATGGGGTATGACCGCCGAGTTAGAGAGCCCGGACTACGACCTTCGGAAAGAAGTCCTCATGCAACGAGCTGCCCAGGACGGATTGACTATTCCTCCGGAAGTCATGGAATACATTGCCGCTAACGTGACCGATAGCATTCGTGAGCTTGAAGGAATCGTAGTCTCACTCTTGGCTCATGCAACCGTGCTTAACCGCGATATAACCATCGACCTTGCAAAATCAGTCCTATCGAACTCCGTGAAACTTCAGAAAAAAGCGGCCATCAACTTCGAGATGGTGGCACAGACGGTAAGCGACTTTTACAATATCGATCCGGAACAGCTTTTCACAAAAACCCGCAAACGCGAAATTTCTGACGCAAGACAAATGGTTATGTACTTGGCCAAACGATATGTCAAAATGCCCGTCACCGCTATAGGAACGAGATTGTCACGTACACACGCCACCGTATTACACGCTTGCCGAAACATCGAAGAACGTCTCTCGATGGAAGCAACGCTTCGTAACGACGTAGAACGCATTGAAGCAATGATGCAGATATAAGTCGCATCACTTGCGCAGTAATCTCCGAAACGAAACATTATTTCACCCGATTTAAATAATAAATCCTCCGCGAAATTAAAAAAAGATAGTTTTGTTTTGTGAATAAATATTCAAATATACATTATTTAGGCCGATTTTAACACATTTCGGCCTAAATTTTATATTATTGATTACCAAGAGATTATGAAAATTTATATGTTAAAAAACATAGTTTTATTGCAGGTTTTTGAAACTTCATCTAACTTTGCACCAGTCAAAAGCGTATATATTATCGAAGGAGCTGAAGAGTCAGCACCATAAAAATAGTTTTAGGTTTAACTTAAATTTTAAAATTATGAACAAGATGATTGAATTCCTACGTAATGGTATGACAGCTTACGTCAAAATGGTCAGCGATAACCAGAACATCCGGATGTCAGCCAACCATTCTGCGTTCAAGTCTCAGAACTAATCTGTCTTTTGAATGAACCTATGGCAGAAATGCCATATCACTTATTTGCTTAAAACGATTCGCAGAGACGAATCAATAACACACATTATATTGGAAACCAAAATTTTTACGTTATGAACAAGATGATTAAGTTTTTTAAAGAAGGAGTTAATTCGTATGTCGAAAATATCGGGCACCACCAGTATTTCAGAATCACAGGTGACTGCACCCCTAATCAAGATTACGAAAACTAATCTTTCGACAAACTAAGATTCTACATACGTTCTACACGTATTCCGAATCAGAATTATGCAAGAAAGTGCTACACAAAGTTTCACCTCAAGCAAATTGGTTATGAAACATGCGTTAAAAAAAGTGCTATTATGGTACTTTGAGACTGCATCACAAATGTATAAATAGCAGTCTCTTTTATAAAGAATCAAACAGTTGTTAAATAGATAAAGAATCGTGAATTAATCACGATTTTTTTTGTACCAAAAATTACACATAATTAAATTTGCACAATGGAAGCTACTATAGAAATCAATCGGATAAAGTTGTACGCACATCATGGCGTGTTAGGGCGAGAAAAGACAGTTGGGAATGTATTCGAAGTATCAGTAAGACTGATAGCAAAAATTAAGAAGGAAGCATATCTGAGTGACCAGATAGACGGAACAATTAATTATGCCTCCATAATAGACATCATAAAGCGAGAGGCATTAATCCCCTCACAACTCTTAGAGAACGTCGCATACCGCATTAAAAGAGCCATATTAAATGCATATCCCGACATTGTCCACGGCACCATAAATGTAGCAAAACTCCTTCCGCCAATAGCCGCACTTGAAATAGAATCTGTAGCAGTAGAAATAAGCTGGTAAAAAAGGGACACATGGCACCGTTTTTTACCATGCGCCCAAATAAGGGGTCAGCGGACAGGGAAAGCTGTTACCTACTCTCCCACTTTCGCAGTACCATCGGCGTGGCGGGGTTTAACTTCTCTGTATGGCGGGCATAAAAAAAATGGAGCCGGGCGACTTGCGTCGTCCGGCTCCGGATGGGGCGGTTACCTACTCTCC
>CAZIXM010000047.1:0-18921 GCA_964543345.1 uncultured Muribaculum sp. | reverse complement strand
ACTACAGAAACGTCGAGGGTGGGAACACGCATAGACATACCGGTAAGTTTACCGTTGAGTTCGGGGATAACTTTACCTACAGCCTTAGCGGCACCGGTAGAAGAGGGGATGATGTTGCCAGAAGCGGCACGACCGCCACGCCAGTCCTTCATAGAGGGGCCGTCAACAGTCTTCTGAGTAGCAGTAGTAGAGTGAACGGTGGTCATAAGGCCTTCTACAACGCCGAACTTGTCGTTAAGCACCTTTGTGATAGGAGCCAAGCAGTTAGTGGTACAAGAAGCGTTAGAAACGAACTGAGTGCCCTTAACATATTTGTCCTGGTTAACGCCGCAAACGAACATGGGGGTGTCGTCCTTAGAGGGAGCTGACATAACTACGTACTTAGCGCCGGCTTCGATGTGAGCCTGAGCTTTTTCCTTAGTAAGGAAGAGACCGGTAGACTCAACTACATATTCAGCACCAACTTCGCCCCAAGCGATTTCAGCGGGGTTCTTGCAAGCGGTTACGCGGATGGGCTTGCCGTTAACGATGAGGAGGCTCTTCTCCATATCGCATTCAACGGTGCCGTCAAACTGACCGTGCATAGTGTCGTACTTAAGCATGTAAGCCATGTAGTCAACGGGAAGAAGGTCGTTGATAGCGACAACTTCAATGTCATCTCTCTTGGTGGAAGCACGGAAAACGAAACGTCCGATGCGACCAAAACCATTAATACCTACTTTAGTCATAATTATTTAATAATTTGGGTTATGATAAACATCTACCTTAAAAATCAGCGAATCAAGCCTCCTGAGGGGCAGTTGGCCGGACGGTGTGACTTTCGCACGACAAAAATACTAATTTTTTTCCAATTAAATCGGTGCAGAGGTAAAATAAAGGAAAAAATTCTTTAATTTTGCGTGAAAATGTATGATGGAAATTTCTCAACCACTAAAAAATAGATAAATGGCATCTAAATTTTTGACCGAATTTAAGGAGTTTGCGATGAAGGGCAACGTTATCGACATGGCTGTCGGTGTGATCATCGGCGGTGCGTTCGGAAAGATTGTCTCGTCGCTTGTAGATGACGTGATTATGCCTGTGGTGGGGCTTCTCACCGGTGGCATGGACTTTAAGGACCATAAGTATGTGTTGAAGGAGGCCGTGATGAACGGTAATGAGGTGGTAAGTCCGGCCGTTAATCTCGAATACGGAATGTTTATCCAGAACATTGTCGACTTCCTGATTGTGGCCTTCTGCATATTCATGGCCATCAAGTTTGTCAACCGTTTCAAGAAGAAAGTTGAAGAAGCCCCGGCGGCTCCTGCCGAACCGACTAAGGAAGAGGTGCTTCTGACAGAAATACGCGACTTACTCAAGCAGCAAGCCGACAAAAAGTAACAGAAACAGTATGTCGAAAGTCATTATCATTGGTTGCGGCGGTGTAGGAACCGTCGTCGCCCATAAGTGCGCCCAAAACCCGGAAGTGTTCAATGAGATAGTGATTGCCTCGCGCACTAAGAGCAAGTGCGACGCGCTTGCCAAAGCCATCGGCGCGCCTAACATCTCGACCGACCGTGTCGATGCCGACAGCGTCGACGAACTCGTTGAACTTCTCAACCGCCATAAGCCTGACATGGTGATTAACGTGGCTCTTCCGTATCAGGATCTTGCCATAATGGAGGCATGTCTGCAGTGTGGAGTCAACTACCTCGACACCGCTAACTATGAGCCGAAAGATGTGGCTCACTTCGAGTATTCATGGCAGTGGGCCTACCGTGAACGATTTGAGAAAGCCGGACTGACGGCCATTCTCGGATGCGGATTCGACCCCGGAGTGTCGGGCGTGTTTACTGCTTACGCAGCCAAGCACTATTTCTCGGAGATGGAGTATCTTGACATTGTCGACTGCAATGCCGGCGACCACGGCAAAGCGTTTGCCACTAACTTTAATCCGGAAATCAACATCCGCGAGATTACCCAAAACGGTCGCTATTATCAGGACGGCGAGTGGGTGGTGACCAAACCGTTGGAGATACATGCGCCGCTGAACTACCCTAACATCGGTCCGCGCGACTCATATCTGCTCTACCACGAGGAGCTCGAATCGCTCGTGCAGAATTTCCCGACCATCAAGCGTGCGCGTTTCTGGATGACTTTCGGCCAGGAGTATCTGACTCACCTCCGCGTCATTCAGAACATCGGCATGGCGCGTATCGACGAGGTTGACTACAACGGCACCAAGATTATCCCGCTTCAGTTCCTTAAGGCTGTGCTTCCGAATCCGCAAGATTTGGGCGAGAACTACCACGGCGAGACATCCATCGGATGCCGTATCTCCGGAAAGGATAAGGAGGGCAAGCCTCTTACTTATTATATATATAACAACTGCAGCCATGAGGCCGCCTACAAGGAGACCGGAATGCAGGCTGTCAGCTACACCACCGGCGTGCCTGCTATGGCCGGAGCCATGATGTTCCTCACAGGAAAGTGGGTAAAGCCGGGCGTGCACAATGTCGAAGAGTTTGACCCGGATCCGTTCCTTGACGTTATAGCCAAGCAGGGGTTGCCTTGGAATGAGGTGTTCAACGGCGACCTCGAAGTGGATAAAATCGGCTGAACGAACAGGCTTATATTTTGATATAAACCTCTGATTATAAGGGGATATTGCTTGCTGACGGCGATATCTCCTATTTTTTTACCCCAATTTCGCAGTATAATCCGTCGGAAGGCGTATTATCTTTGTGGTATGTTAATCTAAAATCGAATGAAAATGAGACACACTACTGCACGCGCACCGCGCTTTGACCGCGAATGGAAGGAGATGATCGCGCTCCTGCCCGAGAACCGTCAATCTGTTATCGAACTTGCTATCCGCGAATACCAGCTGTCGGGAGCCGAACCGTCGGGCCTTGAAGGCGCGGAGATGATGGCTTTCCTGTTGATTAAAAAAATCGTAGACCGCCGGGCTAAACAACGGACTGCACGACTCCGCAGATCGTCAAGCCGGACGACACCTCCGGCACACTCTGAGCCTTTGCGATCGGTATCTGACGAACCTGTCGTGCATTCCGTTGAATCAGTTCATACTTGTCCGGAGCCTACCTCCCCGATTAGAGGTCAGGACTGCCAAACGCACTCCCTTCGGAGTCGTGGACATAATCATAGAAAGTCGATCGCCCAAAATAAGAGGCGAAAGGATCCGGCGGTTGACAGTCGCCATCAGGCCATCATACGTCAGTTAAACCGTCAAAGCAAGAAAGCGCGATGCCATCGCTGATGCACTCGCACAAATCATCTAAATGATGCCGTTTCTTATGCCGTTTCGATATTTCAATTTTTTCTTTTTGTAAAAGTTGGGGAATTAGATCTAAATGCTAACTTTGCAAGCAATTAAGATTATTATATGAAGAAAGATAAATGCAATTTTGCGGTTAAATTAGGTTATTTAGAAGTCATATTTTTGATGTTGTGGTTTCTATGTAGATTTGGTGGCCCGACTATAAACAGCCAGACCGATATTGAAAGAGCATCTTCCTTGATCACATTTTTCTTGTTAATAGCATTTGTAATGATTTTGGAAAAGGCCTTTAAAAAAGGATTTTATTTTGGGTTCCTTTTGGATTTTGTATTCATTGGAGCAGGAGTTTGGAATTTTTATGTTTCATCCCATACCCTTATTCCTGTTATGGCATTGGTTTCGTTGATATGCGGGCTTGCGCTTGATCTATATAGGACGGCCTTGAATAAAGGAACTTCCAGTGGCTTGAGCTGGTTTGATGATATTTGTGTGTGAAAGTGTAAATTTTAAGTATGGATCACGGGTAAATATATGGGCAAAGTCAAATTACAAGTGCTGTTTTGACATGCCCATCGCAAATGTTGGGTTAGCGTATTTGTTGATTTAATTTTGTGTGGAGGCGGGTCGTTGGTAGCCGTCGCGGATGCATCGTTTGGTAAGATTGTCGATGCGCTTTTGGGTGTCGGGGTGCGAAGAGAACATCTTCTGTACCGACGACATCTGCTGACCGCTGTTGCCTTCGATGCTCTGAAGCTTCTCAAACGACATGACGATTCCCCATGGGTTGCGCCCTTTTGAGACGAGGAAGTCGTATCCGCAGTCGTCGGCCTCCGATTCCTGCTTCTGGGAGTATTTGGCGTTTATGAGCGATTCGCCAAGGACTCCGAGCTGCGACTCTGTCAGGGCGGCCGCTTTGTCGCCCGTAGAAGCTACTGCATCTTTAAGCGCGTCGGTCAGGAGCTGATTTTTAAACGCATTCTTCGAGTGGTGTTTAAGGACGTGGCCAATTTCGTGGCCGATTACACCCATCAGTTCGTCATCGTCCATAAGATCCATGAGTGCTGAAAATACTCTTACGCTGCCGTCGGGACATGCAAATGCATTGACATCTGACACGTTGTAGACTTTGAAGTTAAGCGGTATGCCGTCGGCTTCGGTTATGCCTTCGGTCAGCTTGTTGAGACGCACCGTATAGGGATTGTCCTCAGGCAGTACCTGATTGTTCTTGTCCATCCACTCGACTGACTCTTTGACATATTGTGCCATTTGAGCATCGGTAAGAGTGACCGCCTGGACGGCTTTCGATGCGGCTTCGAGCGCTTTTTTCAGATTAAATTGAGCAAAGGCGGGAGTGCATAACAGTAGGCATGACAATGCTAAAATCGCTTTTTTCATATCTGTAACATATTTAGGAGTTATTTTCTTGATGGCAAAATTAGTAAATATGCCCCAAATATCGTATAAAATCCCTATATTTGCAGTTCATTAAAAATTATTTAAAGATAACCTTTAAGATGGATCTTTTTGAAAAAATCAGCGCCGACATCAAGTCGGCCATGTTGGCGAAAGACCGTGTCAGACTGGAGACTCTGCGCGGGGTGAAGAAAGAATTTCTTGAAGCTAAGACGGCTCCCGGGGCCGACGGAACACTGTCGGACGATGCGGCTACAAAAATCTTAGTTAAGATGGTCAAGCAACGCAAGGAGAGTGCCGAGATTTATTCTTCGCAGAACCGGCCAGAGCTTGCCTCAGACGAGCTTGCCCAAGCCTCCATCATTGAAGAATATCTTCCCCGTCAGTTGTCGGAAGATGAACTGACGGCTGAGCTCAAGGCGATAATAGAACGCGTGGGAGCCACATCGGCCAAGGATATGGGCAAGGTCATGGGTGTAGCCTCCAAAGAGCTTGCCGGACGCGCCGAAGGACGTGCAATATCGGCTAAAGTGAAGGAATTATTGTCATAATTAAAAATATACAAAAGTATATGCTTACGATTCAGCAAATTAAAGAAAATCCGGAACGTGTAGTCGAGCGCCTTGCCGTAAAGGGCTATGACGGTTCCGTCACCATAAAGGAGATACTTGAGCTTGATACTCAGCGACGTCAGGCTCAGCTTACCAATGACACCAAAGCCGCCGAGCTTAATAAACTCGCCGCTTCTATAGGCCAGCTTATGAAGTCGGGCAAAAAGGAAGAGGCCGAAACTGTCAAAGCAACGGTTGCGGCCATAAAGGAGGAGCAGAAAGCCATAGCGGAAGAGCTTGCGCGCACCGAAAACAAAATTCGCGACATATTGCTCACCATTCCTAACCTGCCATGCGACATGGTGCCCGAAGGCAAGACTGCCGCCGACAATGTAGTGGAAAAGACCGGTGGCCCGATGCCTGACCTGCCCGAAGATGCCCTTCCCCACTGGGATTTAGCCAAGAAGTATAATCTCATCGATTTCGACCTTGGCGTTAAGATTACCGGTGCCGGATTTCCGGTCTACCTCGGTAAAGGTGCGCGTCTGCAGCGTGCTTTGATTCAGTTCTTCCTCGACGAGGCAGGAAAGGCCGGCTATCTTGAGGTGCAGCCTCCATACGTGGTCAACGAAGCATCCGGATACGGAACCGGACAGCTCCCTGATAAAGAGGGACAGATGTATTTCGTTAATGAAGACGTTCTATATCTGATTCCGACTGCAGAGGTGCCTGTGACCAACCTTTACCGCGATGTGATACTAAATCCTGACCAGTTGCCTATTAAGAACTGTGCCTATTCGGCATGTTTTCGCCGAGAGGCCGGCAGCTACGGTAAGGATGTCCGCGGATTGAACCGTCTGCACCAATTTGACAAGGTGGAAATTGTGCGAATCGAGAAGCCCGAAAATTCTTACGCCGCTCTTGAGGAGATGAAGGATCATGTTCAGGGATTGCTTGAAAAGCTCGGACTTCCTTGGCACATACTCCGTCTGTGCGGTGGCGACATGTCGTTCACGTCGGCCATAACGTTTGACTTTGAGGTTTACTCTGCGGCTCAGAAACGCTGGTTGGAGGTGTCGTCCGTGTCAAACTTCGAGACTTATCAGGCCAATCGCCTGAAGTGCCGTTACCGTGGAGACGACAAGAAGACTCGCTTATGCCACACGCTTAACGGTTCGGCCTTGGCGCTTCCACGCATAATGGCAGCCCTTCTCGAAAACAATCAGACTCCGGAGGGTATCGTCGTTCCGGAATGCCTGCGTAAATACACGGGCTTCGACATCATCGACTAACTAACACAGGTTCAAAGAAAGGGGGCTGTGACAAAATACAGAAGCTTCTGAAAGAAGCCCCTAAATGCTTGAGGCTGTGTCAAAATGGAATTATCGCATCTGAAAGATGCACAAAATTGTGTAGCCGGGGATTGGCGCGAAGCGCCTATCTCCGGTTCACTTTACCAGGCTACACAGCTCACGCATCTTTCAGATGCGATCTTGCATCCTCTCCATGGCCACTCGCTACACAATTGTGGGTGTATTTGACACAGCCTCAAATATTACTTATCAGGATGAAATCTAATGGTAAAGATTTGTTGTTGATTTACTGATTGTTAAATCTTTCGGATTTTTTATTTATGTTTCAATTTCTATTTTTGACTCTCATTTATAAAATATTTTTCATTCAAACTGTCAAATATTGAACTAACGGAAAAGGAGAACCGCATGTTACAAGAGCAGAAAGCGTCACCACTCATGCAGCCCGGCGCAGTGGAATCACCAACATGTATCTTTCCCACAGATTCACTGACCTCCAGATGATGCACGTCAGCGGCCACAAGACGCAGAAGACTTTCCGCGACTACATAAAATTGTCGAGTGACGAAATTGCCGACGAGATAGACGCAATCATCAACGGCAAAAAAGACGAGGTATTATGACGCTAATTAAATTTAGGAAGTGTCGGAAATATCAGATATTTGATTAACTTTGCACCATGAATTTAAACAACAATAAACAATTGGTTATATACCAAACACCCAATGGAGAAACCCAATTGGATGTTACGGTTAAAGGTGACACCATCTGGCTCACTCAACGTCAGATTGCAGATCTATTTGGAACGAAAGTTCCTGCAATCTCCAAGCACCTGAAGAATATATTTGCATCCGGAGAACTCGAACGTGACGTGACTATTTCCAAAATGGAAACAGTCGTAAATCGTGGCTTTCGTGGGTCACATATGCATTCCTCTTCCGAGGTTGGCGTTGGGGTCTTGCCCTCGCTTGATAGCCTTGAAGCGGCGCAGGGCTTCTTGTGGCGATAATTCAGGGTGTAAAGCCCTATATTCCGGCCACGTTAAGCCGCCACCTCCGGCAAATCCCTGTTCTTCTATTGGCGTTGGAGATTCAATACCATTGGAAATGGATTTGTTAGCAATAGGCTCTGACTGTTTTGGAGCATCTGGATTCTTCAGACTTTATGCGGCTTGATTCTGCCATCGGCATAAACATAGTTTGACTTGGGTTTAGTTGCCTCAATCTGTTGGCGTTGGAACTCCTTATGATTAGCAAAAATCTGTTCAAGACCTTTCGGTGTAAACCGGTGGTCAATCTGCGATGCCTTGAAGGAGTATCTGCCCTTTTTGTAGATGATGGTCTTTACCTCGCCTTTCTCGTTGAGCAGTTTATCGGCTTTGATACCTCGCTTTTTCAACTCATTCTGGAATTTCTCAAAGTCGGTGACGAAAGCACTGCAATGGACAAACGCGTCACGGATGCCTTGGGCAATTAGTTATTTTTGCTGAAATGAGTGTTGTCATAGGTAACTTTATAGGGAACTCGTCCAAATTGGATTGAATTAAAAACGATAACAATCTATGATTAAGACTATTAGCGATTTTTTGAGGGGTGCCACCAGAACTTGAGTTTTTGAATTGTGGTGAATGAGGATGAATTTCGGTTGAACGCAAAATGGTGAATAATAGCGCAATATGAATTTTATTGAATTTTGGAGTTTTCACGGAAATTCATAAAACGTGGTGACCTATGTGGTGACCCGACTTGACAAAATGGGGTTTGAGTTGTTATCTTTGTAGAACCAAAACGATTGATAGTGAACAACTGTGAATCGTGGCCAATAATTTTTAACACCGAAAGAAATATGGCAACAACACCCTCTCCGAAGAAATTGACCCCATTTTATGTCCGTTCAAAGGATTTGAAGAAGGATACGGCAACGCTTTTCTATCGTATCCATACACGCAAGATTGACGTTCTTGTCTCGACGCTGCTCCAAGTGGAGGTGAGCGTATGGCAAAAGGCGATTGCCTCACAACGAGCATGGCTGGAACATCAGAAGAAAAATTATCAGCTCCATTCAAAACTGACGCAGATTGAGGGCATCATCAAGGCGCATCTCGACAAACTCACTTTCGACCGCGAGGCTCTCGACATGGATATTCGTTATATCTCCGAGCCGGAGAAGGTGGAAGCAGAACGCCGTGCCAAAGAGGAGGCGGCAGAGGCCGAACGCAAGGAACTGGCGAAGAAAGAGGCGGCGAGAGAAAAGGCTCGCAAACTAGCCGAAGAGAAGAAGCGCATCGAAGATGAGAAGAACCGTCTTATCTGGCCATTCCTTGTGCAGTTTGTGGATGACATCAAGAGCGGCGCACGTAAGATTGGCAGCAAAGACTATTCAGCTGGGTCATGCAAGACGTGGAAAAGTTACATCGGAGTCTATGAGGGTTTCGACCCATTGCACCAATTCGGCTGGGCTGACATCAACCGTGCGTTTATCTCCCGGTATATCAATTACCTCCGCAAGCATGGATATATGCCGAAGGTGGTCAACAAGCATCTGACCAATCTGAAGGCACTAATCAATGCCGCTTTCATTGATGGAGTCCACGATAACCAACGCGCTGCTTCATTGATTGTCAAGAACAAGATTGAGGACCGCGACAAGGCGGTGGAGATTTATCTCACCGAAGAGGAATTGCAAGCCCTCTATGAAATGCCGTTGACTGGGAAGAAAGACCACATCCGTGATGTTTTTCTCATCGGTTGCTATACTTGCCAACGTATCAGCGATTATAACAACCTCAATGCCGACTGTTTTGAGACCACTCGCAAAGGCAACCGAGTTATCCGTCTCGTTCAGCAGAAAACAAAGACGGACGTGACCATCCCGGTGCTGAATGATAATCTCATCTCCATTTGCGAGAAATATGGCTACAACATACCGAAAGCCAACGAGCAGGTGCTGAACCGATACATCAAAGGAATATTGAAAGAATTATCAGAGACAGTGCCGACTCTGAAAGAGAAAGTAGCGACCAATCTGACGATGAAGCAGAAGGAAGCTTTGAAGAAAGCCGGGAAAGAACCCGAATACGACCTGAACCGCAATGTGATTGTGCCGCGCTATGAATGTGTCACGAGCCATACTGCCCGGCGCACTGGAATCACCAACATGTATCTCAGCCACAAATACAACACCCTCCAGATGATGAGCGTAAGTGGCCATAAGACGCATAAGACCTTTATGGACTACATCAAGCTCTCCTCCGAGGAGATAGCCGATGAAATCGCCGCCCTCGCCAAAAAAGGCAACGAGATTTGGTAGCAGCCATTACAACAAGAGCAACTCTCACGCAATAATTATTATATCATTTGCTGAACTTTTTCGTTCGTAAAGAAGTTATTAAAGTGATTTAAATATGATTTGACCCATATTTATTTGGTCAATTCAAAAAATGTTATTAACTTTGCAAACCAAAACACTCCAACCAATGGATCCTGTACTAAAAGCATTAGAGCATTATAGGACTGTTGCTTCGCCATCTCAGAAAGCCGCAGACCTTAGCCAACTGGAGAAAGAGTGCCTTTCTACAGTTGATGCTTATCAGTATGTATGTGAGATGGCGATTCCGAGTTCTGGTTTCTCAAGCCAACAAGAATTAACAATAAACTACAATCTTAATCCAGATTACAATCTGGATTTTTCTTTATCTACAAAATCTTATGCCTACCGCTGCTGCATTTGCATTTAAGAGTTATACATTCACAAACGTGGAAATCAATATGGGAGACTTTTCAGATGCCTCTCCTCTTGATTTATCATTCTTACCATCAGGTATCTACGATAAAGCCAGCCGAACATTTACCCTTCGATTCGTTTTTTCAGCGAACCAAGGAGAAGAGAATAAGACTATCGTAAAAATTGTTTGTGTCGCTACCTTTGAGTTCAATGAAACGCTGGACTTTGATGCAATCCCTGAGTACTTCTTCACTAATAGTTTAGCGATAGTCTTTCCATACGTCAGAGCATATGTTAGTTCAGTAACTCTGCAGGCCAATATGGTAACTCCTATATTGATACCGACTCTAAATTTAACAAGATTGCAGTCTACGCTGAAAGCGAACACAATATCTCAATAGAACGAGTGAGCGTATTATATCAAACACTTGAAGATCGCGATAACGTTGACTACGTTGAAGCGAATGGTCCCTTTCCCGGCGACAAAAGAGATCGTTGGTTAGGAAAGGGATACTACTATTGGGATACATTCATAGATGCAGCTCACTATTGGGGATTTGTGTCGTATAAAGCTAATGGAAGAGAATATATAATAGCCAAATCAGAAGTTGTCATTCCTCCGGATAAACTGTTAAATCTTTTAGAACCAGAGCAACTTGCTATGTTCGCAAGTTGGAGAGATTCTTATGCCGATACATTCCCCAATTCAAATGTAACCGTAGAGAAGGTTATAACTCATGCGGAAAAAATAATGGGAGCGGACTTCCCATACGTTGCCATAAAAGCTGAATTTAGGGAATGTTTTAAACACAAGGAGTTTAGAGATAGAATATATCCGAGAATCTCATCTAATGGGAAAGCATACTTGGATTTAAAGCCTCCAGTACAAATGTGCATAAGAGACAAGTCTATCATTGGAATAAACAATTTCAAAGTTGTCTTCCCCCTTAAATACGCAGGTGAGGACGCGTATACGTTCTAAATATATAAAAGGCAAACTTAAGGGCGAACTTTATAAGATAATTGTTGGTCATAGGCATTGTTTTAAAACACAACACCTTGATTGCTAAGGTTTAAAAGCAATATCCAAAGGGTGAACTTAAGGGCGAATAGAAGGGCAGATAGAAATTATTTTCAAAAAATTTTTCAGTTTGTCTGAACCTTTTGCAACCTACCCTCGTTAGAATTGTACTGATGGTCTTTTCTTCGACCGCAACCGGGCTTTGTCGAATGTGCCCCAGCACTTCGTGACAGCGTCAAGGCGTGTTGCACCCGGATGAAATGACCATACTAATCGACCGGAATGGATGAAATTTTAACATTTCAGCCCATTTTGAGGCCGAAAAACTATTGCACAGCCGAAAAAGTGTGCCGAACTTTGCAGCCGGACATGATACCGATGCGTTCAGAGTGGTGTGAAACTGAATGTATAGCATTATATTCGAGGGGCAAAAGAGGTGGCACTTCAACACTGAAGCAATAGTCAGAACTATAAGCCGGAGACAGTCATCTCCGTGCATCCACTATGCGAAGCCATGACAAGCGGCAGACGCAGACCATCAAACACCCGGAACTGACAACTCCGGAGTGATGCGGACTGCATACACAGACTTCAGGATAGTCTGCCCATAAAGGCTTCTTGAAAAGAGCATGTGACAATGCCAATGGGATTATTGTATCCCTACGTCTGACACGTCCGACGATATTAAACAGCAATAGCGACGTTGTTTTCAGACTGATAGCCATTACTATGCTCTGCCCCTGCGCCTCCGGCGCGTTCCCTTATTACATTTGGCGCGTTGCCGATGGATGACAAAAGTCATTCACCGCTACAACTGCATCCCGCGCGTATCTGCCCCACAAGGCGGATAGTCCCTTTGTTGTCCTTTCACTGAAAGCGACATCGGGACAGGGCTAACTGCATTACTTGCTGACCCAATATACAGGCCGGCGGCATATTCGTATGTCGTGACAGGCAAGCCTGGGGACAGAATTAGTTGATGTGAATATTTGTGATTAATGTGGATAAGATTGTTTTCGGTTTCGATGGAGCAATGGGGTTCCATTGTAACTGAGAAATCGAAACCAAGATTGCCGCAGTAAGCGTGAAGATTTATTTCTACTAATTCCGTCCCCAGGCTTTTAGGTCGGCAGGGCTTGCTATTGCCTTTTCAGTCCGGAATGAAATGGAAGTGGCAATCGGCTTGCAACAGAGAAACCGTTCATCTGTCGTAAAGTATTTGATAATCGGACGGTAAAACCCAAAACTCGACAAAACAATGCAAAACATCCCACTGTACTCTTTGTTGGAGTCGCTCAACCGCGATGCCAACACCCCGAACATCGTTCTCAACGTAACCCTTGCTGACCTTCGTCAGCTTATGGTTGACACAATCGACGCCACGCGTGAGCGTCTCCTCCCCATCTTCATGAAGGCAGAGGAAGACAAACTCCTCACAGCCAAAGAAGTTGCCGACAAACTCAGCATCTGTAGCACATCAGTACACAACCTCAAGGTGAAAGGCTCGCTCACACCAGTCAAGGTTGGCCGTAGCACACGCTACCGCCAGAGCGAGGTCAACGAATTGTTGAACGCCAAAAACGAATGCCGATGAAGGAATCACCAAGAAGGAAAACTGCCAGAGAGAAGAAGCCTCCGGTGCCACCGCCTCCACCCGGTGCTGAGGAACTCTTCGAGCGCATAGGCACGACCTACTACAAGCTCGTCCGTCAGCCCAACGCCGCCGGGCAACTTGTGGAGCGCAGCATAGCTTGGACTATCGAAGCCATCCGTCAGGACTATGGCAAGGATTTCGTGGCAAGCATTCCGAAATACGACGGTTTCTGTTGTGTCCCGGCTCATCTTGACTATCAGCCGGTAATCGGAAGTTTCAAGAACAAGTACTCTCCGCTGACTCATATTCCGACTGAAGGAGAGTGGCCACACATCGAATCGCTTGTGCGTCACATCTTCGGCAACCAATATGAACTTGGCCTTGACTATCTGCAAATCCTTTACACGCGACCTTTGCAGAAACTGCCAATTCTCCTGCTGGTATCGGAAGAAAGGAATACCGGCAAGTCAACGTTTCTCAACTTTCTCAAACTCGTCTTTGAGGCAAACCTCACGTTCAACACCAACGAGAACTTCCGGAGCCAGTTCAACGATGACTGGAACGGCAAACTGATAATTGTTGTTGACGAGGTGCTTCTCAACAAGCGCGAGGATTCCGAGCGGCTGAAAAACCTATCCACCACCTACAACTACAAGATGGAGGCAAAGGGTCGTGACCGCGAGGAGGTGAGCTTCTTCGCCAAATTCGTGCTGTGCTCCAACAACGAGCATCTCCCCGTAGTCATAGACCCCGGCGAGACACGCTATTGGGTGCGGAAGATAGAGCGGCTGACAAGTGACGACACCTGCTTCTTGGAGAAAATCCGCTACGAGATACCGGCCTTTCTCCATGCCATGACATATCGTCAACTGTCCACCACCGAGGAGAGCCGAATGTGGTTCGACCCGAAGTTGATAGATACAGAGGCTCTGCAAAAGATAATCCGCTCAAACCGCAACCGCGTGGAGGTGGAACTCGCTGAACTTTTGCTCGACATCATGGAGAGCCGGAAGATTGATGCCGTTGACTTCTGTCTCAACGACATCCTCAATCTCTTCGACTACATGAGAGTCAAGGCTGACCGCACGGCACTGAGAAAAGTGGTGCAGGATTGCTGGAAACTGCGCCCTGCGCCGAACTCCCTTTGCTATACCACCTATCAGATGGGAGTGTTTCTCAATGAACCCACCTTTGTCGAGAGCAAGAAGGTCGGACGGTTCTACACCGTCACCCGGCAGATGCTTGAGAATCTATAATTTTTTCTCGTTGGTTTGATGAGTTGATGAATAAGGCTGCAATACTATAGCAATCAGGAATTTTTCTTTTCATCGGTTCTTCATCAGATGTTCAACAGAGATATAGCCAATGAGAGAAGACGTGAGGATAACTCCGTCGTTGCCTTTTCTCATCGCTGACATCTCCGTTAAGCCGGCCGCATCTTTTGATGAAACAATGATGATAGTTCAATGCGTTGATTAGCAATCAGAAAGGCAATCGTATCATCAAATCATCAACATCAACACTCACTCCGGTCTGTGAGAGATTTTTATTCTCATTGGCCATAAATCTTCAAAAAAAATGAAAGCACTGAAAATCATCGTTTCGGTAATTCTGCAAGAAATCGAATTGCCGAAACAACCGGGTCACGCTCCCTACCGAATGGCACAATGCAATTCGGCTGACCCCATAACCAATGGGAGCGAGAGAACAGAAATGTCGGTAAAAGCCGAAAAACTCAAAAGGCTCAAACTTCTCAAAAAACGAATGTTATGACAAAACATGTTTCAAAACCAAACAATGCCACCAATCCAACTCAGTTGGATGGTGCCGCTGACAAGACTTCCAAGAAGCCGAAATCAGCAAAACGAGTGAATCAACCGCAGTCTGACAACACTGCCAACTCATCCGACTCTCTAAATTCAGAGAATCAGATGAAAATAGTGAAATCAAGGAATGTGGCAATCGACCCGAATCTGTTCGCTGACGAACTTGCGCCATCTGCAACACCGAAAGGCGCAAGTGAACAGAGTGGCATCAGTTCCACCGATTCCAAGAATGAATCCGTAGAACTGAGTCCGGCAAATTCATCCGATGAGAAAAAATCATCAGATGGAAATGTTGCCCTTGACCCTGCACCTCCGATGCAATCGAAAGAATTGGTTTCGCTGAAAGAATTGGATTCAAACTTAGAAATCACTACGACAGGAGAATCCACAGAATCAGTCGAACAGAACGAACTCAACAAATCGGGAGAATCCAATTCAGACGTGCAAACTACTCCGTCAAACGAATTGACTCCACCGAATGAATCCAAGCTAACGAGAGTAAGCGCTAAGATGCGCCGTCAGGAGTTGGACGAATATGTGGAACAGTTCCTCCAACCGGGTCAGATTGCCAAGCGTCACACCGTGGTCATCGAAGAGGAGACATGGAAACGCATCAGCTACAACGTCCGCAAAATCGGATTGGAGGATTCCACCGGCTCAGCCTACGTCGAAGCCATCATCCGCGACCACCTCGACCGCTACGGAGACAAAGTGGAGGAGTGGCGCAAGCTCTGAACCGGGTCTTTCTGCCTTAAGACCCTACGGCCTTAGGGTCGTAAGGTCTTAGGGTGGGAAGGACGTACGGAACACCCTCCGCCATACATTACTTCCGCTCTTCTGAAATACCTTCACTCCGTATCGCCCACCATCCGTAAGACAGTTCTGACAAACAGTCTGACATCAGTCAGGATGGGCAAAAGGATGGATACCCTGATACCCAAATGGGCGAATGGGTATCCACCCAAAAGGGTAAAAGGGTATTCGCCCATTAGGGTGAATGGGTACTGTGATTAGGGATGTAGCAAGTTAGTGTTTTGGCGCACCCAAAACCTCAGAGCGCAAGAGCGCTGCTACATCCCGATGGTCTATCTATCAACACAATTCCGCCACACTACAGTGGCATTAATCACTAAAATCATTCTGAAAAAATGAAACAGAAAAACGAAAATTCAAAAGGTGGCCGACCAAGAAAGTCCGCCACAGAGAAACGCCAGCACCGGTTCTCTTTTTCGCTCTGTACCGCCGAGCGGTTTGAGCTTATGAACAAAGTGGCACAGGCAGGGATGTCGGTTGCCGACTTCATCCGTGAGTCTCTCTCGAAAGTGGTGATAAAAGAACGAATGACTCCGGAACTTGCCGCATTCCGTCGTGAGGTTTGCGGCATGAAGAACAATATCAACCATAATGCGTATGTCGCCAACCGCGATGGCTTCGCCGCCGCAGCACAAGAGAACCGGGTCCTTGCGGAGCGTCTTGACAACGCACTTAAAAAGTTCGGCCTATGATGTCAAAACTGAAGAAAGGACAGGATTACCGAGGTGCTGTCCATTACGCCCTCAATGAGAAAAAAGGTGCTGAAATCATAGGTGCCGACGGTGTGATGCTTGGTTCGATAGACTCGATAAGCCGCAGTTTTGAGATGCAGGGAGAGATGAATCCACGCCTCGGTAAGAATTGCGGACATACCGTTTTGAGTTTCTCGCCCCACGATGCTCCGAGAATAAGCAATGAATATATGCTTAAAATCGCCTTGGAGTATATGGAGAGAATGGGAATTAAGGACACTCAATTTATAATCGTGCGCCATTATGACCGTCCGCATCCCCACTGCCACATCGTCTTCAACCGCGTCAGCAACTCCGGCAAGACCATCTCCGACAGCAACGAGCGATTCCGCAGCAAAGACATCTGTCTTGATATTACGCAACGCGAGGGTCTGTATATCGCTCCCGGCAAGGAGGAGGTTAATCGCCATAGGTTGAAGGAACCGGATAAGACCCGTTACCGGATTTACGACATAATCCAAGCCGAACTGCCCCGTCACCGTGACTTTGATTCTTTCATTGAAGCCATCGAAAGACAGGGCATTGAATGCACCGTCATCAACAACGGAAGCACCAACAAGCAGCAGGGCATCCGCTTCAAGATGGGCAAATACACCTTCAACGGCTCGGAAATAGACAGGTCGTGCAGTCTTTCCAAACTCAAAAAAGCGATTGAGGCCAACACTCCGAAGGTGCAAAGCAAGCCGCAGAAAGTTGAAGTCGCACCAGTCCAAAACAATTATGAAGACCGAAGTCAAGACCTTAATTTTGAACTCGGACTCTTCAAGGTTAATCAACAGGACGAGTATATCCGCAATGAAGATTGCGCTTGGTATCGTCCAAAGAAGAAGAAAAAGAAAGGAATAAAAAGATGAATACATTCACATCCAACAAGGGAGAAGCCGGTAAGAATCCGGCGCTCCCCAAGAAATCAGAAGTCGTTCAGCCATCAGAAACCATGGACACTAAAGCGGTGTATCGGCTTCTGAAGGACATCCTCACCGCTATCAAAGAAAGCAAGGGGGGTAAGTCGGAAGCGGCTTCCTCTCAGTGTCAGTTCAAACTTCCCGGCGACATCGTGCGCAAAGGAGACCTTGACAATATTGTCAACGAAATAAAGATCACCTTGAAAAACGATATGCCAAAGATAGAGGTTCCGCCTCCGACTGTTACAGTCAGCCCCATGACAGTCCTTGAAAAATCAGAATATGCTGACAACACGGCAAAAGCCGTGAACAAGGAGGTTACCGAACCTTTAAGGGAGATGCGCAATTCGGTGGAGGGCAACAACAAGCGTATGGATAGAATCGAGAAGCAGCTTCCATCCATAGTAGAACTCACGCGGCTGCGCTTGATAAAATGGATACTCGTGGGCTCTCACGTATTTCTTTCAATTTTAATCGTAGTTGGAATTGTCGTTTACCACAACGACATCGAGCATCTCAAACGTGTTGAATGGCTCTATCGCGGTAGCCGAATCGGTCAAGAGGATACAAAAGAATATCAGGACTTCGAGCGCAGAATGCTTCAAGGCACAAAGGAAGAGCGCGAAGGTTTGAAGACCAAAATCTTCAATCTTGAAAGCAAAGCCCCTCAGTTCATATACTTCAAGCCCGGTGATGAGTGGCAGCCAAAGCCTATGAAAGAGGAGGAATCCTCACCGGAAAAGGAGCCAGAAAAAACGGCTTCTGAACAAAATCCGGTACAGTATAAGCCTTTGCCTCATGAGCAAAAATCAAAACTCACTACTGGCGAAATAGAAGCCATCAAGCAAATGCGTGCAAATCCGCATATTCCCAAAGATGCCAAGCCCAATCTGCCCGAAGGGTATGAGTAATCCATAGCCATACTTTCATTACTGAGCCAGCCCCCGACTTCGTGCCTGAGGCTGGCTATTTTTGTATGAGAAAGCTGTTGTCTTATTAGAATGGTCTGAGAATCGCAGAATTAATTTTACTTTCTGTTTCAACCTTGTCTTTTTCTGTTTTCTTGCCATAGGGTAAGGTGTATGTAACTGAAATACTGATATTACGTCCTTTAAGGTCGCTCAACGATTGGGAAACAGACTGATATACTCCATAATTGGCATTGGTTCGGGTAGTCATACGACGATCGAGTAAGTTTTCGATGCAACATTCGGCAGCCCAATTACCATGTTGCCAGTTCAAAGATAATCCATATTGAGCCGGATTGTGGATTTTTGTTCCCTCGATGCCAAGTGTTTCGTATGGGAGCGCGTATGTGCCTCTGACTTGCCAATCGCCAAACATATATGAAGCACTGAAATCTGCTCGCCAATCATTGCTTCGTGCAGGGCGATATTCAGAGTCAAATCGGTTCATGCTGAATGTAGCGTTGGCTTTTAGCCTCAACTTATTATCAAGAAGATTGGCCGATGCTCCAAATATCAATTTGTTGTAGGAAAAATTGCCGTCATTTACGAGTTGATGATACATTATGTTGTCCTCAGCGAAGTAACAGTTGGAAGTGTTATGGAAGTATTTGAGGAAATCGTAGGTGAATGATAACCCAAAACGACCGATACGTCCATTGTAGCTGATGAGATTCTGAAAAGCGTTTAGTTGTTCAAGGTCAGGATTTCCCATGGTTGCCTCAAAGAATGATGTTCTTACCACAGCATCGTTCTTATAGGATG
>CAZIXM010000046.1:0-19856 GCA_964543345.1 uncultured Muribaculum sp. | reverse complement strand
CATACAGCAAAATAACTATTTTAACTGTATATTGGATTAACCAATATTGGGGTAATGTTTACCAAAATAGCGGATGGCATGGTGGACATTTTCTGCTATCCGGAAAACATTCAAGGCTAATGACAGCTGGCTGAAAATTTGTTAATTCGTGTGTCGAAGAACATTAATAGGCCAAAATTCGTTAACTTTGTTAAAGTGCTAAATTTAACGGACTAAGATTTTGCAGTAATATGTCGGATAAACACCGTTTTACGCGTCTCCATTGGAGGCTGTTCTTTCCGCTTGTCGGTTTGCTGTGGCTTGTCATAGGCATTACGATAATTTATTTCGTGGTTCATGAGCGGAATCGACTGAGCTATAATCTTGAAAATCGACTTATCAACGTCAATAACACTGTTATCGACGCATACGATAGTAATGCAAATCTGCAAAATACGGTTGACTTTATCAAGCTGTTCACCAATCAGACCACCCTGGATCCATTGCGTCTGACGGTATATGACAACGACGGCAGTGTCATAGCCGATAATTCAGAAGCCACAATTTTGATACATGACGGGTATGGGAAAATATTGCCGGAGTTTAAGCCAATGTGGGACAATCGGGGCACAGTCTTTCTAAATGACATGACTTTAGGAGGCTCGAAGTTTATGATTAGCTCCGAGTCAAGCGCCGACGGCAAGATACATACATTTGCGGCATTGCCCTACGACGAGGAGGTTATTAGATTTATCGGGGTCGATCCGATGGTTTGGATAGTAGTGTTCGGATTGGGCATTCTGTCATTTGTCCTTGCTTATTTGGGATCTAAGGCAGTGTGTAGAAACATATATGTCCTCCGCGACTTTGCCGACGCGATCTCTTCAAACAAATTACCGGACAATATAGAGTCGTGGAAATTTACCAAGGATGAGCTTGGCGAAGTCTCCAGGAAGCTCTTGATTCTTTACCGCGAAAAATTGCGTGCTGAGGAGGAGAAATTTCACCACGAACGCAGGATCGGCATGAACGTGAGCCATGAGCTTAACACCCCCGTTGGAATTATCAAAGGCTATCTTGACACAATTATCGAGAATAAGGATATGCCTGAAGAGCAGAGACAACGGTTCCTTATCCGGGCTAAAGAAAATACTGACAGGCTTGTCGGGCTTATAAATGACTTGAACATGGTAATGCGCCTTCAGGAAAGCGGCAGTTCTTTGGAATGCAAGGTCTTTAATTTTTATGACTTGGCTGAAAAGCTTGCTAATGAAGTTAATCAGGGCCGGGTGGCAGGCAACATGGATTTCGAGTTTAATGTGCCGAAAGAGTGCTATGTCAAAGGTCATGCGTCGCTGCTCACAAATGCCTTGTTGAATCTGATTTATAATTCGGCCCGACATTCTGGGGGCACACGAATTACGCTAAACTGGCTATGTGAGGACAATGGTCGGATGCTGTTCTCATTTTCCGACAACGGTGTCGGCGTTGGGGAGGAGCATCTTGGCCGATTGTTTGATCTGTTCTATCGGGTAGACAACGGGCGCTCAAGGAAAAACGGCGGCTCGGGTATAGGCTTGTCGTTAGTAAATCGAATATTCGCGTCGATGGAAGGCGACATTAAGGTTAAAAATGCGTCGGGTGGCGGACTGGAATTCATATTTAGCCTACCGTCGCAATGACAAATTCAAGACATTGGGTCAATTTTTCTCGGTTAGATATTTCCAAAACCTTACGGGCATGTCCTGACGTTGTTTCCGCGGATTAGAACGCTCTTTGATGGCAATGGCTTTAAAGTATGTGCGCCACAGATTTTGATATAGTTTTTCATCGGCAGCCATCATGTCGTCAGCCAAGCTGCCTGTAGCAATATGGTAAAGTTCTTCAGGAAGAGTAACTTGGTGTACCGTGGCACCGTCGTAATAATACCCGAATTTTCTGCGTTTGTCATAGAGAAGGAAGCGCATTGTTGAAAACCGGTCAACAAAATGATTCGTGGCCATGGACAGTACATTGTAAAGCGGTTCGGTCATGGCGAAGTAAGTGCCGTCGGCGGCTTTTTGAAACCTGACGAATTGGGCCAAACGAGTAGCTTCGAAACGCACACGCCTGGCCATTTTTGTCACTTCTATCACATCGCTGTCAGTAAAGTCACCTTCTATGCCGATTGGAGAGTCGATCGCTTTGCGCAGATAACGAAATAAGACTGTGTCATACTCACAATCCTCGCACAAGAAACTCGTGGCTACTGCGGAAAGAGCCGCTTTAGACATTTTCTTGCCGAGCGACCGCCATACTCTTGTCGCTTTCTCCTCGTCGGTAGTCACTTCATGCGATTCTTCGCAAAACATAGGAATCACATCGCCCTTCCTCACCAGTTTATCAGGAAATTGTTTTCTTAGATATGCGTCGAATAAGGCCGTCAGAAGCCCGTCGAACGTCCCGTCAAATGTGAATGCATTCATGTTTGGCCGAAATCAAATGTCAATTGTTGTGATTCATGGTCGCCGGAGTCGGCATTCCGGGAGATCAGCTGACGACGAACATACTCCGGCGAAACGTCGGCCACGCATTGTTGAGGAAGTTCTCCGCACGTGATGAAGTAGCGGGCGCGTTTCATTACCACCCCAATTTTTTTCAGGTGTTCTGAAGTGAGTCTGCGGAATCGGCGTGCATTGACTATTAAAGTGGCCGACTTAACTCCAACTCCGGGTATTCTAAGCAACATCTCGTAGTCGGCCTTGTTTACATCTATAGGGAAGTGTTCGGGGTGCCGGAGTGCCCATGAAAGCTTCGGGTCAATCTCGAGCTCGAGATCCGGATGTGAGTCATCGGCTATCTCGTCGGCGGTGAATCGGTAGAACCGCATCAGCCAGTCGGCCTGATATAGTCGGTTTTCTCTTACTAAAGGGGGCTGTTTGAGCGCCGGCAATCTGCTGTCATAGCTGTTAACCGGCACGTAGCCGGAGTAGTAGACGCGTCTCATGGTAGGCGTGGCGTAAAGTGCCGATGATAGCCTAAGTATGTCGCGGTCATGTTCGGGCGATGCTCCGACGATCATTTGAGTGCTCTGGCCTGCGGGAACAAACCGTGGGGCGTGGCGCATCTTACGCCGGTCTTCTTTGTTTTCAAGCACTCCTTGCCGGATATATCCCATTGGCTCATAGACGCTTTTGAAATTCTTTTCAGGCGCGAGGTATTTCAGCGAAGTTTCATTAGGAATTTCGATGTTGACACTCATACGGTCGGCATAAAGGCCGGCCCGGTTGACAAGTTCTTGCGATGCTCCGGGGATGCTCTTGAGGTGGATATATCCGTTGAACTTGTGGACGGTACGCAGATCTTGAGCCACGCGAACAAGGCGTTCCATAGTATAGTCGGGATTACGTACCACTCCGGAGCTAAGAAACAGGCCTTCGATATAATTTCTCCGGTAAAACTCCATTGTTATGTCAACTAATTCGGTCACAGACAGCGTGGCCCGCGGAATATCGTTGCTTCTGCGGTTTATACAGTAGGCGCAATCGTACATGCACACGTTGGTCAGCATGACCTTAAGCAACGATATGCACCGCCCGTCGTCGGCAAAGCTATGGCATATTCCGACGCCTCCGACGGTGTTGCCTATGCCTTCGCCTTTACGTCCGCGGCGCACAGTGCCGCTTGACGAGCACGAAACATCATATTTGGCCGATTCGGCCAATATCTTTAGTTTATTGAGTGTGGCTTCAGTCATTAGGTCTATTCCAAAGGATGCAAAGGTATAAATTTATTTGAGATTAATCCTTGTGGGTAGGTGGAAATTCTTTAATTTTGTACTTGTTAATGAAGCCTTTAACAGATGAGGCTATTTATCAGAATGTTAATTAAAAATTTATAGACGTTTTTCCCTATGCCGAAAATTTCAGAAAAAAGAGTGAGTATGTTACACGGAGTGCTTTTGATCGCGCTCTTTGCATGTGCGTCTTTTTATATTGGCGAAGCGCAATTTTTCAAGGACATATCTTTCAGCCCGATGATTATTGGTATAATATTGGGTATGCTGTATGCCAATTCGTTGCGCAATAATCTGCCTGATACGTGGGTGCCGGGTATCCAGCTTTGCTCGAAGAGAATACTTAGAATCGGTATCATATTATATGGATTTAGGCTGACTTTTCAAGATGTTGTAAACGTAGGCGTGTCCGGCATTGTGATTGATGCCATTGTAGTCACTGTAACTATATTGGGCGGAATAGCGCTGGGCCGTCTGCTTAAGATGGATCGTGATACGGCTTTATTGACATCGGTCGGAAGCGGAATTTGTGGTGCCGCGGCCGTGCTGGGGGCGGAGTCTACTATCAGAACCCAACCGTACAAGACTGCGGTTTCAGTGGCCACGGTAGTGATTTTCGGCACCCTGTCGATGTTTTTATACCCGATAGCCTATCGTTCCGGTTTGCTTGACCTGACTCCGCAAGAGATGGGCATCTATTCCGGCTCTACGCTCCACGAGGTGGCTCATGCCGTGGGGGCCGGCAATGCTATGGGCGGTGAAATTGCCAATGTGGCTATTATCGTGAAGATGATAAGAGTGATGTTGCTTGTGCCCGTATTGCTTATTCTCGGATTTTGGGTGGTGCGCCGAAAGTCGTCTGCTGAAATGTCGGGGGAGAAAGGTAAGGTAAATATCCCCTGGTTTGCTGTAGGATTTTTGGCCGTGATAGGATTTAATTCGTTTGATTTGCTTCCTGTCGCACTTGTGGATGCGATTAACTATCTCGACACATTTCTGCTGACAATGGCAATGGCGGCCTTAGGAGCGGAGACCAGCGTCGACAAGTTTAAGAAGGCCGGTGCAAAGCCGTTTATACTTGCCGCTTGCCTGTATGTATGGCTTATAGGCGGAGGCTATCTGCTGGCTAAATATCTTGCTCCCGTTTGGCTTTAATCGGGATTACATTAATATTAGAGGCTGTGTCAAAATGGAATTATCGCATCTGAAAGATGCACAAAATGAATAGCCGGGGATTGGCACGAAGCGCCTATCTCCGGCTATTCATTTTGTGCATCATCTGATGCTATATCTTAAATCTTTTCCTTGAAGGAGGACGATGCCGTTCTGGCTCAAGAATTACTTTTGGTTGGCTTGAGCTTCAGCGCGGGCAATGTACTTCTCGATGCTTATCCCGTAAGCATTGCCGTACTGAGGATAGTCAGACTGAATCTGCTTAAGTACCTTCAATTCTGCGGCGTAATCTTTTTGCTCGCGAAGTACTGTGGCTTTTTTCAGCATGAAGAGAGGTGTGTAGAGGGCATTATCGCCGCTCTGCGAGATGGCTTTGTCGTAGCATTTGATAGCCTCGGAATATTTCTGAAGATTTACGTTGCAGTCGCCTTCGAGTGAATAAGCGGCGGCTCCGACAATCGCTTCTGTAGGTTTAAAGTCCTTTAGCTGCTTGATTGCTTCCTCATATTTGCCGTCCTTGTAAAGGAGAGTGGCCGCCATGAGAGCGGCGCGGTTTCCTCCGTCGTAGCCATATTGGTCGGCAACCTGTTGATATTGCGCGAGAGCCAACGAATCGTTGCCCTGCGATAGGGTGACATCGGCTTGCGAAACAGCTTCGTTGGCCGACTTTATGCCCGGATTGCGGATAGCGAAAATATAAATCAACACTATGATTGCAATCACGGAAAGGGCTATCATTCCCCACATGATGTACTTTTGACCGGCGGTCACTTTGTCTTTGAGTTCCTGGTTGTCCTGGTTTACCTCCTCAAGGGCGGTAGCCGGCTCTCTTTTTTGATCTTTTTCAGCCATTGTATTTTAGTTTTTATATTGTCATTTTTTATATAAACAAATTTGACGGCAAATTTGCAATGTGCAAAATTAACCTAATTTCCTTATACCGCCAAATTTTTTGCCCGATTATGATTGAAATCGTCCGAAGATGGCCTCTATAATTAACGCAGAACGAATATGAAGTGTTAAATAATTGTAAATGCGCTGTGTCAAGGTGTGTGCAATAGCAATTTAAGCGTTGTGCGCTATTGCGATTGACGAATAAATGTGCTAATTTTGCCATGATTGCGTGCCTGAAGTACGGATAGCCGAAAGGCTCCCGTTTAGTAGCATTTCGGTCATTGCGGTCAAATTGTATTATAGTATGTTTGTTTATCCAACTTTAATGCCAATTAAAAAACAGTAAAATTAAAAACTAAACTATTAATCGCCGAGAGGCAGAAAAATCCTTTTTATTTGTTCTACGTAACGTTAAGAAACCGGAATTATGGAAAATAACGAAGAAAAGAAGCCGAAAAGACCCAGAATCGGGGAAAACCGCTTCGCCGCATCGTCGGATGGCGAAGTGCACTACAGTAAAGTGAATTATAGTCAGTCTGATGACCGTCATCCTTCAACTGACGGCGAACAGGGCGAATACCAACGTCCGTATCAACCACGTCCATATAACAACAACCGCCAGCAAGGTGGCTACGGTAATAACCGCCCGGGTGGCTATGGACAGAATAACTATAACCGCCAACAAGGCGGATATGTAAATAACCGCTATGGAAGCCAAGGCGGCTATCAGCCTCGTCAGCAGTCTTACCAATCGCCTGCGGCTGAAGGCTCGGAAAACGCTGAATCGACATCTACAACATCTGCCGAGGGCTATACCCCTTCAACTGAAGGCGGATATCAGGGAGGATACAATCGATATAATAGCCAGGGTGGTGGCTATGGCAACCGTCAGCAAGGTGGCTACGGCAACCGTCAGCAGGGTGGCTACAACAATAACCGCCAACAGGGTGGCTACAACAATAACCGTCAGCAGGGCGGCTACAACAACCGTCAGCAGGGTGGTTATAACAATAACCGTCAGCAGGGCGGCTACAACAACAACCGCCAGCAGGGTGGCTACAACAACCGTCAGCAGGGTGGCTACAACAACCGTCAGCAGGGCGGCTACAACAATAACCGTCAGCAGGGCGGCTACAACAATAACCGTCGCCCCCAGCAGGGTGGCTATAATAATAACCGCCGTCCAGGAGGTGCTAACAACCGTCAGCAGAACGGCGCATTCCCCCGTCAGGGTAAAAGCTTCACCCCGCGTCCGAAGCGTATCGAATATGAAATGCCTATTCCGGATCCGAATGAACAGATTCGTCTGAATAAATTTATGGCAAACGCAGGTATATGCTCACGTCGCGAGGCCGATGAATTTATCCAGCAAGGTCTTGTGAAAGTAAACGGTGTGGCTGTAACTGAACTTGGAACTAAAATATCTCACAACGATGTTGTTGAATATGACGACAAAGTCGTGACTTTGGAAAGCAAATGCTATATCCTGCTCAATAAGCCGAAAGACTGTGTGACAACAAGCGACGATCCTAACGGACGCACTACAGTGATGGATCTTGTGAAAGGAGCATGCAATGAACGCATATATCCTGTAGGTCGTTTGGACCGAAACACTACCGGCGTATTGCTCTTGACTAACGATGGCGACCTCGCGTCAAAATTGACGCATCCTAAATATGTGAAGAAAAAGATCTACCATGTTTGGACGGATAAGGATATTTCCGAAGACGACATGCAGACCATTGCCGACGGTATTGAGCTGGAGGACGGCCCGATACATGCCGATGCCATCAGCTACGCTACTGATACCGACCGTAATCAGGCCGGAATAGAAATCCACTCCGGTCGTAACCGCATCGTTCGCCGAATATTTGAAAGCTTAGGCTATCATGTTACGAAGCTGGATCGCGTATATTTCGCCGGACTTACTAAGAAAAATCTCCCTCGCGGACGTTGGCGCTATCTGACGCAGGAAGAAGTTAACTTCCTGAAAATGGGTTCATTTGAATAATTTGACCAATCAGTAAGAAATGAAACGTACTAAGATAAAAGATCTGTTTGACGGTAGTCTGCTCGGTCAGCTCGTCACCGTTATGGGATGGGTTCGTACGCGTCGTGGCAATAAGCATGTGCAGTTTGTGGCGCTTAACGACGGCTCTACTATTAAAAACATTCAGATCGTATTAGACCTGCAAGACTTTTCTGACGAAGAGTTGAAGCCCATAACTACAGGTTCTTCGATAAAAGTCGAAGGTATATTGGTAGAGTCTATGGGTAAAGGCCAGTCGGTGGAAATTCAGGCAAAGAAACTTGAAATATTTGGAACGGCCGACCCGGAGCAGTATCCCTTGCAGAAGAAGGGTCATACTTTGGAATTCCTTCGGGAGAAAGCCCACTTACGCCCTCGAACAAATACGTTTGGAGCAGTCCTGCGAGTGCGAAGCGCTTTGGCTTTTGCCATACATAAGTTCTTTCAGGAAAAAGGCTTTTTCTATCTTAACACGCCGCTTATTACGGCAAGCGATTGTGAGGGCGCCGGTGCAATGTTCCAGGTAACCACACTTAATCTTAACGACTTGCCAAAAAATGACGATGGCTCGGTTGACTATTCCGTAGACTTTTTTGGCAAGCCTACAGCTTTGACTGTTTCAGGTCAGCTTGAAGGTGAACTTGGTGCAACGGCTCTCGGTGCCATATATACTTTCGGCCCGACTTTCCGCGCTGAAAATTCAAACACTCCCAGACACTTGTCTGAGTTCTGGATGATAGAGCCTGAAGTGGCCTTCTTCGACATCGCCGATAACATGGACTTGGCCGAAGACTTTATAAAATATTGTATAAAGTATGCGCTCGACAATTGTCTTGACGACATTGAATTCCTCGCAGAACACTACGATAAGGAGCTTATAGACCGTCTGAAATTCGTGCTCGACAACGAGTTTGTACGCCTGTCATATAGTGAAGGAGTAAAGATTCTTGAGGAGTCAGGCCATAAATTCGAGTTCCCGGTATATTGGGGTGCCGACCTGCAAAGCGAGCATGAGCGTTTCCTTGTGGAGGAACATTTTAAGAAGCCCGTCATACTGACAGACTATCCCAAGGAGATAAAGGCGTTCTATATGAAGCTGAATGACGACGGCAAGACTGTTCGCGCCATGGACGTACTGTTCCCTAAAATCGGTGAAATTATTGGCGGCTCAGAGCGTGAGGAAAGTTACGAGAAACTTCAAAAGCGCATAGAAGAGCTCGGCATACCCATGAAGGATATGTGGTGGTATCTTGATACACGCAGATTCGGAACCGTGCCCCACGCCGGATTCGGCCTTGGATTTGAACGTCTGGTGCTCTTCGTGACCGGTATGACAAACATACGTGATGTCATACCCTTCCCCCGTACGCCGAACAACGCCGAGTTCTAATCATACAGGCATTTGTAAGGGTTCCACCCCCAAAAATCACGCAAATAAACATATGCCGGTGTGTCAAAATTCAAAAGCTTCTGAAAGAAGCCCAAAATTGGGTAGCCGGGTAAAGAGACCGTTAGGTCGATTTGCCCGGAGATCCGATAACGAGAGTGCATAATCTGTAAAGATTTGATAATTAGAATATTGAAATATTAAATCTTTGCAGATTTTTATTTTTGTTTCAAACATTAAACCGGAGATAGGCGCTACGCGCCAATCCCCGGCTATGCAATTTTTTGCATCTTTCAGATGCGATAATTCTATTTTGACACAGCCCCATTAATCCATCACTTCCCAAAATATACGGAAACCTTCGTCGTTGCAATCTCACCCTCTAACACACATACCATTACCTCTGCCGGAGCGAGATGTTCATCAAGTTTCTGACAGGTTATGCACCTCTCCAAATTTATATTCAGTGTCCAACATAATACTTTAATTTTAAGATTTCTATCGTCAGAAACATTTTCGCTATCCGGATGGTTTAGTAGAAACATTGTCGTACCCAGAGATATGCTTCTACACTAATCTATCAGTCCCATTGTCGTTGCATTTTCTTTGGCAATCTGTCTCTGACGTATGAATAGGCTCGGTCGATAAGTTCTTTGGCTGTTGCATCCGGGATTGGTGACTCGTCAAGGTCGAATTGAATCATGTGACGTTTGTGCCAGTGCCATGCCTGACGGACGTAGGAATATTTGTCAATTACCTCATCGAACTCGTCCGGACTCCATTTCAACTGCACCACATGCCCAAGCACAAGCGCAAGACAACAGAAAATCTTGCCCCCTATCCTAAACACTACATACTCCGGGCCAAAAGGCATATCCTCGGTGGCGTATGGTTTTGCCAAGCAGTATCTCCTTATCTCCTCTATATTCATTGCAGTTCTCTGATTCGGACTTCGATGTCATTGTTATCCTTAAAGGCATTAACAATGGGTGTAAGGTCAGTGTCGCCATAATGATAGGGATACACAATCTTAGGCTGTATCATGTTGATTGCATTAATGGCTTGTTGGGGAGTCATTGTGTATGGCTGATTAACCGGAATGAATGCAATGTCAACATCTTTAAGGTTCGTCATTTCTGCACTGTCTTCAGTGTCGCCTGCTACATAAATCCTCAATCCGTCTATGTCAAAGAGAAAGCCTACGTCTTTGCGCTCTTTGGGGTGGAATTGCAGATGTCCTTCTGTTATGTTGTATGCCGGAGTGGCTGTTACTTTTACACCACTAAACAAATCTATCGAGTTGCCGGGAGCCATAGGCTCACCTTTTTCTCCCAATTCAGCGACACGTCCATTGCATATTAGCTTTGTGTCTGTGTTTGACACGATTTCAATCACTTCTGGGTCAAAATGGTCGTGGTGCTCATGTGTCACCATCACGGCATCTGCCTTTGGCAGTTTGGTGAAGTCATTGCCATACATTCCTACAGGGTCGATATACACCACCTTGCCGTCAATCTCGAGAATCAGTGATGCGTGCTTGATGAAATGAATACTTACGTCTTTTCCCGATTGAGTGGTAAATGAGTCATGCGTTATGCCTTGTGATTCAATCAGTGTGGTGGCTACATCTGTCTCTGAAATTATAGGCAGTCCGTTCTCGTTCCATGCCAAGATGCCACCGTCCATGTCCACGACTTTATATCCTTGTTTTGCAAGATAATTGGCGGCCTCATTACTGCGTCTACCGCTGCGGCAATAAACGTAGATAGTCTTGGTTTTGTCCAGTTTCTCCGAGCCCGACTTGAAACTGCTCTCGTCGAGCCAGTTTAATAAATTCGCGCCTTTAAGGTGTCCGGCCTCGAACTCAACGGGCTTACGCACATCAAGGAGGTATGCGTTGGTGTCTTCACGGAGCTTTGTTTGAAAATCTTCAGGCGAAACTAACTCCACATTGGTATTCGCTGACCTTGCATTACAACTTGTCATAATCACTGCGATTATAAATGATAATATTCTTATAACCGTTATTTCCTCATGGTTGTTTTTTCTGCTCATAACTTGCGTAGTTTATTTATCCAACTTGAAAACAAGACGTTGCACTCCGTCGGCATATCGGCTGCTTGTGATTCTGAATGTGCCTATCTCACTTGTTCGATCCACATGTGAGCCGGCACATAGACATTGGTCGTAATTACCAACATGAACGACTCTCACTGTGTCTGAAGCACTCTCAGGCAAGCGACTCATATCGAATCTTTCCATCGCTTCGGCCTGAGTGATGTACTCTTCGGTTACTTCAACATCTTCCTCCACTATTGAGTTGATGTAGTCTTCAAGCGACTTTATTTCCTCGGCGGTCAAAGCTTTATCGAGATGATAGTCAAGTTTTGATTTCTTCCGCTCAACATGCGCAGAAAATGCTCGTCCCTTACCATATCTGCGGGCCATTTCACCGTTGAGCAGATGCTCTGCGGTGTGCATCGGAGGATATTCCTGTTTGTTGTGTTCGTTTAATTGTGGAGATTCCATATTCTAAAATTGTGCATCAATTATTTATCTTTCTTGTCATGACTAATAATCCGAAACTTATAGTTGCGTTCATAGAATTACTCGGTCAATAAGTTCTGTAAAAGTGTCGATTATATAGTCGGCTCCTGAGTTGACGAGGTCCCGCCGGCTGGAGTTGCCGTAAGTTACCCCGACGGTACGACATCCGGCATCATTTCCCATCGCAATATCCACAGGCATATCCCCGACAACAATTGTATGGTCGGCATCTTGATTCAACCTGCCCAATGTAATTAAGACTGGTTCCGGATTGGGCTTGGCATGGGTCACATCGTCAGCGCCAAGTATCAACGAGAAATGTTTTGCAATGTCATTTTCCTCACAAAAATCCACCAGCGACGCCCGCGAACGGGAGGATGCAATAGACATTTGTATTTTCATCTCTGCCAATTTGTCGAGGGTTTCTTTTACTCCGGGATACAAACTTGGCACAAGGTCGCGTTTGTTGGAATTGAATTTCCTGCGATAGGTGTCAACGCAACCGTTTAGTTCTGCCTCCGTAAAATTGGGATATAATTGTCGGAAGCCCTCTTTCAGCGGCAAGCCAATAGTGGCCTTACACTCAGCATCAGTGCGTTTTGGCGCTTCCATCGCTTCAATCGCTACGTGATAAGTCCTCAGAATAGTGGCCGTGGTATCTGCCAAAGTTCCGTCAAAATCAAATATAATCAGTTTCGGTATCATGCTATTCTCCTGTAATCGTAGCTACTATTTTTCTTGCGCTGCCATAGTCGCGGAACTCGCAGAGATATATCCCTTGCCAAATGCCAAGATTCAAACGTCCATTAGTTATTGGTATGGTGATTGATGGCCCGATGACTGATGCCTTGGCATGAGCCGGCATATCGTCATCGCCTTCCATAGTATGGGTATAATATGGTTCACGTTCCCTCACCAGTCTGTCGAAAATGCTTTTCATGTCAATGCGAACATCAGGGTCGGCATTCTCGTTTATGGTCAACGCAGCAGACGTATGCTTGATGAAAAGATTTACCAACCCGACTTTTGGAAGTGTCGGCAAATGGCTCGTAATCTCATCAGTGACAAGATGAAAGCCACTTTTTCTCGGTCGTAAACTAAACTCAACTTGTTGCCACATACTCAATAGATTTAATTCGCTGTTCTTTCTCTTTCATTGCCATTCATTCCGAACATCAATAGTTTCCTGCTCATAAGCATAAATGGTCGCTAAAGCAAACACCGCTATTGCCACAATCCGCCAATCTACCTTATAAACCCATGCATATCAATGTCCTTCAATCATTTGGGGCTTGATCGAGAACAAAAATACTGTAAAATAACGGATTTTTCAAGCACATAGCGCAAAAGTATTGTTAAAAGCCAATCCAACGGATAGACCAAGCAGAAGTCAACCCGACAAAAGTTCCGTCTGACTCTTGAAGATTTCACTGGCTTTCTGAGGAAAAAGAGCGTTTAGATGAGCGAGAAGCTCGAATAACGATTGTAAATGCAGTTCAACATATGAGAGAAGTTACAAGGTCGAACACTATATTGTTACAGTATAATTACGAATTTGGTTTCTGTCGTAATTATTTGGGTACAACTGTATTTGACATCGTGTTTCTGATAATTAGTTTAGTGGTAAATAGACAGGTATGTTTAATGCCTCAAGCTGCTATATATGTATTGACTGGAATACTCTTGATTTCCATATTGCTTGCTCTATACTCTCTAAAATTTAGAGCAAAAGCATATGCACATTCTCTTTTCGCGGCATTCTTGTCTTTATAAATGTATGTAATTAGAATTATAAGCTTGCCGGTTTGATACAAATTTGTCTGTCCAATAATATTCACTAATTTTGCTATATGAATCAGGAGAATCAGAACATAGAGCATAAGCGCATCTGGAAAGACGATTACTTGAAATGGGTATCGGGCTTTGCCAACGCTCATGGCGGCAAGATATATATAGGCATTGATGATGATTTGACAGTTGTCGGTGTTGAGAAGTTGAAACAACAACTTGAAGATATTCCTAACAAGATTATCAACAATACCGGCGTATTCCCAGAGACTAACCATCTAATCATGGATGGCAAGGATGTCATTGAGATTATCATTGAACCGTCGATGATGCCTATATCTTACCGAGGGACTTATTACTATCGCAGCGGTGCAACTAAGCAGGAACTGCGTGGGTCTGCCTTACATGCTTTTCTCTTGAAGAAGATGGGACTGAATTGGGAAGATATGCCCTGTGATGGTGCAACACTTGATGAAATAGATGATGTAGCCATAGCATACTTTCTTGACCATGCCATCGATGAAGGCCGCATGGATGAGGTGTCACGCAAATCTTCCAAGGCTGATGTGCTTGACAATTTAGGTCTTATCAACGATGGTGTGCCGACAAACGGAGCAATTCTATTGTTTGGCAAGAATCCTCAGAAGCGATTTGCTACGTCAAGTTTCAAGATTGGCCGTTTCGGAATTGATGATGCCGACCTATTAAATCAGGACGAGATTATGGGCAATCTCATTCAGATGACGGACAAGATAATGCAGGTTTTGAGCGACAAATATCTCATTCGCCCGATTCACTACGAAGGCTTTCACCGAAAGGAACCTTTGGAGATCCCCAAGGATGCGCTCCGAGAAATCATATTCAATAGCATTGTCCATAAACTCCAATTCGGCACGTGGAATCAGATGAGCATTTATGACGACCACATCCACTTATGGAATGAAGGTGTCTTGCCGGAGGACTATACCGTTGAAACTCTGATGAGTAAGCACATCTCCAAGCCGCGTAATCCCAAGATGGCACGAGCGTTCTATCTCGCCGGATTTATAGAGGCATGGGGCCGCGGGTACGAAAAGATAATGGCCGAGTTTGATAAGGCCAATCTTAAGCGTCCGGCATTCAAATCCGAACACGGAGGAATCTCTGCTGACATCCCCCGCGAGATATTTATGTCTATAAGAGGTGGTTCAGATGCTGCTGATGCGAATAATGGCGCTAAAGATGGCGCTAAAGATGGCGCTAATCTTACCGAACGGCAAACGTTGATTATTAATTTAATAAAAACCACACCCTCAATCTCGCTTGACGATATAGCTATAAAATTAGGACTTGGCAGTAGAACAGTTGACCGCGAAATCAAGAAGCTCAATGGCATTATTCGAAGGGTGGGTCCGAAAAATGGTGGATATTGGGAGATAATTGAATCGTAAAACACATGCATTATTTGCATTTTCTGCATTTTTAGATGAAAAGATTCATATTCATAGTAATTCTTATTATTGCCCTTGGCATAGTTTCCTGTTCTCGCCCTGTATCAAGGAACAATAGGACGATAGACGAGGCCGCGAGATTGATGGAAACCAATGTTGACAGTGCAATGTCGATGTTGGATGTCATCGACCCTTCGGAATTGAACATTGACTCTATCCGTGCCAAATACCATTACCTCAGGGCTTGGGGTCACATGCGGCAGAACCGCTCCATGATTGGAGATTCTCTGATTGTATGGGCTCACAATTATTATCGAGGCAAAGATGTTGTCAGGGATATGCGCAGCGGCACCGCGCTGGCGTGGTATAAGTTTTGGGTGGGTGATACACCGGGAGCGATCAGTATGCTCGATTCGCTTGCAGGTCTTTCCAATGTACCGGATTCATTGCTTGTGCAGACTTTGAGAATCCGTGTGTTGCTTGGGGCTTCGGAATATCAAGGCAGAGAACTTATCCCATTGGCAAGCAGACTTTTGTCATTGGAAGCTGACACTCTGCGTAAGATGGAGGCGAAATATATGCTCATCAGTGTATATGAATATGCGGGAGAACTGGACTCGGCTTTGATGCTGACCGATGAGTTGATTGACTATGCTCGTTTGAATAAATGGGGCGATAAGCAGTTTATATTTGAACTTGAAAAGGCGCAGATTTTGGGCGAGATGGGGCGCACTGATGAAAGCGACGCTGTTGTTGACGGCGTATTCGCCAAATCCTCTCCCGACAATGGAGCTGCCGACTATCTCTATATCCAGTATGCAATGAATGCTCTGAACAGGGGCGATGTACAAAGAGCGTCGAGAGAACTTGCACTGGCAGACAGTTTCGCGGTCAAGCTGAGACATGTGGATGACACTTACTATCGCAGCTACAGCAATCTTCTGCACACAATGATTGAGTTTAAACAGACAGGTAAGTTGAAACTTGCCCATGTCAATGGACTCAACAATCGCCAACAGGAACGTTATAACCGGATTAAGGCATCGCAATGGGAGTCGGAACGCGGAGCGTTGCAGCAACAAAGTCGCGCTCTGACCTTGAAAGCCCAAAGCGAACACAAGACTGTAATCATCCTCGTAATATCTCTGATAAGTGTGCTTCTTCTCGCCACCGCCGGGGTCATTATACGTCGCCGTCGACAGAGGGAACTTGAAAATGAGGAACGCGCAGAAGCACTGCAGAAGATGGTCGATGAGTTGAAGTCCGCTCCCTTGATGCAACCAAAGGAGGAAAAGACCCCGTCAGCCCTGCGTAGAGCCATGCTCCAACAACTTGGCATAATCAAGATGGTGGCGGAGACTCCAACGGAACAAAATCGCGAGATGCTGCGCAAAATCTCATCCATTGAAAGTGACACTGACGGTGAATTGGTAAACTGGGATAATGTGTTTGAACTCATCAACAATCTATATTCCGGTTTCTATGACAGACTCCACTCCCAATATGGAGAAACGCTTATACAAAAGGAGGAGCAGATAATTGTACTGATGGTGGCCGGATTCTCCACAAAGGAGATAAGTGTAATCACAGGGCAGACTACCTCTACCATATATGTACGCAAGTCTTCAATACGCAAAAAACTCGGAGTGCCGGAAAAGGAGGATATTGTGGATTTTCTCCGACAAAACCTGAGCCGTTAAGAGCGCATTAAGACCGGATACACTCCCATTAAGACTTTTAAGAAATGCAACCGCTGATTATCAGTTGGTTGCATTTGTGCTATTAAGACTTTTATATTTGGCGTTAAGATGACTTTAGATATAATTTTGCATCAGAAAAATTAAAAAATTGATGCAAATGACTAAGAAAATTTTAACGCTCGCCATAGCAGTTGTAATGGCACATGTCGCGCTGACATCATGTGGCCGGGGTATAGGGATAGGAAATGCCAGAGACCGTAATATAGGAGAGTCCACCCTCGCTCGCCTTGATTCTATCCCCGGTGTGGAATATATCGGACTGGCAGATACTCATGAACTCGAAGATGGGAATTTCCAGGCCGTGGTAATATATAATGTCTCTGACTCCGTAGGTAACAAGATTGAACGTAACGCCCGCGTTACGACAAATCATGACGGCTCTGAAATCCTTGAATGGGAAGACTTAGAGTCTGAAATGCTCACAGATGTGAAAAAGAAAGTGAGTGATAAAATGGAAGAGAAAGGCATACCTTTGGACGGCAGCCTTATAGATGCACTTATCGAACTCAAAAAACAGACACGATGAAAAATCTGATTACTATACTTCTCGCCTTTATGGCAATCCTCCCGGCTTTTGGGCGCGACATCAAAGGTCGTATCCTTGATGAGAATAACGCACCCCTTGATTTTGTAAATGTGGTGCTCTATTGCGACTCAACGTATATTGCCGGAGGCATATCCGATGCTGAGGGTAACTTCACAATCCCTTACAATGCAGATTGCAACCCGATAGCAAAGGTGTCTTTCGTAGGTTATGAGACTCTTACCGCCATAGTTCCGCAATCCGGCGATATGGGAGTGATTACGTTGCGCCCTTCAGCGGTTGAACTTGGTGAGGTTGTGGTGAAAGCTGCACGTCCGGCCACCACAATGAAAGGAAACGCATTAGTGACGAATGTAGAGGGTAGTTCTCTGGCAATTGCTGGAACAGCCAACGATGTCCTTGTGCATGTGCCGATGGTTGTGGATAATGGCGGCACTCTTGAGGTATTTGGCAATGGTGCCCCGGCAATATACATTAATGGCCGAAAGGTCAACGACATTCAGGAACTCTCGCAACTCAATTCCGGTGATATTAAGAATGTGGAGGTTATCACCAATCCGGGTGCCTCTTACGCCGCAGATGTAAAGTCGGTGATACGCATCCGCACAAAGCTGCCGAAAGGAGACGGCTTTAGCGGAACACTTCGCACAGACAACGGATTCCAGCACTACTTCCGCACCGGCAACTCTCTCGATTTCAAATACCGCACCGGCGGACTTGAAATCTTCGCCAACTATGGATGGTGGAAAGGCGACACCCGTTTTGACCGTCTCAATGATATGAATACTACAACTTCTTACGGTACCTATCGTCAGTATGTCAGCACCATCGGCAAGGAGTCATACAATGATATGACCGGGAAACTTGGATTCTCATACATGATTAACGATCGTCACAGCATAGGCGTGTACTATCAGAACAGTTGGAATCGCCACCACACAGACGGGACAATTCCAAGCGAGATTTGGCAGGATGGCTCGTTGCTTGACCGCTATAATTCAGACGTTCACAATCAGTCTACCGCCGTGCCCCGTCACTATGCCAACCTATATTATAATGGCATTGTAGGCAAACTCAACATCGACTTCAATGCCGATTATATTTGGTATAAGAGCCGAGAACTGTCATTCAACGATGAACTCAGTGAAATGGGCGATGACCGCGAGGTGAACATCGCATCAACCAATCGTAACCGTATGTTTGCCGAAAAACTTGTGCTGACTTATCCTTTATGGAAAGGTCAGATTGAGGTTGGTCAGGAATACACAAATACCCGAACCACCAACCTTTTCACTGCCAATATTCCCGAAACTCCTGATGCCGACAACCGTGTTGATGAAAGCAATATCGCCGCATTTGCCGAATTAGGACAACAGTTCGGTCGTTTTATGATAGGCGTGGGTCTGCGATATGAGCATGTCAAGTTCAACTATTATGAAATGGGAGTGCTTCAAGACACCCAAAGCAAGACTTACAATAATGTTTTCCCTTCGATTAATATTGCCACACAAGTAGGTAAAGTTAGGATGGGTTTGAACTATTCCGGCAAGACCGTACGCCCCGGCTACGGTCAGCTTGACGGAGCAATAAGCTACATCAACCGCCTGACATACGAAACCGGCAATCCCTATCTGAAACCAACAAAGATGCAGACAGTGGAATATATGGCTCAATGGCGCCGATTCTTCGCACAAATCTCTTACACCTACTTCAAGGAAGGTGTGTATCATATCACCGAGCCTTACGGCACTGACGGCGAGGCCACAATCATACGCACCGCCAATCTCGACCACCGCCATTATTTTCAGACATTCGTGGGTGGTAATTTCCAAGTAGGCGTATGGCAATCCAAAGTAAATGTCGGCATGATGAAGCAATGGCTCACACTACCCGTAAATGGCGAGCCTATGAAGATGAACACACCAATCTTCATGTTCCAATGGCAGAATGCCGTCAAACTTCCCTTTGACATCTGGCTCAACGTTGATGCGCAACTGATGACTCGCGGATGGGACACCAATACCCGTCTGACAAACACACCTTGGTATGTCAACGCTAAACTCTACAAGGGATTCTTTAACGATGCTTTCAGCGTGACTATTGAGGCAAAGGATATGTTCGATTCTGCAAAGAACAACTTCAATCTTTATAGCGATGCCGTGCAGATTCAGCAGAAAAACTATTCACCCGGTCGCTCGGTGATGCTCACCCTGCAATATCGCTTCAACACCACTCGCGACCGCTATCGTGGCACCGGTGCCGGAAACTCCGAAAAAACACGATTCTAATAAAGTAGCCATTCCAGTACTTGAGAAAAAAGTTCACATACCCGCTGACTCTGTACCAAGCATCTATAGTATTACTTTGGATAGCTATTCTTAAACTACGGTTACTGTTGGTGACACGGTTTACACGTTGGTTTACACAACTTGTGTAAACTGATGCGTAACGACAATAAAAAAAGTAGCCAGCGATATGCTAACTACTTGCTTTTCAGTGGTCCCACTTGGGCTTGAACCAAGGACTCCCTGATTATGAGTCAGGTGCTCT
>CAZIXM010000045.1:0-20842 GCA_964543345.1 uncultured Muribaculum sp. | reverse complement strand
TGGTCGAAGTCGTCACCGCCAAGGTGAGTATCACCGTTGGTTGACTTCACTTCAAACACACCGTCGCCAAGTTCGAGGATAGAAATATCGAATGTACCGCCACCGAGGTCGAACACTGCAATCTTCTGATCCTTATCGCTCTTGTCAAGGCCGTAAGCCAATGCGGCGGCAGTAGGCTCGTTTACGATACGGCGTACCTTCAATCCTGCTATTTCACCGGCTTCCTTGGTGGCCTGACGCTGTGAGTCATTAAAATAAGCCGGAACCGTGATTACTGCTTCGTCAACCGACTGTCCGAGATAGTCTTCGGCGGTCTTCTTCATTTTTTGCAGAATCATGGCAGAAATTTCCTGCGGGGTATATTCACGTCCATCAACAAGGACACAGGCAGCACCGTTAGCCGACTTGCCTACTTCGTAAGGCACGCGCTTAACCTCGTCGGCAACTTCGTCGAAGCGCTCACCCATGAAACGCTTTATAGAGTAAATTGTGCCTTCAGGGTTTGTGATGGCTTGACGCTTGGCCGGATCACCTACTTTACGTTCACCACCGGCGATAAAAGCCACGATAGAAGGAGTGGTGTTACGTCCTTCACTATTAGGGATAACGACGGGGTCGTTACCTTCGAGTACAGATACACATGAGTTGGTAGTACCTAAGTCAATACCAATAATCTTTCCCATAATTGATATATTTTTATGTTCGTTTAATTTTACACTCTTAATTTATTCTCACATTTTAATCACAGGGTGTACCCGACACCCCGCGACATTCACTAAAGAAACAAATCGTATGCCAAAAAGGTTGTCTACAGATATAAATAAATATGTAACAATATTTTAAAGCAAACTGCACCTACTGACAGGGATGCTGACACATTTTCACTTTTCTGCCAAAAATCAGCCGCCCGACACCATAAATATATTTAAATTAGTGTCATAGTTCCAACTTATTTATTAATTTTGCGAAAGATTAAGGATTTTAGGCACGAAGGTGTCCGGAGCCGTTAATCAGAGTGACAACAATTAACTGTAACACAATAATTAATAAAACCAATTCAAAATGAACATTTCTCACATCGAACACGTGGGCATCGCCGTTCCGAGCTTGGACGAAGCGATTCCTTTTTACGAGAACATCCTCGGCCTTAAATGTTTCGCCATCGAAGAAGTAGCTGACCAGAAAGTGCGCACAGCATTTTTCAAAGTTGGTCAAACTAAGATAGAACTTCTCGAAGGAACCAGCGAAGACAGCGCCATCTCAAAATTCATAGCCAATAACGGCGGCCGTGGCGGCATCCAGCACATAGCATTCGCCATCGAAGACGGCGTAGCCAACGCCCTTGCAGAAGTAGAAGGCAAGGGATGCCGTCTGATAGACAAGGCTCCCCGCAAGGGCGCAGAAGGCCTCAACATAGCTTTCCTCCACCCGAAGTCGACCTGCGGAACGCTCATAGAGCTCTGCGAAGATCCCAACAAATAAGAAATCAATTTACCGACCGCCCCGAAAGGAAGCCATTCCCTGCGGCGCGCGCCGATATTTAATAACATTTCCAAGAGAGAAAACAAAAAAATGAGCAACCAACTCGAAAAAGTTCAAGAATTAATCGCCCTGCGCAACGAAGCCCGTTTAGGCGGTGGCGAGAAAGCCATTCAGAAGCAACACGACAAAGGTAAATATACAGCCCGCGAGCGTATCGCCCAGCTGCTTGACGAAGGCTCGTTTGAGGAGCTTGACATGTTCGTGCGCCATCGTTGCCACAACTTCGGAATCGACAAAAAGTCGTTCCTCGGCGACGGCGTAGTTACCGGCTACGGAACAATCGACGGACGTCTGGTCTACGTATTCGCACAGGACTTTACTGTATTCGGAGGAGCTCTCTCTGAGACCATGGCTCTAAAGATCTGTAAAGTAATGGACATGGCCATGAAGATGGGAGCGCCGGTGATAGGCCTTAACGATTCCGGAGGCGCACGTATACAGGAAGGCATCAACGCCCTTGCCGGCTACGCTGAAATCTTCCAGCGCAACATTCTCGCTTCCGGCGTAATTCCCCAAATTTCCGGAATTCTCGGCCCGTGTGCAGGCGGTGCAGTGTATTCTCCCGCCCTTACCGACTTCACCATCATGGCCAAAGGCATCTCCTATATGTTCCTTACCGGACCGAAGGTAGTTAAGACCGTGACCGGAGAAGACGTAACCCAAGAAGCCCTCGGTGGAGCACAAGTTCACGCCTGCAAGAGTGGCGTTGCACACTTTGCCGCTGAAGACGGTGAAGATGCTCTTAAGATTATCCGCAAGCTTTTCAGCTACATTCCGCAGAACAACCTCGAAGAGCCGCCGTTGGTAGAATGTACCGACCCGATCGACCGCCTCGAGGACTCGCTCAACGACATCATTCCCGACAGCGCCACTAAACCTTACGACATGTATGAAGTGATCGGCGCAATCATCGACAATGGCGAATTCCTTGAAATACAACGCGACTATGCAAAGAACCTCATCGTTGGATTCGCTCGTATGAACGGACAGTCGGTAGGTATCGTAGCTAACCAGCCGAAATATCTGGCAGGCGTACTCGACAGCAACGCATCCCGTAAGGGCGCACGTTTTGTCCGCTTCTGCGATGCATTCAACATTCCCCTTGTAACACTTGTAGACGTTCCAGGATTCCTTCCCGGCACCGGACAAGAGTATAACGGCGTTATTCTCCATGGAGCAAAACTTCTCTATGCTTACGGCGAAGCCACTGTTCCCAAAGTTACAGTCACTCTGCGCAAGAGTTACGGAGGAAGCCATATAGTGATGAGCTGCAAGCAACTCCGTGGCGACATGAACTATGCATGGCCGACAGCAGAAATTGCCGTAATGGGAGGCGCAGGCGCAGTAGAGGTGCTCTATGCCAAGGAAGCCAAGGAGTCAGAGAATCCCGCTAAAGTGCTCGCCGAAAGGGAAGCTGAATACAACAAGCTGTTCTGTAATTCCTACAACGCGGCCAAGTATGGCTATATCGATGATGTCATCGAACCACGCAATACCCGCTTCCGCGTGATACGCGCTCTCCAGCAGCTCGCCACCAAGAAAGTGACAAATCCTGCCAAAAAGCACGGTAACATACCTCTATAAATAAACGTCAACAGATGAAGAAAAGCTTATATTTACTGCTCGTCGCCATACTGTTATGCGGAGCGACCTCGATGGCCCAAGGGCGTCGCGGTCTGCGCATAAACGAGGTGATGGTGCAAAACGACGACAATTACGTTGACGACTACGGGAAGCATCAGGCTTGGATTGAGCTCTTCAATTCGACCTACGCCCCCATGGACATCTCAAGCGTCTATCTGACCAACGATCCGACTCAGCCTAAGATGTACCCTGTGCCTCTGGGCGATGTCAACACCGAGATTCCCCCTCGTCAGCACGTTGTATTCTGGGCCGACGGAGAGCCAAACAAAGGCACATTCCACCTTAGCTTCACCCTTGAACCCGGTAAAGACAACTGGATCGGCATTTACGATGCCAATGGCATAACGCTGATCGACTCGATAACCGTTCCGGCATCGCTCATGGCTAACGCCACATACGCACGTAAGTTTGACGGCGAAGGCACCGGTGTCGAGGCGTGGGAAGTGCGCGACGGAAGTGACGAATACTACATCACGCCAAGCAGCAACAACAAAATCGTAGACACCAACAATAAGGTTGAGATGTTTGCCGAGCATGACGGCCATGGCTTCGGCCTTGCCATCATGGCAATGCTCATCGTGTTCTCGGCTTTGCTGCTTCTGAGCATCTGCTTCTACGCTATCAGCAAAATCGGAAGCAAGGTGTCACGCACTAACAAAGCCCGTTCGCAGGGTATTGAGACAAAAGGACTTGCGCGCGAGGATCGCCCGGACCACGACTCCGGAGAAGAAATCGCGGCTATCGTCATGGCTCTGCATGAGCATCTCAACGCCCACGATACAGAAAGCACCATACTTACCATTAATAAGGTACGTAAGAGCTATTCACCCTGGAGCAGCAAGATTTATGGTCTGCGCGAACTGCCCCGTCGTTAAAACATCAGTCAACTAATTACCAAAAACATAAGGTAACCAAAAAATTGCACCATTATGGCAAAAATGAAAGAATACAAATATAAAATCAACGGCAACAACTACAACGTGGCCATAGGCGACGTGGACGACAATGTTGTTGAAGTGTTGGTTAACGGTACTCCCTACAAAGTGGAGCTTGAAAAGAAAGCGGCGGCTACAGTAACCGTATCCGCTCCACGTCCTTCGGCAGCTCCCCGTACGGCTTCAGGCGAAAAGGTCATCAAGAAGACAACCGCAAGCACAGGAGCATACGAAGTAAAAGCACCGCTGCCCGGAACCATCCTGTCAGTCAACTGCAAGGTCGGCGACACGGTAAAGGCATCAGACACAGTAATCATGCTTGAGGCCATGAAGATGGAGAATGCCATCCATGCCGGACGCGACGGAAAAGTGGCGGCAATCAACGTGACCAACGGCGATTCAGTTCTCGAAGGCGCAGTCCTCGTAACATTAGAATAAAGTCAAACCTTAAATATAAATTTTTAGGAATGACTTTTAATGAATTTATCGCGAACAATTTCTATCAGTTCTGGTCGTTGACAGGCTTTGCCAACTGCACATGGGAACATTTAGTAATGCTCGCAGTAGGACTTTTCTTCTTATGGCTTGCCATTAAGAAGAACTTCGAGCCGATGCTGCTCGTGCCGATTGGCTTCGGTATTTTGATCGGAAACATCCCCTTTGACACCACTGCCGGACTTGAAATAGGCATCTATGAGGAAGGCTCTGTGCTGAACATTCTCTACAATGGCGTAAGCGCCGGATGGTATCCGCCCCTGATATTCCTCGGCATAGGTGCCATGACCGACTTCTCGGCTCTTATCGCAAATCCGAAGCTGATGCTTATCGGCGCGGCCGCTCAATTTGGCATCTTTGGAGCCTACATGGTGGCCCTTGCGCTCGGATTCGCTCCTGATCAGGCCGGTGCAATCGCCATCATCGGAGGTGCCGACGGCCCGACAGCAATCTTCCTTTCGTCGAAACTCGCCCCCAACTTAATGGGAGCCATAGCCGTTTCGGCATATTCTTACATGGCACTCGTTCCGCTGATTCAGCCGCCGATCATGCGACTTCTCACCACTAAGCATGAACGTGTCATCAGAATGAAGCCTGCGCGCGCCGTGTCGCAAAATGAGAAGATTATCTTCCCGATAGTCGGACTACTGCTTACCTGCTTTGTAGTGCCTTCAGGCATTCCGTTGCTTGGTATGCTCTTCTTCGGAAACCTACTTCGCGAGTGTGGCGTCACTACACGTTTGGCCAAGACAGCAAGCAACGCCCTTACCGACATTGTGACCATCCTGCTCGGTATGACCGTAGGAGCATCTACCCAGGCATCTGAATTCCTCACACTCGACACCATCTTCATCTTTGCGCTCGGTTTCATGGCTTTCATCATAGCTTCGGCCTCTGGCGTATTGTTCGTGAAGATATTCAATCTGTTCCTCCCGGCAGAGAAGAAGCTCAACCCGCTTATTGGAAATGCCGGCGTGTCGGCAGTACCAATGTCGGCCCGTATTTCCAACAATCTCGGACTGGAATATGATCCGAGCAACTATCTGCTCATGCACGCAATGGGTCCGAACGTATCCGGAGTAATCGGTTCAGCCGTAGCCGCCGGTGTACTGCTTGGATTCCTCGCGTAGACTTTGCTCAACAAATTGCATCATTTAAGGGCGGTGAACCATCCTTTCACCGCCCTTTTTGGAAATATACGGCTAATTAATGTTAAACTCGAAAAATTAGTGAACAAAAAAGGTCTTTCAATCGTCTTTCAAACACAACATAAAGTGCAATAGCGACAAACTATCCCCAATAAACGAATTATCACGAAATATTCAACTCATGATAACTAAAAAAGTCATAGACGAACTTTATAAGAAATACAAGAAGCTCCCCGACGGCATTGAGCATCTTGACATAGGCCTTCTGTTTGACTATGCGTCGGAACACCATAACATCCAAATTGACGAAGAGGGCAATCTGGTGATAGAAAGTCTTGACGAACGGTCACCGTTCCACAAGATAGCTCTCGACCGAATACACGGCATATCGGCATTTGAAAACTCCCTGTCGATAGTCTTACACAGTTCAATACTCTTTTTAAACCGAAACGATTCGGGCATAAATGTACATATAAAAACGAATCCGCCCACAGTCTGGGAAAAGATGAAGTGGTGGTTCTGCAAAAACTAATCAGTATTGATTTTCAATGCCTATTATTCATTTTAGCCAAAGTTGATTTCCATATTAAATTGATTATAACTAACTTTACAGAAATTTTATGCCGCGAGAGCTATAGAAGGCAATTACACTACCCCTTCATGCCAAATCGCGCTGGTGAAAATAAAAATTTCAGTTAAAGTAATAGGATATATGTATCGTACTAAAACGTGCGGAGAACTCCGCCTTGCCGATGCCGGTAAAGAAGTGACTATAGCCGGATGGGTACAGCGCATCCGTAAGATGGGTGGAATGACATTCGTCGACATTCGCGACAGATATGGAATCACCCAGGCCGTGTTCAACAACAATGCAGACGCATCGCTCTGCGAAGAGGCTAACCATCTGGGACGTGAATATGTGGTGCAAATCACCGGTTCAGTGGCTGAACGCTCGAGTAAAAACCCCGACCTGCCCACCGGCGACATAGAAATCGAAGCACATAAACTGACCGTACTTAACAAATCTGAAGTGCCACCGTTTACCATAGAGGACGAGAGTGACGGAGGCGACGACATACGTATGAAATACCGCTATCTCGACCTTCGCCGTCCTTGCGTAAGAAAGAATCTTGAACTACGCCACAAAATGACCATGGAGGTACGTCGCTATCTTGACAGCAAGGGCTTCCTTGAAATAGAGACCCCCATGCTTGTAGGATCGACCCCGGAAGGAGCCCGAGACTTCGTTGTGCCATCCAGAATGAATCCGGGACAATTTTATGCCCTTCCGCAGTCGCCTCAGACACTAAAGCAGTTGCTAATGGTGTCAGGCATGGATCGCTACTTCCAAATTGTAAAATGCTTCCGCGACGAAGACCTTCGCGCTGACCGTCAGCCCGAGTTCACCCAGATTGACTGCGAAATGAGCTTCGTTGAGCAGGACGACATAATCAACCTGTTCGAGGGGATGGCAAAGCATCTGTTTAAGGAGCTGCGAGGAGTCGAATTGAATGAGCCATTCATACGTATGCCGTGGGCTGAGGCTATGCGGCTTTACGGAAGCGACAAGCCCGACTTGCGTTTCGGCATGACTTTCGTCGAACTGATGGACATCATGAAAGGGCATGGATTCAGCGTGTTTGACAATGCGTCATATATAGGCGGTATCTGCGCTGAAGGGGCGGCAAACTATACACGCAAACAGCTCGACCAGCTAACGGACTATGTCAAACGCCCACAAATTGGCGCAAAAGGCATGGTTTATGCACGTGTCGAAGCTGACGGAACGGTTAAATCGAGCGTAGACAAGTTCTATTCTCAAGAAGTGCTTCAACAGATGAAAGACGCTTTCGAAGCAAAACCCGGCGACTTGATTCTGATTCTAAGCGGAGACGATGCCATGAAGACACGCAAACAGCTTTGCGAACTTCGTCTGGAAATGGGTCGTCGCCTCGGATTGCGTGACAAGAACAAATTCGCATGTCTTTGGGTGGTCGACTTCCCCATGTTTGAATGGAGCGAGGAAGAGCAACGCCTTATGGCCATGCACCACCCGTTCACTCATCCAAAAGATGAGGACATACCCATGCTCGACACCGACCCGGCATCTGTAAGGGCCGATGCCTACGACATGGTAATCAACGGTGTTGAAGTTGGTGGAGGTTCGATCCGTATACACGACAGCGCACTTCAGGCAAAAATGTTTGAAGTACTCGGATTCACTCCGGAGAAAGCCCAGGAACAATTTGGATTTCTTATGAATGCATTCAAATTCGGAGCGCCTCCTCACGGAGGTCTGGCTTACGGACTCGACCGCTGGGTATCGTTGTTTGCCGGACTCGATTCAATCCGCGACTGCATCGCATTCCCGAAGAACAATTCCGGCCGCGATGTTATGCTTGACGCTCCCGCCGCGCTCGACCAAAAACAGCTCGATGAATTGTGTCTGGCAATAGATATTCCCGAAAAGGAACAAGCATGATCAGCAACTGCGACATAGCATCGACACTTGAAGAGTTTGCCCCACTCTCCACACAAGAAGAGTGGGACAATTCCGGATTTCAAGTCGGCAATCCGTACGCAGAATGTAGAGGAGTGCTTCTTTGCGTAGATGCTACTGAAGATATTGTAAAGGAAGCCTTTGAGCGCGGATGCAACTTAATTATAACCCATCATCCGGTTATTTTCCGCAAATTGGGCCAAATCCTCGGACGAAACCGTGTGGAGCGAGTCATCGCTGAAGCTATAAAGCGAGGGATAACCATCTATTCGTGCCATACGCCTGCCGACAATGCACGTAACGGTGTTTCGTGGGCCATGGCAAAACGTTTGGGCATGACAAACCTGCAGACTTTAGAACCATTTTCTGTCAACACTGAAATTGGCAGTGGGATAATCGGAGATTTACCCTATCCTATCAGCCGCGGAGAATTAGTGGATAAAGTCAAGAAGGCTTTCGATTCGCCTATAGCGAGATGCTCTAAACCGGCTTCTGACATTCCGGACCATATAAGTCGTGTGGCATTGTGCGGAGGCGCCGGTGCCGACTTTATAGCCGATGCAATAAAGAATGGTGCGCAAGCATACATCACTTCCGACACCAAACACAACTATTTTCTTGACTATGCCGACGACATCTTTATCATCGACATAGGCCATTATGAGAGTGAATCGTGCACAAAACAGATTTTTTATCACGTACTTAGCGAAAAATTTCCTAACTTTGCACTTCATTACTCTGATATTGAAAAAAATCCGATAAACTACTTGTAAGCAATGGCTACAGACAAGAAACAAAACGAAGTGCTTTCAGTAGAGCAACGTCTAAAATCGCTCTACGAGCTTCAGACTATACTCAGCGAAATTGATCGAATTAAGACTATCCGCGGGGAGTTGCCTCTCGAGGTTAAAGACTTGGAAGACAACATCGAAGGCTTGCGCACACGTATTGAAAATTTCCGTAAGGAGATCGAAGAATACCGTCGCAAGACAGCCGTCGAGAGAGAAAAAATCCACGATTCGCAATCAAAAATAGCTCGCTATAAAGAGCAGCTCGACAATGTGCGTAACAACCGTGAGTTTGACCTCTTGTCGAAGGAAGTTGAGTTTCAGACGCTCGAAATCGAGCTGTCCGAAAAGCATCTCAATGAATATGCTCGTGCTATCGAGATGAAAAACAATGACATCGCCGTCACTGAAGAGAAGCTTCGCGACAACGAACATATTTTGGCCGAGAAAAAGTCGGAACTTGACGAAATAGTAAGCGAGACTAAACAAGACGAAGAGCGCTTGCGCATTAAAGCAAAAGGGATCGAACCTCGCATCGACGAACGTACCCTTAAGGCTTTCAAACGTATCCGCGACAATGCACGCAACGGGCTTGGAATAGTCTATATCCAACGTAATGCCTGCGGAGGATGCTTCAATCGCATTCCGCCCCAAAAGCAGATGGAAATCAAGATGCATAAAAAAGTTATTGTCTGCGAATACTGCGGACGCATCATGATTGACCCTGAGCTCGCCGGAGTCGCCGAAGCGGAAGTAAATAAGGACAACATTTAAAATATGGATATAAGTTTGATTGTCCGGTTGAGCAGTGATTGCCCGACCGGATATTTTTTAATAATATATGCCATCAATGATTACTGAATCTTTCAGAGTATTGCCATCCAGATACGCACGCCACCTGATGCAGATGTGGACAGCTCGACATTGGTGGATAATAGCAGTGCCTCCGATAATTGCGCTGACTTTAGCCCTGACAGTAGATTGGCGATTCCTCTTCGTAGCCGTAATTTTGGTGTTTTTGGTAATTCCTCATATAATGGTGACGGTATATTATTATCATGCTATGTCACCAAGATCGGCCATGTCAATTCTGCCACATCGAGTAGTATTCGAAGATAGCGCACTAAGAATCAAATATGATCTTAAACAGGAAGAATGCGCCGTAAATACTGACGAAGACACTGAAAAGCAAGCGACACAGCCGGAACGCCCCGATGACATAATACCCTATTCCGAGATAACCGCTATAACTACAAAAAAGTCTGACTTAATCCTGCATTTATCTTCCGGCGATTACCATATATTAGTAATCCCACTGGCCAATTTGCCGGAGGGAGCAGAATTGCCGCTACCGCCTATTTCATAAACACGAGGTAAACAGCACCCACAAGCAGCACAAACGCAAGAATATGATTCCATTGCAGGTGGGTACCTTTAAATACCGTAACGCTGAAAACGGTGAAGACCACCAAAGTTATTACCTCCTGAATAACTTTCAACTGCATAAGCGAAAACGGGCCTCCATTCTCTTCAAATCCTATCCTGTTGGCCGGAACCTGTAAACAATATTCTATCAGCGCTATACCCCAGCTTACCAATATTACCACATAAATAGGCCAGTTTGCCGATATACCGGTAGATTGAAGCTTTAGATGCCCATACCAGGCTATTGTCATAAAAACATTTGCCGCCAAAAGCAACAAAATCGTTATAACCGCTGTCTTCATTTCAATATTTATTGCTTAACACTTTTCTAAACTCATTATAGCATTCCAATGACCGTCTTTGACATTCGGTATTCCACCGTTTTAGCGAAGGCAAATGTATGTAGTGGCTACCCGAACCTCGACTAATAGGAAATACTTCCGATTTACGAGCCATTACTTCATCGCAGAACGGACTTCGCCAAGTCGCGCCCGAGGGCTTCAAGGGATTGGGAACATCATCGACCGTTACCGCCTGCACGTAGGAGCATGGCGGATAGCCGAGCACAGTCCACATCACCGGCTGTTCGACATCGCCACCTGGCACAATTCCCTCGACAACGACGGAAGCACTTGATGAATATCTCGGTATAAAATCTTGATCAATTATCCACTCATCGGCCGACTCCTCAAAGTCGCGTCCGATAAGCGAATGATAAAAACTTCGCGAAAGCACTTCGGTAAACATTTCGGGCGACACATTGCAGGAATCGATATATGGCTTCATCAGCTCGCGTTCGTTTTGTTCGCGGATGTAACCGTAACCCGCATCCTGTTCACCTGAACACGAATAGTTAGTGCGCGTCATATACCCTTCAGCGACATCCGCAAGGTCGTACTTTACATAACCGGTATCGCATGTCTCATAGTAGGCACCCCGCCCGTCTGCATCGATGGCACCAAAATTAGCCTGCACACCCAGCGGACGAGGCAAACTCGACAAAAGCGACTCAAAGTCCGGCAAATTACGGCACCGCTTCAAAGCCATCGACATAATAAATCCTTCGCGATCCTTATATGAAGCCGTGTCGGGAGCCAAATTGTAAGAAGCCGTATTCATAACGGCAAATCCTGTCTCATTCATGCCAATCCAAGCCTCCGACAAAGTGGAGTCACCCATATTAAACAGCGCCACATAGTTATATTCATTCGGAGACTGTGCCCTTACCGGCGACACAAAGTTGTCGACGCATCCCGTATCACGGTGCTTCCACATCAGAGGCCTGCCGTCTCGGGTCAAGCGCCCGCTTATAATAGCCGAGGTACACGCGCTGGAAGCGCATGTACCCGACGCAGAAAGAAGTATCGCTATTATGAGTTTCCAAAAATTCATTTTAAGAACCTATAATGCCACAACGGTCAACAGAGCATCTTAATAGGAATCATTTTGTAGCGGAAGTGTCTGAAATCTTCTTAAGCAGATGCTTTGTGGCACCAATCAACTGCTCGTCAACTCCGCGCAAAACATTGTCAGGCGAGTTGTAAATCAAAACGTCAGGATTAAGTTGACGATTTTCCAAGACGTTTCCATCCATATCAAGCGACGTCACCTGAGGAATGCCGAACAGCAACGACGGATCAATCTGATACTCCCACCAAACAGCCGTCATGGTTCCGGGTATAGGTGCACCTACTACATCGCCGATTTTAAGGGTCTGATAAACAAACGGAGAGCCGTGTGCATCGCTGTAATTGCTTTCGTTAACAAGCATTACCGACGGCTTTGTCCACTGCGAGAACGGTTCACTTCCGATGTACTGTCCGCGTGGTGTGAAGCGTACATATTCCTTCCCGTTAAGCAATATTGCCAAATCGTTGTGAAGCCATCCGCCTCCATTATAACGGGTGTCTACGACCACTGCATCGCAATTACGATACTTGCCGAGCAGACGGTCATATACCTCGCGGAAGCTTGGGCTGTCCATACCTTCAACATGGACATATCCGATTTTGCCGCCTGAAACACTGTCGACAATAGCCTCATTGCGCTCTACCCATCGATGATACAGCAAGTCGGAGTTTGCTCCGTAGGAGATCGGTTTGACATAAACCGTCTTCATCTTCCCGTCGGCCTTTTTAACATCGAGTTTCACTTTCTTACCGGCTTTGCCTTCGAGCAGAGGGAAATAATCGGCTCGGGCAAGAATGAGCGAATCGTTGATAGCCATGATTATGTCGCCGTTATCAATGCCCAACGACTTCGCCGAAAGCGGACCGCGTTTGATAATCTCAGCAATCTTAAGTCCGTCGCCGGTATAACTTTCATCGTAGAATGCACCTAATGTGGCAGTCGACATCGGGGCTCCGGAAGCATAGTACCTCGCTCCGGTATGAGACGCGTTCAGCTCACCCAATATCTCGCTCATTAAGATTGCAAAGTCGTAGTTATTATTGATGTAAGGAAGAAACTTCTCATATTCACCCTTATACTTTTCCCAGTCGGTGCCGTGCATGTTCTTGTCATGGAACTTGTCAAGGACCTGACGCCACATGTGGTTGTAAATATAGTCACGCTCATCCGACTTACGCCGAGTATAATCAGCCTCGAAATCAACGTTTTTCTGGCTTCCGTCGCTTAACGACACTTTCTTTATTCCGGAAGAGGTCATTACAAACAGATTTTTGCCCTCTTTATCCGGAGTCATATCCCATGCGCTCAAACCTTTGGCAAGCACTTTTGTACCCCCCTCTTTCAAATTGCGTTCATACAGACTTCGTCCGTCTGGACTCGATGCCACGTAGTAGAATTTGTCGCCTTTGGGAGCAAGGAAATAGGCACCCATACGCGACGAGGATTCGGTCAGACGGGCCATGCGGTAACGACGGTTATCAAGATCAAACACGAGAGGCTTCACCTCATCTTTATCAGCCTCTTTATCATCTTTCTTTTTATCTTTTTTCTTCTTATCGTCTTTCTTTTCGGCCTTTTCTTTAGCATCTTCTTCTGCCTTTTCGGCAAGCTTCGTCTCCTCTTCCGACATTTTAAAACGATCGTACGCCTCACCGTCGAGGAACATTATCACCACATCGCTTTCATTGCCCCAGCTACCATGGCTCTTATAGCCATATTTCCCTGTGGCATACGTAATGGCCTTACCGTCAAGCACCCATTGGGGAGCAGAGTTACTATATCCGCTTTCTGTTAAATCAACCACTTCTGATCCGTCCGCTTTAACGAGTGCTATATCGGAATTATTCCACCCGCCGATTCCTATATAGTCTATAAGAAGCCAACGACTGTCAGGACTCCATTCAAAGCCTATGTCACCGTCGGTATAACTATAATTGTACTTACCGTCAAGAGCCGTGGTCACCTCCTTTGATTTAAGATCTAAGACACGAAGAGTGGTACGATCTTCAAGAAACGCAACCTTCTTGCCGTCGGGGCTGTAATCGGGTTGGAACGACGGTTTTTCGCTCTTATACAGAGGCTTTTCCACCAATTCCGTTGCATAAAGCAACGACTTTTCGTCAGGATCCTTGATCTCCGCGGTAAACAGTTGCCAGATGCCGTCACGCTCACTGTCGTAGACCAGACTGCGTCCGTCCGGAGCAAAATCTACCGTACGCTCTTGCGCAGGAGTATCCGTAATCCTACTGGTGGTGTTATATTCAGTAGATGTCACATATACATCGCCGCGAAGCACGAAAGCCACCATTTCACCGTCGGGCGAAACAGCCATTGAAGTAGCGCCGGAGCGCATCACCGACTTCGTGACATCCGAAACATAATCGTCAGTCACAATATTGACCTCAACTTTTTTCGGCTGACCGCCTTCGTCCAATGTATAAATCTCACCGTCCCAACTGAAGGCGAGCTTACCGCCATCGGATGCCGACAGCGAACGCACCGGATGGGTGGTGAACTTGGTGAGCTGTGTCTTGAGCTTTCCGTCAATAGAACGCTTGTAGACGTTAAGTGTGCCGTCCTCCTCGCTTATAAAATAGAAGTTACCGTCAGGAGCCCAGACCGGATTTAAATCATGTCCGTTAAAAGCGGTGAGTTTAGTGTGCCGAGAGCCGTCCATAAGCCAGATGTCGCTCGTTCCGGACGAACGCTCATGCTTGCGCCACTCATTTTCAAAGCCTTTCTTATCCTGATATAGCACTTTCCCGTCTTTACCAACACTTAGGGCAGGCATAGAATATGATACGAGCATTTCGGGCCGATGACCGTCTGTGTCAACTACATAGACCTGCGTGCCGAAGTCGCTTTGCGCGGCGACGCGGTCGGGCTGTACCGATGCAGAAAACAATATATGCTTGTCGTCCTTAAATGCAAGCGGGGTCTCCTTGCCGGAATATGTGGTCAGACGCTTAGGCAACCCGCCCTTGCTGTCAACGATAAACAGATCCAATGATCCTTCGCGGTCGCTTGAAAACGCAATGGCCGAGCCGTCAGGGCTCCACACGGGCGAAGTATTGTAACTACCTCCGGAAGTCAGTTGCCGAGCATCCCCTCCGGTAGATTTCACAGTGAATATATTTCCTTTATAAGTGAAGGCTATCGTGTTTCCATCCGGCGAAATGGCTACGTTACGTAGCCAAAGCGGACCGGCCGACAGTCCTGAGACGGATGCGGCAAGCATTGTCAGAGCAACAAATCCCTTTTTCATTGTAAATATGATTGATTTTCAATTTTATCCACAAAGGTAACAAAAAAACGCGACTTTTCAAGGCGCATCTTGTCAGGGCATCTCTGCATATATATGAATAAAAAAATCAGAACCGGCCTATAAGGTCAGTCCTGATTACTATATGGGGTATTGTTTTATTATCTTTACACCTATCTGTTAACAGGCATCCGGTTTATTTAAGAGCGTTCTTAACCTGCTCGTTAGGAACCATCTCTTCCTTAAAGACGTAAGCACCGGTCTTGGGCGATTTTTCCATTTTGATGACCTTGCTGTAGGTACGTCCTTCACCTTTCTGAAGTGATGCTACGGTTTTCTTTGCCATATCTTATATTATTTAATTTCTTTGTGAACAGTGACACGCTTGAGGATGGGGTTATATTTCTTCAACTCCAGACGCTCGGTAGTGTTCTTTCTATTTTTAGTGGTGATATAACGGGAAGTGCCAGGCATTCCGCTGGCCTTGTGCTCGGTGCATTCGAGAATGACTTGCACTCTGTTACCCTTAGCTTTCTTTGCCATAGTACTTTTTAGTCTATAAATTTAATATCTTTTCCGTTTAAATAACCCTTATCGACCGCTTGAATCATGGCGGCGTTGAGGCCGAGCTTGTTAATGGTGCGTAGACCTGCGGCGGAGATGGTAAGACGAATCCACGCATCCTGTTCTACCCAATAGAACTTCTTCTCAAACAGGTTCACGTTGAATTTGCGCTTGGTGCGACGCTTTGAGTGCGACACATTGTTGCCCACCATTGCTTTCTTGCCTGTAATCTGACAAATCTTTGACATGGCTGTTTATTATCTTTTTAATTTGTTATTTAGTTAACATATCGATTTAGGCTCCCATCTCAGTCTCATATCACCGTTAAGTGCATCATTCTCAACAGCTTTACAGGATGAGCCTAAAAACAGTTTGCAAAGTAACGATTTTTTTTGCACTTACACAACTTTTCTTCCGCCTTTTTCCTGCATTTTCTCGTTCTTTCTGCAAAATGCGCCATTTTTACTCTAACGGGAGTTTTCTCAGTTAAACGTCAAAAAAATCCGCCAAGCACTTCCGCACTTACCTCCGAAGGAGTGTACAGAGCGAGCACTGCCGGGCGCGACGATTCGGCTATGAACCGAGGGAACTGCTCGGCAAGGCCTTCCATAGACGTGGCGTTGAAACATGCAAATCCGTATGCTTCGGCAATTTTCTCCAAAGGGAAAGGCCTCGGAACGACAAAGTAGTCCTCAAGCTGCGGTAGCGACGAAGTGGAATTGACAAAGCGAAATATACCTCCTCCTCCATTACAAAGAACTATCATCTTAAACGAAGGAGTCACGCACGGAAGGGCAAACGCACCAATGTCGTATTGTGCGCTCATATCTCCGGTAATCAGCATGGTCATGCCTGAGAACATCGTCGAAGCACCTATGGCTGTCGATGTGCATCCATCGATTCCGCTCACGCCACGGTTACAGTCGCATCTGTTGACCTGGTTTGGCGGAAACAGCTGGGCATAACGCACCGAGGTGCCATTAGACAAATGCAGTGAACATGCGGCCGGTAAATGCGACATCACATATTCCATAGCCTTTAGATCGGACCAAGGCACTCTTTTAACGTACTGCGAATGACGGGCATTTGCCAACCGCGAATATAAATTCCATTGTGCTCCATAGTCATTATTGACGTTTTTTTCATTCCGGCCAATATCCGGTAAAATGGACTTGAAAAAATCGACAGGACGCATCGGCACTCTCACAGTGAGATGTTGGAAGCAGTCTATAGTGTTGTCCGTAAAGCCTACGTGAATGTGATCGGTCACGGTTCCTTTTCGCAGATACGACTTGATGAACCGCGAGACTATTGCTCCACCGATAGTAACTACCGTATCCGGCCTCATCCGGTCAAGTTCGTTCTGTTTCAACGAGCTTAATGTGGCATCTATATCGCAAATAAAATTTTCTCCGCGCAGATTAGAGACTGTCTCGCACATCACTGCAACATTTCCATGCTCTGTCAATTTTTCTAAAACCGCCGAAAGTTCAGGCATCGGATCGAGAAATCCGGCAATTATAAGCACCTTACGCGACGGGGCAAACATACGCGCGAACATGCATTTCTGCTCATTTGTAAGCACTGACTCCGGCTCGGCCATGCTTATAATCCTATGCTCCCAGTATCCTTCCTGTTTAGGAACAAGTTTTCCCAATGGGACATCAAGCTGGACGTTGATATGCACCGGAGCGCGACGGCCTGACATGCAGTTGATCATGGCATCGTTGGCCACGCGATTCGCATACCATCGAAGCGTATCGCTTTCGCACGGCGAGGGTATATTATAGCTCCGCTTCACATAATGCGACAGAGCTTCAAACTGACGGAGAGTCTGACTGTCGTCCTGGTCAATCCACTCCATAGGACGATCGGCCGACACCACCACCAATGGGATATTACGATAATACGCCTCAGCAACAGCAGGAGCATAATTAAGCAACGCTGTGCCGGAGGTACACACGAGCATGACCGGCTGTCCGGATGCGGAAGCCTTTCCCAATGCCACAAACGCCGCGCTGCGCTCATCAATTACCACGGTGGTCTTTATCTCCACGCAGGCCGACACCGCCACAACAATAGGGGCATTACGCGAGCCGGGCGACAAAACAGCCTCACGAACACCGTGGTTACTCAGTATGCTCACCAAAATCCGGCAGGCATCCTTATCTGTTGTCATATCATTGGGTTCCATATCCGCAAAATTAGCCAAAATACACGAAGTGGGCAAGCTTCGCAATTATTCAAGTGCCATACAGGCTTTTAATCAACGTCTCTTAATCGACCACTTAGAGCCCATTCGATAAGGGATGTTAAGCACGGAAAATTTGCGATAGCGACGGATTATGAGTAACTTTGCATCGATATGGGACGACTTTTGGCAATCGATTACGGGAAAAAACGTTGCGGCTTAGCCGTGACCGACACCTTACGCCTCGTAGCAACCGGACTTACTACAGTGCGCACATGCGACCTGACAAATTTCGTCAAAGAATATATCGCCAAAGAAAAAGTCGATGCCATAATAGTCGGCAAGCCCACCACAATGAGAGGCGAGCCGTCAGAATCAATGCGCTATATCGAGCCGGGCATCAAATCGCTCCGCAAAGCGATTCCACAGGAGATGGAGATTAAAATGTGGGACGAGCGGTTCACATCTGCCATCGCCCACAGGTCGATGCTCGACAGCGGAATGAAAAAGTCAAAACGTCAGGACAAAGCCATAGTCGACGAGATGGCCGCCACAATCATACTTAACGATTATCTACAAAGCAAATCATACAAACAATGAAATTACCTATATATCTGTACGGGCATCCGGTGCTCCGTAAAATAGCTAATGAGGTTACGCCCGATTATCCCGACCTCAAGACTCTTGTAGCCGACATGTGGGAGACTATGTATCACTCCGACGGGGTTGGACTTGCCGCTCCGCAGATTGGAAAAAGCGACCGCATAGTTGTCATTGACGCTGACCCCGTGGGCGACATTCATCCGGAATGCAAAGGTCGTAAGTTTACTCTCATAAACCCGGTGATTGAGATTCTCGGCGACGAAAAGGTCAGTCGTGATGAAGGGTGCCTGAGCCTGCCGGATATGAGCGAATCAGTGCCAAGAGTAGAGCACATAAAGCTTAAATGGGTCGATGAAGACTTTAATGAGCACGAAGAGGAGCTGACCGGATTCCTGTCAAGAATAGTGCAACATGAATGCGACCACTTGGAAGGGAAGCTGTATATCGACCACATCTCACCCATACGCAAGCAGCTAATCAAAGGCAAGCTCAACAACATACTGACCGGGAAAAAGCGCGTAGACTATCCCGTGCGCTACGCCCCTAAACGAAAATAATACACGAACATAACCACTCATATATTATATATAATGGCCGACGACAAGAAAGTAATATTCTCAATGGTGGGTGTAAGTAAAATCTACCCTCCGCAGAAACAAGTGCTAAAAAACATCTACCTTTCATTCTTTTACGGTGCCAAAATAGGCATCATTGGTCTGAACGGTTCCGGTAAGTCATCCTTGCTGAAAATCATAGCCGGCATCGACAAGCAATATCAAGGAGAGGTTGTGTTCTCATCCGGATATTCGGTAGGCTACCTCGAACAGGATCCGAAACTCGACCCGGACAAGACTGTGATAGAAGTAGTACGTGAAGGCGTTCAGCCTATAATGGACTTATTGGCTGAATTCGACAAAGTAAATGAAGCCTTTGGCGATCCTGACGTGCTCGAAGACCCCGATAAAATGGACGCTCTCATCTCGCGCCAAGCTGAGCTACAGGACAAACTCGACGCGGCCGATGCATGGAACATCGACAGCAAGCTCGAGCGAGCCATGGACGCGCTTCAGTGTCCTCCCGACGACCAAAAGGTATCGACTTTATCCGGAGGCGAACGGCGTCGCGTGGCGTTGTGCCGCCTACTTCTCCAGCAACCGGACGTGCTGCTCCTCGACGAGCCAACCAACCACCTCGACGCTGAGTCGATCGACTGGCTCGAACAGCACCTGCAGCAATACCCGGGAACGGTGATTGCCATCACCCACGACCGCTACTTCCTTGACCACGTGGCCGGATGGATTCTGGAACTTGACCGTGGAGAAGGTATCCCCTGGAAAGGCAACTACTCGTCATGGCTCGAGCAGAAGACAAAACGCATGGCCCAGGAAGAAAAACAGGCAAGCAAACGACGCAAAACTCTCGAACGCGAACTCGAATGGGTGCGCATGGCCCCTAAAGCCAGACAAGCTAAAGGTAAAGCTCGACTTAATTCATACGACAGATTGCTGAACGAAGACCAGAAGGCCCGCGAAGAAAAGCTCGAGATATTCATCCCCAACGGGCCACGCCTCGGAAACAAAGTCATTGAAGCCACCGGTCTTGCCAAGTCATTCGGCAAAAAGCAACTGTTTAAAGACCTCAACTTTACCTTGCCGCCTAATGGCATTGTAGGCGTAATCGGCCCTAACGGTGCCGGAAAGACCACATTATTCCGTCTAATCATGGGGCAAGAGACTCCCGACAGCGGAACTTTCGACGTGGGCGAGACTGTCAAGATAGCTTACGTCGATCAAACACACCACGACCTTCTTCCGGAAAAGACCGTCTACGAAGTCATTTCACAGGGCACAGAAACATTCCGCATGGGCGGACGCGACATTAATGCGCGGGCTTATCTGTCGAAATTCAATTTTACCGGAGCTGACCAAGAGAAAAAGATCGGGGTGCTTTCCGGAGGCGAGCGCAACCGCCTGCACTTGGCCATGGCGCTAAAGGAGGAAGGCAACGTGCTTCTTCTCGACGAACCTACCAACGACATTGATGTCAACACTCTTCGCGCATTGGAAGAAGGTTTGGACGATTTTGCCGGATGTGCCGTAGTGGTAAGCCACGACCGCTGGTTCCTTGACCGCATCTGTACCCACATACTTTCGTTTGAAGGCGACGGCAAAGTCGTGTTCTACGAAGGCTCGTACTCCGACTACGAGGAATACAAGAAAGCGCACAACGGAGGCAAGGAACTCCCGCGCCGACGCTACCGCAAACTAATGGAGTAAAAAGAATTGTGTAGCGAGTGGCCATGGAGAGGATGCAAGATCGCATCTGAAAGATGCGT
>CAZIXM010000044.1:0-22352 GCA_964543345.1 uncultured Muribaculum sp. | reverse complement strand
GTTACCCTCAACGGTTTTCAAGACCGCCGCAATCGACCACTCTGCCATCTCTCCAACGAGCAGTTGTCGTTTACGAGTGCAAAGGTAGTATTTGTTTTTCAGATGTGCAAACTCTATTGATGTTTTTTGCGAATAAAAATTCAAAAAATCTTTAGGGTAACTTTCGCGCCACAATTTTGTTTGTGCGGTGGTCGTTGGATGCGTAGGTTTTAGAGGGTGGGTGCCCCTTTAAAATAATTGAGGCTGCGCAGAACCGAAATCCTTAACGGATCTATCGTTCTGCACAGCCTTGCTGTCTTTAGTCTGTCTTAAGTGATTTATTTCTTAAGATAAGCCTTAACGAGAGCCAACACTGCAGGTGCAGTAAAGCCAAACTTCTCATCAAGCACTTTATAAGGCGCAGATGCTCCGAAATGATCCAGACCGAATACTTCGCCCTTAGGTCCGACTACTCCGCGAAGAGTCGACGGAAGTCCGGCGGTCAGTCCGAATACCTTACCGTCGGCAGGAATAATGCTGTCGCGATATTCTTTCGGTTGCCATTCAAACAATCCTATTGACGGAACAGAAACCACGCGGGCTTCGATGCCTTCGTTGGCGAGTATGTCGGCTACTTCTACGAGCAATGAAACTTCAGAACCATTGGCTACAAGAGTTACTGCCGGATTGGCCACATTTTTAACGATATAGCCACCCTTTTCAGCACCAAGAGCTTCTTCGTAGCGATCTCCTGACGATGCGGGAAGATCCGGAATGTCCTGACGGCTGAGAATTAAGGCAGTAGGAGTCTTAGTGTTCTCCATTGCCATCTTCCAGCATACAGAAGTCTCTGCGGCATCGCCGGGACGAAGCACGAGCATCGAAGGTTCTCCCTTAAAGTTGCGCAGCTCTTCCATCAGGCGTATTTGAGCTTCTTGCTCAACCGGTTCATGGGTAGGACCGTCTTCGCCGACACGGAATGCGTCGTGAGTCCAAATGTATTTTACCGGAAGTTCCATAAGTGCTGCCATACGTACGGCCGGTTTCATATAGTCAGAGAACACGAAGAATGTTCCACAAGCCGCAATGAGACCGCCATGGAGAGCGATTCCGTTCATAAGGGAGGCCATTGTGAGCTCAGCTACGCCGGCATGGAGGAAGGCTCCGCTGAAGTCACCGTGGGTGAGGGGAGTGGTATTTTTCAAGAAAGCGTCAGTCTTGTCAGAGTTGGCCAAGTCGGCTGACGATACGATCATGTTGCCAACTTTCTTTGCCAATTCTGCCAAAACGTCGGCTGAAGCCTGACGGGTGGCAATATTCGGCTTGTGCGCGATATTCTTCCAGTCTATGTCGGGGAGTTTGCCTGCCAAATAACCGTCGAGTATTGCCGCTTGGTCAGGATTAGCTTCACGCCAAGCCTTTTCTGCGGCATGACGTTCTGCCACCTCCTTGCGGAGAGCTTCTGCGCGCTCAGCATACAGCTTCTTGACATCATCCCAAATGTGGAACGGATCCTTCGGATCGGCACCAAGATTTTCTATAGTCTTGTCGTATGAGGCACCCGATTTGCTGAGCGGATTTCCATGGGTCGAGCATTTGCCTTCAAAGTTGGCTCCATCTGCAGTCACGGCTCCGCGACCCATAACGGTCTTGCCAATGATGAGTGTCGGACGATTCTTCTCCTCAATGGCGGTTTCAAGCGCGCCGGCCATTGCTATAGGGTCGGTTCCGTCAACCTCGATTACGTTCCAATGCCATGCGCGATACTTGGCGGCTGTATCTTCAGCAGTGACGGCTTTAACTTCTGTCGATAGCTGGATGTCATTGCTGTCGTAGAACATAATCAGATTATTCAGACCAAGATAGCCTGCCAGACGGCCTGCACCTTGTGAAATCTCTTCCTGTATGCCTCCGTCAGAGATGAAAGCGTATGTCTTGTGGGCAATCCAATCGCCGAAACGAGCCTGGAGGAATCGTTCTGCGATGGCACAACCGACGGCCATGACATGGCCTTGTCCCAGAGGTCCTGAGGTGTTTTCTACGCCACGCTCGGGATGAACTTCGGGGTGGCCGGGAGTCACGCTGCCCCACTGGCGGAATTCCTTCAACTCCTCCATCGTATACTTGCCGGTTAGAGCGAGCACTGCGTATAACATCGACGACATGTGGCCCGGATCAAGGAAGAAACGGTCACGTGCTATCCATGTGGGATTGTCGGGATCGGTAACTAAAAATGATGAATACAGAACATTGACAAAGTCAGCGCCTCCCATTGCGCCGCCGGGGTGTCCCGATTTTGCTTTTTCAACCATTGACGCAGCGAGAACGCGGATGTTGTCGGCTGCTCTGGTTAAAAGGTTCTTGTCCATAAAGTAAGTTGTTTGATTTTGGTTAATATTAGGTGATTATAATGCGTTTTCAACCTCATCGTTAACCGGAATGTCGGTGTTGACGTTCTTGCATCCTGCAAAGCCGTAGAAGAGCAGGTAAGCAAGCATTGCAACTATCAACCAATAGCTCGGCATATATCCGGCTGCTCCTGCGATGGCATTTTGGATAAGGGGCATGATACCGCCGCCCACAACCATCATCATAAAGATGCCTGATGCCTGTGCAGTGTACTTGCCAAGTCCTTCTACTGCGAGATTAAAGATACCTCCCCACATTACTGAGGTGCAAAGACCGCAGAGTATCAGCAGGAATGCGCTGACAGGTACGCTGGCGCCACCTGAGTAGATAAATTCCGGAACGGGCAAAGTCGATGTCTTTGGAATAAGTATGGCGCAAACCACAAGAAGTATGGCTACGGCAGAAACGGTTATCATCTGTGCGCGGGTTGATACTGCTCCGCTGATAAAGCCTGACAATGTACGGCCTACGAGCATGAACAACCAATAGATGGCAACGATGGCTCCGGCGATAGTTGAAGCTTCGCCTACCACACCTGCGCCGTTAGCTCCCTGGTCGGCAAGGTAGAAGTTAAGAGTTCCGGGGATGCCTATTTCGATACCTACATAGAAGAAGATGCCGACTACGCCAAGCACCGTGTGACGGAAGTTCCAAGGTGAGTGGCTGTATTTCACCTTCTTGCCGATGGCCGATTTATTGGGCTCGGGAATGCTTACAAATGAGATGATGAAGAATGCGGCTACGAATACGCCCATGGCGATGAACAGCAGGGGAGCAACGTCGCCCATGGCTGTGCTGGGAGTCAGTGTTCCAATCAATGCACCTACGAAGAACGGAGTCAATGTGCCAGAAAGTGAGTTAAGTGCACCTCCTGACTGAATAAGCTGGTTACCCTTGTTACCGCCGCCGCCGAGGAGGTTCAGCATCGGGTTAACTACGGTGTTGAGCATACATACGCAGAAACCGCAGATGAATGCTCCGAGCAAATATACGAAGAAATTAAGGGAGACTGCACTGCCTGCGATATTGCATACCACTGTGTCGGCACCTACAACGCTTGAGAGATACTGGACGAAAAGTCCGACTACTCCAACGCCCATGGCCCAAAGTGCGGTCTTCTTGTAACCGATTTTTACCAAAAGATTACCGGCAGGAATACCCATAAACAGATAGGCAAGAAAGTTCATCATGTTACCCATCATGCCCAATACGCTGTTTCCGGCGAATTTGTAGCCCCAAATTGTTCCGATCGGAGCCGCAAGGTTAGTGACGAAAGAAATCATCGCGAACAGAAAGAACATCGCTATGATTGCTATCAACCGACCATTAGAATTACTTTTTTTTGTTTCCATTGTGTTGAGTTAAATTATTTAGTTGTTGTGATTTTAATGATATTTGGTTAATTACGTAAAATTAGGAAAATATTTCCATCCGACAGCGCAAATATGCTCTAAAACATACTATTCGGCGTAAAATGGCTTGGCCGCTTACCGTTTTGTCGCGCTTTTTAAGTTTGCCGGTGGTGATGATTCCTGTCGCGTCCATGCCTTGGCGGTAAGTCAGTATTCTCTGTCTCCAAAAATTGTAGTTCCTATCCTGACCATATTGCTTCCGCATTCTAAGGCCAATTTATAGTCATGGCTCATACCCATGCTTATGGTGTCAAACTGCTCCTCATCTGCCATAGGGCCACTTGCCAAGGTGTCGAACGTCGTCGCTATTGCCCTGAAATCGCTTCGGATACGCTCTTCGTCGTCGACATTCGAAGCCATCCCCATGACACCGCGTATTCTGACTCCGCACATGTTGTCGGTGTCCAGCTCTGAAGCAAATTCGATGAGTTCTTCCGGAGTGAATCCGAATTTCGTTTCTTCTTTGGCAACGTGGATTTGGAGCAATACGTCTACTCGGCGTCCGTAGCGCAGAGCCTCGTCGTTTACTGTCTTCAAGAGTCGGCCGGAGTCGATACTGTGTATCATGTTGACGTATGGGATGATTTGACGTACCTTGTTGGTCTGAAGGTGGCCTATGAAGTGCCAATCCACATCGTAAGGCATTGTCTGGGCCTTCTCAACGAGTTCTGCGGCCCTGCTCTCCCCGAAGATGCGTTGGCCGGCGCGATATGCGTCCATCACCACGTCGACCGGATGGAATTTGCTTACAGCCACCAATTTTACCCCTTCGGGAAGGGAGTCAAGTATGGTATTGATATTTCCGGCTATGTCTTCCATCAATTTTCAGGCGCGGGGGTTGTGGATTCGAGTTTGGCTTTGAATACATCCATCAGCTGAGTCTCGGCGATGGTGTTGACCTCAAAGTCGGCCATCGTGCCCTTCATCCCTTCCATAAAGTTGTCGAATGCTTCGCGGAAGTTGTTTGCTGCAACCAGGATATGCGAAGTAGTCTTCTTCTCAACGGCTGTTTTCTCGTCTAAAGTGATGAAGTTTACTTTCACATGATACCATTTGTCGGCCGCGTCGTCCCAAAAGATTTCTGTAAAGTTTGTGCGTTTCACTGATGATATTGAAAAGTCGCCGGAAATAAACGGAGTTATCTCCTCAATTATGCGTGCTTCGGCCTCGGTAAAGCTTAAGGCATCGACCAGATACGGCTCGTTAACCTTCTTCATCTTGCCGTCTTCCATCAATTTATCATAGCGTACTTTGCATTCAAACCAATTGCTCATAATGTTGTGTAATGTATTGTTAATTAAAGATTTTCGATTTAATCGAAAGCATTCCGGCCGTATTGGCGACAGCCAAGCCTGAATACTTCATACAAAGTTACGAAAATATTTATACCGCGTCTAAATTTTAAATGAACGTTTATTCACTTGCCTACAAAAAAATGTTAAGACGAAGATAGGTGCATATATAAAATGTGACGGATTTCAAGATGAGATCCGTCACATTCTTATCGCTGTCAGAAGTCCTTTATCAGGACTGTCGTCGCTTAGTCTTTAAGCTTAGCCTTGATGAACTCTCTGTTCAGGCGGGCGATGTTGGTGATTGATATGCACTTGGGGCATTCTGCGGCGCAGGCACCCGTGTTGGTGCAGTTACCGAATCCGAGTTCGTCCATCTTCTTTACCATGGCGCGTGCGCGGCGTGCACGTTCTACCTGGCCCTGGGGAAGAAGGGCGAACTGGCTTACTTTAGCCGATACGAACAACATGGCTGAACCATTCTTGCAGGCTGCAACGCAGGCTCCACATCCGATACATGTTGCAGCATCCATGGCCAGGTCGGCATTCACCTTCGAGATGGGCAGGTTGTTGGCATCCTGAGCGCCTCCGCAGTTGAACGACACGTAGCCGCCAGCCTGCTGGATTTTATCGAATGCGTTGCGGTCAACCATAAGGTCCTTGATTACGGGGAACGCAGCCGAGCGCCAAGGCTCTACGGTGATTGTCTCGCCGTCTTTAAAGCGGCGCATATAGAGCTGGCAGGTAGTGGCTCCCGTAGCGGGACCATGGGGATGTCCGTTGATATAGAGTGAACACATACCGCAGATACCCTCGCGGCAGTCGTGGTCAAACACTATCGGCTCTTCGCGGTTGCTGACGAGCTGTTCGTTAAGTATGTCGAGTGTTTCAAGGAAAGAGGTATCGGTATCAGTGTCGACGGTATAAGTCTTGAACTCGCCTTTTTCCTTTGGTCCGGCTTGACGCCAAACTTTAAGATTTACTGTTATTTTTGACATTTGAGTTTACTTTACTTGTGATGTGAAAGAATTATGACTTATAGTTACGAGTCTGTACCTTGATAGCTTCGTAGTGGAGCGGTTCCTTGATAAGCTCGGGTGCTTTTTCGTCTGATCCTTGGTAATCCCAGCAGGCTACGTAGAAGTAGTTGGCATCGTCGCGCTTTGCCTCGCCCTCTTCTGTCTGGTACTCTTCGCGGAAATGGCCTCCGCAGCTTTCGTTGCGGTTAAGAGCATCGTATGCAACGAGCTCGCCCATGGTGATAAAGTCGTTCAGACGGAATGCCTTGTCGAGTTCCACGTTCATGCCTTCTGAAGTGCCGGGCACATAAAGGTTGGTCTCAAATTCCTTACGCAGAGCTTTCAGCTTCTCAAGCGCGGTGGTAAGGCTCTCTTTGGTGCGGGCCATGCCTACATACTCCCACATGATGTGGCCGAGTTCCTTGTGGATTGAGTCTACCGAACGCTTGCCCTGAATCTTTAAGAAGCCTTCCTGCGCAGCTATACACTTAGCCTCTGCCTCGTCAAACTCTTTGCCGTCTGTGCCGGGGCATGGTACGGAAATTTGGTCTGAAAGATAGTTCTGGATAGTGTAGGGGAGCACGAAGTAACCGTCGGCAAGACCCTGCATGAGGGCTGATGCTCCCAGACGGTTTGCACCGTGGTCTGAGAAGTTACATTCTCCGATGGCGAACAGACCCTTCAGTGATGTTTGAAGTTCATAGTCTACCCAAATGCCGCCCATGGTATAGTGGATGGCCGGGAAGATCATCATCGGGTTGTAATATTTGTAGCCGTCGATTTCCGAGCCGAGTTCGCCGGGGTTGACGTCGGTAATCTCCTCATACATGTCGAAGAGGTTGCCATAACGTTGGCGAACTACGTCGATGCCCAGACGGTTGATGGCGTCTGAGAAGTCGAGGAATACCGCAAGGCCGGTGTTGTTTACGCCGAAGCCTGCGTCACAGCGTTCTTTTGCGGCGCGTGATGCAACGTCACGGGGAACGAGATTACCGAATGCCGGATAACGGCGTTCGAGATAGTAGTCACGATCCTCTTCAGGAATTTGCCATCCCTGAATCTCTCCCGATTGGAGTTTCTGTGCATCTTCAATCTTCTTGGGCACCCAAATACGTCCGTCGTTACGCAAAGATTCTGACATAAGGGTCAGCTTCGACTGCTGGTCGCCGTGAACGGGGATGCAGGTCGGGTGAATCTGTACGTAGGCGGGGTTTGCAAAGTATGCTCCTTTGCGGTAACATGCCATTGCGGCTGAGCAGTTACAGCCCATAGCGTTGGTAGATAGGAAATATGCATTGCCGTAGCCGCCTGTAGCGATTACTACCGCATGTGCCGAGAAGCGTTCAAACTTGCCGGTCACCAGATTCTTGGCGATGATACCGCGTGCACGTCCGTCGATCATAACCACGTCATGCATTTCGTAGCGGTTAAAGCTCTTCACCTTGCCAAGCTCAATCTGGCGGTTAAGCGAAGAATATGCGCCTAAAAGCAGCTGTTGGCCGGTCTGGCCTTTTGCATAGAATGTACGTGACACCTGTGCGCCGCCGAACGAACGGTTGGCAAGAAGACCTCCATATTCGCGTGCAAAAGGAACTCCCTGCGCAACGCATTGGTCGATAATGTTGTTCGACACTTCGGCCAGACGATACACATTGGCTTCGCGTGCGCGGTAGTCGCCTCCTTTGACGGTGTCGTAGAACAGTCGATATACTGAGTCGCCGTCGTTCTGATAGTTCTTGGCCGCGTTGATACCTCCCTGGGCTGCGATTGAGTGGGCGCGGCGAGGTGAATCTTGTATGCAGAAGTTAAGCACGTTAAATCCCATTTCGGCAAGGGTAGAGGCGGCCGATGCGCCTGCCAAGCCGGTTCCTACAACGATTACGCTCAGTCGGCGCTTGTTGGCGGGGTTAACGAGTTTCTGATGAGCCTTATAATTGGTCCATTTCTCAGCGATAGGACCTTCCGGTATTTTTGAATCTGCCGGATTCATCACTTTTACGTTGTCTTTAGTATTTTCCATATCGCTAATTAATTTTCGGGTTGAATTTCAGACTGAATTTCTATGGCCTCTTCTTCCAATACGGGTGCAGCTGCCGGTTCTTCTGTTCCGTTTAAGTAGTCTACAAACTTGATTGCCTGGCGATAGCCATTGATCATCTTGCGCTGCTGCTGGAGCATGTCGCTGGTAGCGCCATATTGTGCCTGCATACTCGGATTGTTTTCGAGTGCCGAAATCTGCTGCTCGGCATTCTGGAGATCCGATTCCGAAGGAAGATTGTCAAAGCTGAAACGGTCAGCCGGGATGCCTACCTTCTCGCCTAACACTTCCTTATACTGTGCGCGGAGTGTCGGGTCTTTCTTGTAAAAATCAGTCGATGCAAGGCATGTGAAAACTACTGCCTGGGCCACGAAAAGAACTACTACGATCGATGTCCACCACTTGGCGATGGTCTTCAAGCGCGGAAGCCAATTGTTGTTGTCCCAACCGATCGACTGGAACATTGACCATACACCATGGTTCAGATGGAACCATAATGCGATAAAGCCGATTATATATATTATAGGTGTAGCCACGCACGAGAAGGCCGCCTGGATGAACAGCGTTCCCATTGACGGGGGAATAACGCCTTCGCATCCGCGGATTTCCTGCAGCTGCATCTTTGCCCAGAACTGAATCATGTGAACTGCCAAGAAGGCCAAAATCACGATGCCGAGAACGAGCATGTTCTGTGACGACCATTCAACTGTTGCCGGACGGCTGTTGATGGCATAACGGTCAGTGCCGCGGGCTTTGCGGTTCTGAAGTGTCAGCCACACTGCATAGCAGATGTGGAGGATGAATAACACGGCAAGACCTACCGAAGCTACCAATGCATACCAGTTTGCTCCGAGGAACTCACAGATTACATTGTAGGCCGCGGGATAGACTATTGCTACCGCGTTCATCAAGCAGTGAAAAGTTACAAATAGGACGAGGCACAGACCTGTTATGGCCATCACCAACTTACGCCCTATAGATGAGCTTGTTAACCACATAGTAGTGTAATAATTAAAAATTAGATTTATAAATGATTGATTTAAAAATTTCTTATCAATACAGTTTGTTATGCAAATTTAAGACAATTTACGCTCCGTTACAAATATTAAGCGAAAAAAAGCTGAACTAAGTTTCCCCATTTTCTACACAAAATGCAAAATCGCTAATTTATTTGCGCTCATCCGCAGGGTAGGGCGGACTCGTCCCCGCCGCTTCTGATGCATCGGTGAAATATAGATTTTAGCTGCGCGTTATCCTTATTTTCAGCCTTTGCGCGCTTTCAAAATATGTTTTTAAACATGAAATCAAAAAAAACACTCTCCGGCTATTGCAATGTTATCAAAAAAGTATTAATATTGCACCGGAAAACAGCAAAGTGCTATTATAACGCTTGTTTGTAGCTCCTTTGGTTGCTTTTCCGACTTATTTCATTTGTATGGTCGCTTGTCGTACCTGTGATAGATTTGAAGCCTTATTTTTAAATGTAAATACTACCAGACAACAAAAGAGAAAACATTCTAAGAATCTAATAATAGTAGATAGATTTCTCATGAATGGAAGGGCGGTGATGCTTGTGAAAGTATTACCGTCCGTTTTTTTGTATTTGTTGTTTGAATTACGTAATTTTACGCGATATTTTTTATGGACTATATGCATACGTTTCGTTATATATTGCCGATTGGCGTTATTCTGACGGCTATGGCGATGAGCTGTAATGATGGAGGAAGCTCGGGTAATAAAGATAGCTACGTGATTGACTTTGAGAATGATACTGTTGAGCTCAATGAGCCTGTTATGCCTCCCGCGCTCTCAGCCGATGCAGATACGTCGTTGTTGCAGTCAATGGTGGCTTCAGTCGCCGACAAGGGTGATTTGTCCGACAGTACCTTTATGCGCCATCTCGATTCGATGCCCGACATCAACTGTGTGAAGCTTCACGTTAACCCACTTGGAGGTTCGCTTGCCAGGGTGTTTAACGACAGCAATCATGTCCAGCTCGCGGCGGCGGAGATGCTTGGCATCAGGCCTATAGAAAGTCTTTCTGACGCATGGAATGTTACCCGTCCTATTAAAAAGGTAGCCTCTTGTCGCGAATTTTTTGTCGATAATCTGACTCACTCGCTGCCTTACCTTGTCCCGGAAGCATTCGACGTGCTGAAGGAAATCGGCTCGAGATTCAACGATACGTTGCAGGCGCGGGGTGGAGGAAGCTACCGAATTAAGGTGACAAGCATATTACGCACTGCCACCGGAGTTAACAGCTTGCGCCGGGGCAACGTAAATGCTGTTAAAAATTCAACGCATCAGTTCGGTACCACATTCGACATCAGTTACGTCCAGTTTATATGTGACTCTATGACGGTAAACCGTACGCAGGAAGATCTTAAAAATCTTCTTGCCGAGATTTTAAAGGAGATGTCAGCTGAAGGCAAATGCTATGTCAAATATGAACGCAAGCAGGGCTGCTTTCATATTACAGCGCGGCCTCAGGCCGAAGCGGTTAAGCGCGACTGATTCTAACACATTAATATATATAAGTAACATTTGAGATATGACCGAAGGGAAGGCTATAATGAACTACGTCAATCGGCACGGCTTAATCAGCTTTGCTCCCTCAGTGGCTCTGATTGACATGGATGGCACCCTATATGACTCCATGCCTTTGCACGCAAAAGCTTGGTATAGGCTTATGACTGAACTCGGAGTCAAATGTACGCCTGACGAATTTTACCTTTATGAAGGTCGCACCGGAGCTTCGACAATTAACCTGTTGTTTCAAAGAGAATTTGGACGCGATGCGTCTCCCGAGGAAGCAAAGGAGCTGTATCGCAAAAAGACGGAGTATTTTAGCGAGCTATCCGCCCCCGAAGTAATGCCCGGCGCACAAAAAATGGTATCCGACTTCATCGACCGAAACATCCGTACGGTATTGGTGACTGGTTCCGGACAACATTCGCTTATCGACCGCCTTGAAACCGACTTCCCCGGGGCATTTCCGGAGGGAATGAGGGTTACTTCGCGCGATGTCGTTCACGGTAAGCCGCATCCCGAACCATTCTTGTGCGGAATGAGACTTGCCGGTGCGTCTCCCGAAAATTCGATTGCCGTAGACAATGCCCCGATGGGTGTGGTTGCCGCCGCCGCCTCAGGAGCTTTCACGATAGGCGTTACCACCGGCCCTATTCCGAAGCAGACTCTTTTAGATGCAGGTGCCGACATCGTCTACGATTCAATGCCCGAAATGGCAGAGCGGCTTCCTCTTTTGTTGGATATGTTTAAGACATCTTTATGAATCATCAAGACATTATATTTACAAATGATGTTGTGGCGGCTGTTAATTCTGTCTTGGAGGCCGCATCGTTTCCTAAAACGTGGATTCTGACCGACGAGAACACCCGTGAATGTGTGGCCGGCAGGCTCAGTGGCCTCCCCGTCGATGTCCGCTTCATCGTTGTCAAGCCGGGCGACAGCCATAAAGACCTTAATTCTCTTGTTGAGATTTGGGGACAGCTACAGCGTGAAGGCGCCACCCGAAAGTCCATGATGATCAATCTTGGAGGCGGAGTAGTCACTGACATGGGCGGTTTTGCCGCGGCGACGTTTAAACGCGGCATCCGCTTTGTCAACGTCCCGACTACGCTCTTGGCCGCTGTTGACGCGGCTGTTGGCGGGAAGACGGGAATAAATTTCAATGGATATAAAAATGAAGTAGGAGTATTTCGCGAGGCGCAGGCTGTCGTTATATCCACATGCTTTTTCGATACCCTCCCGCCGTCTGAAGTGTGGTCGGGCTATGCAGAAATGTTGAAACACGGACTTTTGGACGGGCGCGATCACTATCGCCGTCTGCTGACGGTGAATCCGGTTGATTGCCCCCCGGCAGAGTTGCTCTCCATGCTGAAAGAGTCTGTCGAGGTTAAGCGTCGTATAGTGGCCGAAGACCCCCATGAAAAAGGTTTGCGCAAAGCGCTCAATCTCGGTCACACCGTCGGACATGCATTTGAAAGCCTCGCACTTAAACGCCATAAGCCTGTGCCCCACGGATATGCTGTGGCTTGGGGTTGTGTCGTCGAATTGGTGCTCAGCCACATAGTGTGTGGATTCGCTTCATCCGATCTGCATCAGTTTGCATCATACGTACTTGAAAACTACGGCGCGTTTTTTATTGACTGCAACGACTATCCCCGGTTGCTCGAGTACATGCACCATGACAAGAAGAACGATTCTTCCGCCATCAATTTTACCCTGCTCCGCGCCCCGGGCGACGTTGTTATCAACTCAGTTTGTGGGGAAGAAACCATCAAAAATGCCCTCGACATTTATCGGGATTTGATGCATATATGATGCTTTAAGCATGTCCCGGAATGTTTGCGGAGCGAATTTTCTGCACGCCGGGTTTGTTTTATGGAAATTTTTAGTAACTTTGCACGGTTTTTCAATAAATAATATTTGTGGGAAAGTTTTCAGCATACAAGCTCCCGTTAAAGTCATTGCCGGAAGGCGAGCACGACTTCGACTATAAACTCGGAAAGCAGTTTTTCGAGGATATGGAGAATGCCGATGTACGCGATGCCGACCTTGATGTCCACGTTAAGGTTGTTCACAAGAGCGACCTTTATGAGCTGACGTTTAATATTACCGGTGAGATTACTCTGATATGCGACAGATGTCTTGACGACCTGCCTTGGCCGGTTGACACGTCATATCATATCTTTGTGAAGTATGGTGCCGATTATAACGATGATTCTGACGAGCTTTTAGAGATTCCTGAAAGCGACCAGACGCTTAACGTGGCCTACATGATACATGACACTGTGGCGTTGACCATACCCATCAAGCACGTTCACCCATTAGGGAAGTGCAACCGCGCCATGAGTGCGCTTCTTAAAAAGCACCGCGCTCCGGGTAGCATGTCGGCCGATGCCGATGAGCAAGATCTGATGGATGACATTCTCGATGATGTTGACGATGACTGTTCGGCCGATGACGATGCTCCCGCTGATCCACGATGGAACGAATTGAAGAAACTTAACGATATCAATTAATAAAAACATAGTACAAAAATGGCACATCCTAAACGAAAACAATCAAAGACTCGTACAGCTAAGCGTAGAACTCACGATAAGGCTGTAGAACCTACTTTGGCTATATGCCCTCACTGTGGCTCTTGGCATGTTTACCACACTGTTTGCCCCGAATGTGGCTACTATCGTGGTAAAATCGCTATCGAAAAGGTTGCCGCTGAGTAAAGTGTCTACTTTAGCTTTTAGGTGATGGCCCTGGTTGAGATCAATCTTGGCATGGCTGTCGTAATCACACAGGCTTCATCCGGGCAGAAGTATGCCCGGGAAAAGTTTGTATTATCTTAACAAGAACTAATCTTACTTTAAAGTGATGCTTTATCCTAAAATTACCGGCATAGCTTCTTACGTTCCGGATGACATCCTTGACAATGAGATGCTCTCGAAAATGGTTGACACCAACGACGAGTGGATTACCACCCGAGTGGGAATCAAACAGCGTCGCATATTGCATCTCGACGGCGAAGGTTCCTCCTATCTCGGTGAGAGGGCTGTTAATAAGCTCCTCGAGTCGACGGGCACTCTGGCTGCCGATGTCGATTTGTTGATTTGTGCTACTTCAAATCCTGACTACCGATTCCCTTCGACCGGTTCTATAATTGCCCACAAATGCCATTTGTCGAATGCTTACGCTTACGACATTCAGGCCGCTTGTGCAGGGTTCCTGGTTGCGCTTCAGGATGCCGCGGCATACATACGCTCTGGTATGTATAAGAAGATTGTTGTAGTCGCTGCTGAAAAGATGTCGTCAATGACCAATTATGCCGACCGGACCACTTGCCCGCTTTTTGGCGATGCTGCCGCTTGCATGTTGATTGAGCCTTCCGAGGAGAAAGTGGGTATCATCGACGGCGAATTTCACATCAATGGCGAAGGTCTTCCTCACTTGCTTATGAAGGCCGGCGGTTCCGTACATCCGGCCACACATGAGACAGTCGATGCCTGCGAGCATTACATTTATCAAGAAGGCCGTGCGGTTTACAAACATGCGGTGACCGACATGCTCACATCTTCAATGAGCGTGGCTAAGCGCAACGGCCTTGAAATGTCCGATGTCGACTGGTTCGTTCCCCATCAGGCTAATCTGCGTATCATTGAAGCTGTAGCCGACCGGGCTAAAGTCGACCCCGCAAAAGTGCTCGTCAACATCGAACACTACGGCAACACTTCAGCCGCCTCCATACCTTTGTGCATAGACGAATACAAAGATCGTCTAAAGAAAGGCGATAAGATGATTCTGACCGCATTCGGAGCCGGATTCACCTGGGGTGCTCTCTATGTCATCTGGGACATGTAACAGCTGAAAATAGTTAGGCACGTAACATTACTGAATGTAATCGGGCACGTAGCATACTGTAGGGACGCATGGCTCATGCGTCCACAATAATGCCGGACTATCGAAAATATAAAAATACAAAAGCTTCTGAAAGAAGCCCAAAAATAGCCGGTGAGTCAAAATGGAATTATCGCATCTGAAAGATGCAAAAAATTGCATAGCCGGGGATTGGCGCAACGCGCCTATCTCCGGTTTAAGTTTGATAAAGAAATTAAATCTGATAGATTTAATATTACAACATTCTAATTGTCAAATCTTTACCATTAGATTTAAATCCATTTCATAACTCTTCCCGGGTAAAGCGACCGTTAGGCCGATTTACCCGGCTCCCAATTTTGGGCTTCTTTCAGAAGCTTTTGAATTTTGCCACAGTCGCTTGTGGAAAGATTTATTTTATATGCTTGGTGACTGTGGAGGTGCCGTCGGTGTAGACGGTGCGGATTACGGTCATTCCCACATTCGACGGTTCGCTTAGACGTTGTCCCTGCAGATTGTAGTATTCTACCGATTTAATCTCTCGTGGCGATGCGGTGTCGATTACCGTGTCGATGCCGACTGTACCACCGGCCATTGCCTGTGACACTTGTTCCGACGAAAGTGGGTAATTATATATTCGGAAGTCGTCAATAGAGCCGTTGAATAGCGGGTCGGCGATGAATTGGCTGCGGCCGATATAGTTAAGCACCGGTTTATAGCCGGATGGGCGCAGGCTAACCTGCGATGACGGTGCTTCGGCTACAATTGCGCCGTTGACATAAAGCTTGACGGCATCGTTACCTATTGTGGCTGCTATATGCGTACACTCGCCGGCAGTCAGCCGGTCGGTCTCTAAGACTTGCTCCTCGCCGAAATCTTTCTGCACAAGGCGCATCCTTGACCCGTTGCTCGGTGTCAGAAACAGATATTGATTCTCTCCGTTTCCGAAGTCAAAGATGCGTTGCCAAGCCGATCCTCCGTTCCACTTCACCCACGCGGTTACGGTCAACTCTTCCTGCTGTCCGAGAGTGTAGGGGAGTTTAAGATAGTTGTCACTGCCGTTGAATTTCAATGACTTTGTCCCGATTTTCCCTGAGTCATACTGACAGTTGCCGGCAGTCTGCGGAGTGAATCCGTTGGAGGTCATGTCCTCGGTAGAATCCTCAAATGTGTAATGGGCTAAAAGTGCGGGTGAGCCGGTCGGACTTGCTTCTACCGTTCCCGAACAGCCCGAACGGTTTAATGAACGGTCGGTTGCGGCTACTTTATATCGATAACTTATTCCGGGGAGGGCTGTGTTGTCGATAAACTCTGTGCCAATAATGTCACGACCTATCGTGTTATACTCCTCAGAATTTCCTTCAGAACGCAGGATTACGTATCCCTCCACGTCGGATTCGGGCGATGCCGTCCATTCCAATTTCACTGTTCCGGGGGCAGCGGTAGCGCGGAGTCCTGTCGGTGCCGACGGGGCATCGGTCTCGCAAGGCGCGTCAACCGGTATGAGTCTCCATTTCTGTCGCGGCTCATCGGCATATTCTGCTTGACATATCTGTACGTTTTCTGCCGTTGAGCCGTCGGTCACTTCAAGACACAGTGTGCTGTGGCGGCTGCGTATGTGGAAATATCCGTCGCCGTCATATTCGAGATACCATTGCTGGTTTGCCCCTTTGTTATGGGTATATGTGATGATACGGGTCGGGTCGAGCGACCAGTCGAGCACGTCCATCGACAGTCCGTCGCGGGCTGAGGTGATGAAGTAGTAGCTGAAGTCGCCTACAATGTCGTTTGGAACCGGTTCTACTACCCACTTTTGCCATGGCAGTGTCGACATGTGGGTTTGTTGCACTATATCAGTGGCAAGTGCCGTTGCGCCACCCTTAATGCCTATCACTTTAAGCGTGGCTTGATTCATTATGGCATACGTACCGTTGATGGCCGGAGCGACATCCTCGCCCCAACTGATGCGTACCATTCCCTCGGCATTTGTTTGCCCGTTCTGGTAGCTGTAGCCTCCGGGCATACTCATTATGTATTCTCGAGTGGGGCCATAGCCGTCGAAGTAGACATCATGAGTAGTCGATACGAAGCGGTAGGTCGACGGCTGCGCCTGCCGTTCGGAAGAACCGACGAAGCCGTTGATTTCTCCCTCGGGGTTGCGGTAGACCGATGCCGCCGTCCAGCGCGTGCGGTTCTCGGCGTAGGCGATTCGCTTTCCGAACGTAGCACGGCAAAATTCGCCTCTGGTCCTTTCTGCCGATCCCCACCATACTCCGGTCTGCATTCCGTATTCCGACCCTACCATGGCTTCCATGACGTTGTGTAGCTCATCTGCGGTAGCGTGTTTGCCGTCGGCTATGACTTCGCTGAAGAAGTCGGCATAATGGTCAAAGTCCCCTGCAAGTTGGTGGGTATTGCCCTCGTCGAGATATTCTTTCAAGTAGGAGTACCAGGCGTATGCTTCGTCGCAGTTGAGCGTATTGCCTCCGCTGATGCGGATATTTGCGAAGCGTGGGTACTTTGTGTTGTCTTTAAGAAGTTTAGCTATTTCTAAGAAGTCCTCCTTTGATCCTTGTCCCCAGCCGTAGTCAGGCTCGTTAAAAGGTGATGCGCTTACCACGGTATAGCCTTTACTCTGCACCTCAGCGGCTGTGGCATCGATCAGGTCAGCCCATGAGGCCGGATTCCCCTTATATGAGTCCGGAAGGCTTCCGTCGCCGGGGTCGCTGTTGAGCATTATGTTGACCGGATGGCCTATTAGCCCCACGATATTCATGCGCTCGTTTAAGTTTGTCAGCAGGGTAGGAGGTAGAGTTCCGGCGGTGGTTACGGTTTGCCATGGCTGGAATGACACGCGGGCCACAGAAAGGTTTGATGCGCCGATGAAGCGCGAGCCTCTGATCATGTTTTCGCTGCTTGGCCAAGCCGTGTCAAGTCCCCATTCAACAGGCATTGATGTACCCTCTTGGTAAATGTCGAAAAACACGTCGGTATGGGGTATATCTGTCGCTTTGTGAGAGTCAAATGCAGTCGGCGTTTGTGTTTGCGCCGTTGCGGTCATGGCAAGTAATGATAATAAACTAAGGTGTAAGTTGCGTTTTTTTGACATGGTGTTATTGAATTACTTTTCCCTTTTATTTGATCGAAATTGAGGATGGGCCAAAATCCCATCCTCAATGATATGTATGTTGTAAGTGCCGTTAATTATGGCACTTAATAGAGTCGGCGAGTGTTCAGGTCTCTTTATAGCGTTCCGTTCTCGGCCTGCTGAATCATTTCCGGGCTTGCCGTGATGTAGATTTCTACACGGCGGTTTTGCGCACGTCCGGCCGCTGTCTCGTTAGATGCAACATAATCGGCCATAGGTACCCCTTTTGCTGTCAGTCGGGTAGGCGATACGCCGGAGTTGACAAGGTAGCTCAAAACGGCGTCGGCGCGTTCGGTCGACAGTTTCTGATTGACGGCAAATGTGCCGGTGTTGTCGGTAAAGCCGATAATCTGGACATCGGTCAGCGGATTCTGTTTGAGCGATACGGCGAAACGGCTCAAATCTTCCTGTGCTTGAGTGCTCAGGTCATATTTTCCTGTTTGGAAGAGGATGCCACCGTCAAATGTAACCTTGATGGCCTGCAGACCGTTAGTGTCTGTGGTCTGCTCAACTTGTGCGTCCGGCAGAGAAGCCACGAGCTGTTCCTGCTGCTTGTCCATCTTCTTTCCGATCAGCGCGCCTGCACCTGCGCCAACTGCCGCTCCGATTGCACTACCGATAGCAGCACCTTTACCACCGCCTATCAGGGCTCCTAAGCCTGCTCCTGCCGCAGCACCGCCGCCACCACCGATAAGGGCTCCCTTTCCGGTATTGGTAAGCGAATTACATCCAGATGCTCCAATCAGCATACAAAGAGAGAGCAGTGCCGCTCCAGTCATCTTGAAAATTTTCATAATCAATATAATTAAGTTAATTATTCTCAAAGGGCAAAGATAGTGATAAATTCTCAATATTCTAACACCTTCTCCGTCCTCCGTAGATTTCTACAAAGCAAAACGACAAAATGTTTTTTTGTATATTGCAAAATTTACCTATTTTTGCATAGTTTTTGAATATAAGATAGTTGACTGGGTATGGCTAATCATAGATTTAAGATTGGTTATTCATCGTTGATTTGGTATCATCTCGGGGCGTTTCTGACCGTCGCGGCATGGGGGATTTCGTTTGTTTCGACGAAAGTCCTGCTGGATCATGGTCTTTACCCGACTGAAGTGTATATATTCAGAAGCATTTTAGCATATTTGTTGATGCTTTGTGTCTGCCACAAAAGCTTTAAGTCAAACTCTTTGCGCGATGAACTTTTGTTCTTGGTTTGTGGCCTGTGCGGAGGTTCGCTTTATTTTATTGCCGAAAACACGGCTCTTGAATACACTCTCGTATCTAATGTATCGCTGATAGTAACGTTGGCTCCATTGTTGACCACTCTGTTGCTTGGAGTGATTTATAAGTCGGAGCGGCCAGGGAAAGGTGTCGTGATAGGTTCGTTTATCGCATTCCTTGGTGTCGGATTTGTCATATTTAACAGTAGCTTTTCTGTCGACGTCAAGCCTTTGGGCGACTTCCTTGCGTTATCCGCCGCGTTGTCATGGGCTGTCTATTCAATAGTTCTCAGAAAGTTGAGTGCTTTCTATACGGTTCTGTTCATAACTCGTAAGACTTTTTTCTACGGCCTGATTACCGCCATCCCGTTTTATCTGCAACAGCCTGCCCATTCGTCGCTTGCGGTGTTTGCCTCATGGGATGTGGTTTTGAACTTCCTTTTTCTCGGGGTATTTTGTTCGATGGTGGCATTTTTGGTATGGGCTTGGTGCGTAAAAGGCTTGGGCGCTATCACCACTAACAACTATCTGTATTTTCAGCCTGTAGTCACTCTGATTGCTTCGGCATTACTACTTGGCGAGGTAGTGACTTTTATAGGATACACCGGATGTGCTCTGATTCTTTTCGGAGTAATACTTAGTGACCGCCTCGGCTCAAACAACGCCTAATACTGAAAATTTTACCCCAATTTTGCAGTATAACACGGCCAAACGTGTATTATCTTTGCAAAAAATTAATCTAAAATCAAATAAATATGAGACACACTGCATCACGCACACCGCGCTTTGACCGCGAATGGAAAGAAATAATAGCATTGTTGCCTGAGCAACGCCAATCGCTTATGGAACAAGCTATTAGAGATTATCAGCTTACAGGTGTTGAACCTAATCACCTTGATGGTGCTGAAATGATGGCATTTCTCCTGATAAAAAAGATTGTCGACCGTCGGGCAAGATTGCGCGAGGTGCGCCGACGGAGATATGAGACCACAAAAGTCACTGCTTCTCAGCCGGCGGAACCGCATAAGGAGGATAGACCGGAGGATAAAAAAGCATCCGCACGGTGTACGTTACGCGACTATGACAAAATCGAACGCGATTCTGACGGGGCTATAATAATCCGGTCAAGTGAGGATATGCAAAGAGCCATTAATTACCACCGGCAGGTGCGCACCGACCCAACGAAAAAGATTCGTTACCGTTATCTCGGCAAATAATGGTGCCGGTATGTTGGCGGGTTACGGAATAATTGCGTAACTTCGCCGATAGATTACTCTTAAACGTTTCATAGATGGAAAGATTTTTTAATCGGGTGGTGTCAGTCGTAGCTTCGGTGTTGTCTGTTGTCGCGCTGTCTGCTCCTGCGAAGGCTGTTGAGCCTGACAAAATATTAGTTGCCTATTTCAGTTGGGGCGGAAATACTAAGGCCATGGCTGAATATATATGTGAGCATACCGGTGGCGAGCTGTTCCGCATCATCCCATCGGTGCCGTATCCGTCAGACCTTAACGAATGTTACAGCGTGGCTCTCGATGAGCGGGAGACCGATGCACGGCCCGAGATAAGTTCGACAGTGGCCGATTGGGACAAATATGAAGTCATATTTGTAGGGTGTCCTGTCTGGTGGCATGAGGCGCCGATGATAATCCATACGTTCACTGAGACTTATGATTTTTATGGAAAGACAGTGGTGCCATTTTGTACATACGCCTCTTCTTACCGCGACGCTACATTGGCAAAAATAGTGGAGCTGACTCCATATTCGGCGCACCTCGAAGGATTTGGGGCTCAGAGCAATCATCTTGACGGCATATTGGAGTGGCTCGACATGTTGGGGATGCTCGACACATCGTCGATCGAAGAGGTTGGAATAAGCTCCGATTCTCCGGTCGAAGTCTATGACCTTTCCGGTCGCAGTGTACTGCGTGGAGTAAAGTCGGATTTAAGCACCTTAAAGCAAGGTGTTTATGTGATTCGCACCGGCGAGAAGAGCTATAAGGTCAAGCTATGAAACCCGGTGGGGCTGTGTCAAAATATTTGAAACAGTAATAAAATCTGGAAAGATTTAACATTCTGTGAATCAGTAATAAATCTTTGCAGATTTCGCTATATTGGTGGTATTTTACCGGGCAAATCGGTCTGATGGCCGCTTTACCCGGAAATCTATACAATTTTTATGCTTCTTTCAGAAGCTATTTGTGTTTTTACACAGCCGCTTCGTTTATTGTTCAATAAGATAGGTCTACAATGTATGTGTGTTCTATATATGTTGTAAAACATACCGAAAAGGTTGCAAAGCACCATTTTTGTCTATTTTTTTGTCAAAACATGGCGACAAATCGCCATTCAACCACTCATTTTATCACACTTAAACAATCTCGAAGATGAACAAATCTCTCTTCCTCGCAACTTGCATAGTTACTATCGCCTTGCCGATCGCAACCCGAGGCACCGCTACTGACCCAGAGGCGGACACCGTATTACAGTATACTTACGACGAGTCCGGCAACCGAATCAAGCGTGCTGTAAAAGATAGTGAAACGAAGCCCTTCGGTATTACCTCACTGTCGGATTCAACCCATTATCCAATTGCCGTTGTCTCGCTTAATCCTACGTCGGACCCAGTCTTAGTCGATCTGGCTGACGACACCCTCGGCTGGTCGGTCGACAAAATTAGCCTGTACAATCTTGAGGGGACGTTTATTAGAAGTTGGAGGCATTTTCCGAATCTCTCCAGACAGACCTGTCCCCCTATCCGTAGGAATGGTATTTGCTGTATGTCTACACAAAAGATTCCACTAAACCTATAAAAATCCTTAAATTGTGATACGTGAAATGAAATTTGTCTATTTACGCAAATTTACAAAATTTTGATTTAAAATAATTTTCAACATCCACTTATGTGATTACCCTATGGCAAATCCATTAATAACCGCCCCAGAGACACTGACATTTATAACGACATATAGATGTTCTGCGGCGTGTCCTGATTGTTGTTTTGAATGTTCTCCGCTAAGAAAGGAAACATTAGATTTAGATTCTTTTAAGCAATATATCGATTCTGCAGTAGAATACTATCCATCAATTAAAAATGTAGTGCTAACTGGAGGAGAATGTTTTTTGTTAGGTGAAGATTTGTACACTATACTTCGCATGATTAACGAAAAAGGACTTAGTGCTAGAATTGTGACTAACGGATACTGGGCAAATACGTTCGAAAAAGCTATTAAAATTTTATCACGACTTAAATCGTTTGGTCTAAAAGAAATAAACTTCAGTACTGGTGATGATCATTTAAAATTTGTACCGCAAGAATTTGTAATCAATGGTTTGATTGCATCTGCCGAAATCGGATTAATATCTATCGCTAATGTAGAGACAGGAATTAATAGGTCTTTTTTGTCGAAAGAATTAAAATGTAATGAGAAACTTAAACCGTATC
>CAZIXM010000043.1:0-23227 GCA_964543345.1 uncultured Muribaculum sp. | reverse complement strand
CTGTCCATAGGTTACTCTTCGTTAATATATATGGCATTTAATCAACTTATTGTCTGGGGACCAAATCAATATTTTCTTCATGATTATAGTTTTTATGGCTTCATAATTAAAACCATAGTACTTGCCACAACAATATTTATATTATACTGGGTGGCATTATTTTTTGAGAAATCAAATTGGTGGCAAAATCTAATAAAAGGACATCGTGGCATCAATAAGATCTAATTTTTTATTAAATTCTGCATATCAGTTGATAACCATGGCTGTCCCACTGGTTACAACCCCCTATCTTTCAAGAGTACTTCACGCGGAAGGAATAGGTGAATATACCTTTGCTTATACTATAGCTTACTATTTCGTTACAGTGGCAATGTTAGGAATGAACAATTATGGAAATAGAGCTATAGCTTCCAATCGAGATAATCCATATATTAGGTGCCATCAATTTTGGTCTATCTTCTATCTTCAGTTAATTGTTAGTATTGTTATATTTATAATATATGAATTTTATGCTTTCTTTATTAATAAAGATTTGATAGCCAAAATATTCTGCATTTATGTATTTTCTTCAATTCTGGATATTAACTGGTTTTTCTGGGGATTGGAAAGATTTAAGGTGACAGTTACAAGAAATATTTTTATAAAAATAACAACTACTGTCTTTATTTTCATTCTTGTAAAAGGAGAAAATGATATTTGGAAATACTCATTGATAACGTCATTAGGTTTTCTAATTAGCCAAATTATACTTTGGTGGTATTTGTTTAAAGAATTCAAACCCCAAAAAATAAATTATACAGAGATATTTTCACATCTAAGACCAACTTTAGTATTATTTATCCCTGTTATTGCCGTAAGCATTTACAAGATAATTGACAGAATTATGCTTGGCATTATGTCTAATGATACTGAATTGGGGTATTTTGAGAGTTCCGAAAAAATAATACAGATTCCCATAGCATTCGTTGTTTCTTTGGGAATAGTTATGTAACCAAGGATGACAATGGTAATGACAAAGAAAGACGAAAATTTGGGAAAAGCATACCTAAATAAATCCTGTAATTTTGCAATTCTGTTATCTTCTTTCTTATGTTTCCTTATCATGTCAGTGAGCGACGTATTTGTACCATTGTTTTACGGCAATGGTTTTGAGAAATGTGTTGACTTATATTTGATTCTGTTGCCAAGTTGTATTTTTCTCGCATTATCCAATGTTGTTAGGACTCAGTATTTAATACCCAAACATTTAGATTCAATATACGTTAAAGCTGTTCTAATCGGGGCATTAGTAAACGTTTTATTAAATATTTTGCTAATTCCTAAATATGCTTCAATTGGAGTTGCTATAAGCACCTTTACGACAGAAGTTGTGGTTTGCGTATATCAGCTGTTAAGAATTAATTATCAACCTGTATTTATTCAGAGTATTAAAAAAAATATAAAATTTATTTTTGGGTTTATAATAATTGGAATTATAGTGTTTTTCCTGCCAATATCTAATGTGCCCTTTGCTACGCTAATATTTAAGTGCTTGCTATTTATCGGCCTATCATATATTCAATTAACTATCAGTGTAATTTTATATTGTTGTAAAATCGGGAAAAGAGTAGAATTTAAATCCTACAAGCTATATTTTGAAAATTACTGAATACAGATACGATTAATAAAATTCAAATTAAAGATGAACAGCAAACGCAATATACCGTTTTCGCCGCCAGATATGAGTGAGACGGAGATCCAGGAGGTGGCTGAAGCCCTGAAGTCGGGGTGGATTACTACCGGTCCCAAAACTAAGGAGTTTGAAAACCTTATCGCTATGTGTTGCCAAACCATCAAGTATGATGCCGACGGCAAACCTGAACATACGGCTTGTTGCCTCAATTCGGCGACTGCTTGCATGGAATTGGCTCTGCGTGTGCTGGGCATTGGACCTGGCGACGAAGTGATTGTTCCTGCTTATACCTACACTGCTACTGCAAGCTCTGTATGTCACGTCGGAGCGCGTCCGGTGCTGATTGATTGTGCCCCCGGTTCGTTCGAAATGGACTACGACAAAATGGCTGAGGCTATAAACGAGAAAACAAAGGCTGTCATGCCGGTCGATTTGGGAGGTATCGTAGCTGACTATGACAAGGTGTTTGCTGCTGTTGAGGCCAAGAAGTATCTGTTTAAACCGACAAACGATATTCAACGCAATTTCGGGCGCTGCATCGTGATCGCGGATGCAGCGCATGCGTTCGGTGCGATGTGGCATGGCAAGATGTGTGGCGAGATTGCAGATTTCACTTCATTCTCTTTCCATGCGGTGAAGAACCTGACCACCGCCGAAGGCGGTGCGCTGACATGGCGTAGCCGCGAAGGTTTGGACAATGAAGCAATATACAAGCAATTGCAGCTACTTTCGCTTCATGGCCAGAACAAGGATGCCCTTGCAAAGACAAAGCTCGGTGCGTGGGAATATGACATCATCGGCACATGGTATAAGTGCAATATGACCGATGTGATGGCCGGTATCGGTTTGGCACAGCTGAAACGTTATCCGGAAATGCTTCGCCGTCGCCGTCAGCTCATCGAGAAGTATAATGTGGCACTTGAACCATACAACGTACAGGTGCTGAATCATTACAGTAACGAACACTCGTCAAGCGGTCACCTATATCTTGTGCGTATTTTAGATGCAACTCTCGAACAGCGTAATGAAGTTATTGTCAAGATGGCAGAGCGAGGGATTGCCACCAACGTGCACTATAAACCGCTGCCAATGATGACTGCATACAAGGCACTCGGCTATGACATCAAGGACTATTCCAATGCGTACGCCCAGTTTGAAAATGAAATCACCCTTCCGCTCCATACCCGTCTGACAGACGAAGATGTGGATTACATTCTCACTAACTTCATCGAAATAATTCGCGAACTTCATATCCCTGATTGTTGATAGATTTTGCCTATATTGTATAGGCGAGTAAACACTTATTGAAGTTTTTAATAGGGTTTTTATCGTTAATTCATAAGAATGAAATATAGCATAGCAGTTGCCGGCACAGGGTATGTCGGACTCAGCATCGCCACGTTGTTGGCTCAGCATAATCACGTTACAGCCGTTGACGTAATCCCCGAAAAGGTGGATTTGATCAATCGGCGAAAGTCACCCATTCAGGACGATTACATAGAGGAATACTTGGCAGAAAAGAATCTTGATTTAACCGCGACGCTTGACGGGGCCTCGGCCTACAAAGACGCGGACTTTGTCGTTATCGCGGCTCCGACCAACTATGACCCGGTCAAGAATTTCTTTGATACACACTGTATTGAAGATGTGATTGACCTCGTTTTGAGCGTCAATCCCGACGCGGTGATGGTCATCAAATCGACCATTCCCGTGGGTTATTGCCGTAACCTTTATGTTAAGTATGCTGCAAAAGGAGTCAAGCAGTTCAATCTTCTCTTCTTTCCGGAATTTCTTCGCGAGAGCAAGGCGCTGTATGACAATCTTTACCCGTCGCGCATCATAGCCGGAGTTCCCAAGATTATCAATCGCCCCGAATTCGCCGAAGAGAATGTAGCAATCTTGGCCGTAACAGACGTTGAGAAGATGAACGGCGCGGCCCATGTATTCGCAGGACTGCTCCAGCAGGGTGCAATCAAAGAGGAGATACCCACGCTATATATGGGCATGAAGGAGGCCGAGGCGGTCAAGCTCTTCGCCAACACGTATCTTGCCCTCCGCGTAAGCTACTTCAACGAACTTGACACATACGCCGAAGTTAAAGGTCTCGACTCGCAGGCAATCATTGAAGGCGTGGGTCTTGACCCGCGAATCGGCACCCATTACAATAACCCTTCATTCGGTTATGGTGGCTACTGTCTGCCCAAAGATACCAAGCAGTTGCTTGCCAACTATGCCGAAGTGCCACAAAATATGATGTCGGCCATTGTCGAATCGAACCGCACACGCAAGGACTTCATCGCCGACCAGATACTACAGAAAGCAGGGTGGTATGGCGAGAACGCTCAGTACCGTTCAGGAGAAGTTCCCTGCACAATCGGTGTTTATCGTCTAACGATGAAATCGAATTCCGACAACTTCCGCCAGTCATCGATACAAGGCGTAATGAAGCGCATCAAAGCCAAAGGCGCACAGGTAATCATCTACGAGCCTACTCTTGAAGACGGCACGACATTCTTCGGCAGTCTCGTCGTCAACGACCTTGCAAAGTTCAAAGAACTCTCCCAAGCCATCGTCGCCAACCGTTACGACCCATGCCTCGACGACGTAGAAGCAAAAGTCTACACCCGCGACATCTTCCGTCGCGACTAATCATCGGCAAACAATACATAATAATTATCGGGCTGATGGGCTTGGCTTAAACCATATTTATCAAAAGTTTGTTTCTAAGAGGAAATGATAATCGTTAAATTTACCGCTTTTATTAATTTAAATTGAAACATTATGGATAAATATGTATGCGAAGTATGCGAATGGGTATATGACCCTGAAGTAGGTGATCCTGACGGGGGAATTGCTCCGGGAACTAAGTTCGAAGATATACCGGATGATTGGGTGTGTCCAATTTGTGGTGTAGGAAAGGATCAATTCAAAAAGATGGATTGATCGGGAAATTGCGAGAAAATATAAAAAGTGCCGGCCTTAGCATTAATATAGGTCGGCACTTTTTATATATAAGATACCCGAATGTTTTTTCGCAGTCCAAATATTCGAATGGATAGGATACAACAAAATTAGACTTGAGTTCGTTTTATCCGATATAAGGAACTAATTCTAATAGGTTATGAAAGTATTGCTTGTTAATGGTAGCCCGAATGAAAACGGTAACACGCGGATTGCCCTTGAAGAAGTGGCCAAAGCTTTACAAATAGATGGTATCGAGACCGAAATAGTCAATATCGGCAAGAAACCAGTGCCAGGATGTATTGCGTGCAATAAGTGTCGGCAGACAGGAGTTTGCATATTTAATCAAGGAATCTATGCCGACATATTGGAGAAACTCGAGTCGGGCATTGACGGATTCGTTTTTGGCTCACCTACATACTATGCCGGCCCGAATGGTTCGCTATGTGCGCTTATGGACAGGCTATTTTATTCTCTTAACCGTTATTTCCAATATCGGCCGGCCGCCGGTGTTGGAATTTGTAGAAGAGGAGGTTCGGTCAGTACGGTAGAAAGATTAAACAAGTATTTTGAGATGACGAATATGCCAATGCCAAGTTCGCAATATTGGAACAATGCGTATGGGCGATTGCCAGGCGAGGTCGCAAAAGATGCGGAGGGGATGCAGACTATGCGGACGCTTGGGCATAATCTTGCGAGACTGTTAAAGGCGTTAAAGAGCGAACCTGCGCCTGTTGCGGAAGAACATGTCTGTACTCATTTTATCCGTACGGACGACTAAAAGAATACAGGCTGTAAAATTACTGTTTCTATTTTCGGATTTGTCGATAAACAATATTATTGAGGCTGTGTCCAAATAGGTGCAGCCTTCTTTCTTTATAATATGCTAAAAAACATAAGACAAAGAGGGTGTGTCGAAAATGTAATGCCGTATTGTCAGGCTTATTTTGACACACCCTTAATATCTGAAGATATTATATCTATGATTTAGGATTAACAGTATAATTGGTCAATACAGTATTTATCCAACGGAATAAATCATCGAGGTTATAATCGCCACTATGTGGCCGGTTCCATGGAAGGAAAAAGTCGACGTTTTTACCGGCGTTTTGTAGTTTTGTCGCAAGGTTTATCGGAACCAGGAACGACGTGTCGCGGTCTTTAGCTCCATGGCGGATATACCAGTTATGAGCTATAGTTGATAAGTCACTTCCGATAAAATTCATGGGGTTCATAATGAACACTCTTTTGACCATCTCGTCGCTCAGTTGGGCGTTTTCATCATGCAAGCGATGACGGAGGCTGAAGTCAGTGAAGTTTGCCGCCACACCTAACTCATTGCCGAATACATTATTTTCGGGTGATGGCGTAGGAATAAGTACCCCCATTTGATCGAAAGCCGGCGGAGTCTTTAGCGGAGTTACAGATGCTACGTAGCTAAGATATTTGTCAAGATCAAGTCCGGTGACAAAATCAGAAGATTTGTTGAATCGTGGTGCATTTCCGGGGCCAAAAGAAGGGGCTTCTCTTCCATCGTTCATTGAGGGTATATTCCCGCCTCGTCCTCTGCGCGGAGCTCCTCCCATTGGGCCTGAATTGTCCTGATAAAAAGTAAAGCCAATAGTATCTGGAATCTCGCACCCTTCTTCAAGTGCTCGATGGGCTGAGGCCAACAGAAAACTTGCGATATAGTCTTTATAGTTGTCGGCAGTGAGTGGTGTGCCGTCAGTTTCAGTCAGTTTCAGTGAATTAATATAATCGGGGGCAAGGGAGGCGAGTTCATTAGAAATAGCAATCTGATCTGTCGACAGGTTGCGGACACCCGTGTTCGTGCATCCGTATAGCCACTCATATTCCATGTCGGCATGGTTGAGGTCGGTTATAGGGCAATAGCATATTGATGCAAACACATCGTCACGAACATCAGCGGCTCCCATTTTTTTGAGGTAAGGATCATAATCTTTCGCATTTCCGGTAGCTCCTAATAGAGACGACATAGCTCCACCGGCACTTGTGCCGTCGGTAAATATAAGCTCCGATTCTCCGGGAATCAATTCGTCGTTATACCGTAGATAGCGTACGGCGGCTTTTAAGTCGAGAAGCCCATTTGGCGCAATCCCGGTATAAATGGTTTTCCCATTCTTGGTCACGGTTGAATTTGCGCCTCTTGATCCTGGAATACATACAACGTAGCCTTCTTTAAGTGCGCGTCCCGAAGCATCCGTCGGAGAGGGAGACTTGGCCGTCGATGCCATATATCCACCTACGTATGTGCGCAACAGTATGGGCACATGAGGGATATTCGCCAACCTATCAGGCACGTATATATTCAGTGTTTGATATGTGGAATCTTCGACATTTCTGACATAATAAATACCCTCGTATGCCTTATACGAAACTTTTTCGCCATTTGGCATTACAATGGATTGTGTGGTATAGTTATCTGGATTGAAGCGTAGCGCATCGTCAGATTTTCCGTACATAGCGACTGTGGCAGTCCCTACAACGAAAGACAAAATTAATGCTTTCTTATTCATTTTTGATTATACTATGTTTTTTTGATAAATGGATTTGCTTCTTTAAAAGACAACTTCTGCCGATCAATAGTTTATTTGGGTTGACTAAATTTAACCTAAACTTTGTGGCAGACATATATTTTGCAACAGGGAATGTATGAAAAAGCAGTATGCTCCCAGAAAGAACTGAATGGATTTTCGCAAAAGTCTTAAGGACTTATTTCCTATCAGTCTTTTGGGGTAACATTTTCACTATGGTTGATATTGGATGCAGTTCCTGTCCATGTCTCATAATGAATCTCTTCTGGCTTCCATTTATCCTTAGGAGCAGGATCTTCAGCAGGGTAACCAATAGGCACTACGTTTAGAGGTACAATATTGTCGGGAATATTGAGCATCTCCTTCAAGAGTGCTACTCGTTCTTTCATGGGATAGATACCACACCAAACCGCTCCAAGACCAAGCGAATGCGCGGCAAGTAATAAATTTTCAGTTGCGGCTGAAGTATCCTCAACCCAATAGTCTAATCCGTCGCCAGGGAAAGTAGCGTTTAAATCTCCGCAAACAACAATAGCCAACGGAGCCTTTTCGGCCATCTTCATGGTGTGAAAATTTTCGGATATGGACTTTAGGGTATTTTTATCCTTAATGACGATGAAGCGCCAAGGCTGTTTGTTCCCTGCAGAAGGGGCTGCCATTGCGGCACGGAGCATTTGTTCGATTTTTGCATCTTCAACCGGTTTGTCTTGATAGGCTCTGATGCTTGTGCGTGTTAGTATATTTTCCATAACTGATGAGTTTGAAGAATTGTCCGTTTTGTTGTCGCCGTTTTCTCTAACAAGTTTTATGGAAACTACAATCAGAGCAACGGCTAAGAGAATGTTCAATAATTGAGAGGTTTTCATATCATTTATCTGGATTTTGAGTTATTTGAAATAAGTATCCTGTTGGGCATACGAATCGACAATATGGTCGATTTACCACAACAGACAATGCGATGAATATTACTGCGGCAATCAATACGCCTACCGCGGCTTGCTGAAAAATGAATGCGGTGAAGAGTTCCCAATTCATCCATTCAAACCATAAGCCGGCGCACATCACGAACATCAATGCAAACCATAAGCACTCCTGAAATATAGTGAGACCTTTCACCAATTTCGGCGAGAGCTTTAGTTTAAAGGAGGCCGACTTCCCGGCGAGTTCCTGAACAGATCCCAAAGGACATACCCATAGGCAATAGTGGTTTTTCTTTCCGAAATACGGAAAGACGAAGGCTATTATCAGCATCAATAAGACTACTATGGACTGACCGACATTAGCTCCATTGGAAATATAATTGACAAACACTTCGTAAGAAAGAAAAGTTCCGCTCCAAAATCCTAATACTAACACGTTTAGGGCGAGCTGGAGATAACGATAGCGTTTATCCCGAATAAATATCGGCAATATCGCAGCGCAAAGTATTACGACAAGGACAACAATGTTTTTAAAACTAAAAACAAATCCATTTGAATTAGCTGAGGCTTTTAGAAGAGCGTCAGCGTTGGAATTTGCATAGGCGACACCAGCTTTTATTGTCGCATTTACGGCTCTGGAAGATAGCGTGGCTCCGGTAACGCCATCGACTTTTTTATCTGCGACTTCATCTATCGGAGTGCCGATCCATTTTGGAATAAGGCTGCTGCGTACGTGGAAGAAAAAATCCTCCGATTCAGCATTCTTAAGGGCCTTTATATCGAAAATTCTGTCATCTTTTATGATTATTTCCAAAGGGGTAGGGCCTCCGTAGCCTCTAATGCCATTGGCTATTGATGTGGTATTTATTACGATTGTACCATTCTTAGATGCAACCTGTTCTTCGCTGTCGTTTGTAGAAGATGAGACATCATGACCCAAAACACTGCTGTTGCGTTGAACCGCAACAGCAAGTAATATCAGAAAGCATGTGACAAACCTCACCAGCATTCGTATCTTTTGAAACGCCATTTGAGTAATTTATGGGTGACAAGCGACAACCATTTCGGCGTTTGGTTCGGAATGGTTGCCTAATGAGTTTTATTTCAATTTGTTGTATTCTACGTCAGTAACTGGTTCGAGCCATTCGTTGGAGGCGTTATCCCCATCGAGCTCAAACGCGAGGTGGGCAAACCAACTGTCTTTCTGAGCTCCATGCCAATGTTTTACATTTGCCGGAATATGGATTACTGTTCCAGGCAGTATTTCAACGGCTTCTTTGCCTTCTTCCTGATACCAACCACGACCTCCTACTCCAACAAGCATTTGACCTCCTCCTTTAGTGGCATGGTGTATATGCCAGTTATTGCGACAACCGGGCTCGAACGTGACGTTGGCAATCTTAACTTGTTCTGTTGAAACCGGTGCAAGGTAACTGTTACCGATAAAATATTTTGCGTATGCAGAGTTGGGCTCTCCAATTGGGAAAATCATCTCCTGCTCGAATTTTTCCTTGGCAGATGTCGCGTCTGTTTCATCTTTCCAGACTTCGACAGCCTGGCGGAATGCTCCCCAAGCCTTTGGCCATCCGGCGTAAAATGCCACTTGAGTCAGTATCTCGGCAATTTCCGTCTTAGTCACTCCATTCTTCTTCGCTTCCTGAAGATGGAATGTCAGTGACGAATCAATTATACCGCTCGAAACAAGTGCGGTTACGGTCACTATACTGCGGTCGCGCTTTGAGAGTTTATTTGTGCGACTCCACACTTGTCCGAATAGAACATCGTCGTTAAGTTCGGCAAATTTGGGGGCAAAGTCACCAAGTTGCGCACGACCTGCATTCTGATTGGGATTGACCTCCGTATCAGTCAATTTTGTCGGATTTTGAGAATATATCATAATGGTTGATGTTATTGCAAATGCAAAAATACTAACAAATTTTCGGTTCATAAAGTTATAATATTTGGTGTTAAACTGTTTGAGTCATTTAAACACTCAAACACGTTAAATTGGGGCACGGAAGACGTTGATCACACACTGACCCTGCGGAGATTGTTCTCCAATTTTGCGAGGACAATCTCCGATCTGATGTTCTATCGGGCAATAGTTAATTGGAGCAACTGTCGATCGATTTGTTGTCAGATTGCGTGGCGTTTGGATCGTAAGGCGTAGCTGTGTAGCCGATCTTCTTTAAAGCCTTAACGAGATTTTCCGGATTAGTGGTCTCCGGAGAATATGTCAGACTTACGCTTTTAGTGGTAAGGTCAACGTTGATTTCTTTAACTCCTTTTTCAAAACGCAGATTGTTTTTGATTTTGTTTATACAATTTTGGCATGTCGGAGGAGGAGTAAGAGAAAATACTATAACCTCATTTTTTACTTTCTCCTTCGCATACGATGTTTGACTGCCGGCAACAGAGCACAGCAGAATTAGGAGAATAAAGGGAACGATCTTTTTCATATATATTTAATATTTTGTAATGTTAAAACGGAATCCTGCGTAAAACATTGCCCCATGGAGTGGTCCGTATATCATTGTAGCGTCAAATTCGCTTCCCCAAGGGTCAGATGCTCCGATTATTGGATGTTTCTGTCGATACCCGGTGAGGTTTTCTCCGCCGACATATATGCTCCAATGTCTGAAATTTCGGGTGATATGGGCATTTAGTGTAGGATAGGCTTTAAATGTTCTCGACCACGACTCTTGGCCGTCTGCGAGTAGATAAGGAGTGGGCATAACACCACCGCCATTTACTGCGCACGACACGTCGAACTGCCAGATTCCCATATTTGGAGCGTACGACAGTGTAAATAATGCCTTGTGTTTAGATACCAATGGTTTTTGTTGCAATCCGCGCCCATAGTTAATTTTTACGTCATTTATGCGCCAAGCGGCAGTGATATTGAAGTCATTAAACGGCTCCCATCCTGCTTCAAGTTGCAGAGAATGGCTGAACGATTTGTTGGGCGAACTGAAAATAAGCACTTCATGCGGATTAGCATCAAGATCAACCATAAGTTGATTACTGAATGCCGTATAATAATATTCGGCCGAAAGTGTTAGATCGCGACCACATGGAGAGATGCTGAGTGATGTACCGGCACCGATATTCCAAGCCGTCTCTTTTTTTAGATTATCATCAACTATGAATTTGCGTGACGATGCCAACATATATGAATATTCGGCTATAGGATGAGGAGAATGGTAGCCTTTACCGGCGGAAGCATGGAGTGAAATCATATCAGCCGGATTATATCGTAAATGGATTCGTGGTGTCAGCATTGACCCATATAGAGAACTGTTGTCGTAACGAATCCCTCCCATTGCTATGAGACCTTCATCAAGATTTAATGTGTACTGTACGTAACCTCCGGTGACGTTTTCATGCTCTCGCTGTTTGTTTCTTCTATCGTCAGTCTCCGGATTCAGTGTTAGACAGTAGCGGTAATTGTCATAATTGAATGTAAATCCGGCACTTAAAGAGTGAATAACGTTCCATTTGCGCTCATACATAAGTTGAGAGTAAAAATTGTGCTGAAGAATATCGCATACTCGAATGCCATATTTTGAGTCTGCGTCGTGTCGCGATCCGGCTAAGATCAGCGCAACGTTACCGTCATTCTGATGGTCAAAAATGTAAGCGTTTTTGGTAAACGCCTCAAGGCGTGTGGTAGAAATGCCGATTTTATAAAGTGGTGTCGTATGATGAATTTGTCCATGCTCAGTTTGTCCACCGTCACGCTTTTCATCCAGAACTTTTAAAGCCGCCTGAAAAACGTAGTCAGTTCCCATGTAGACAATTCTTGGCATGACGTTGAATTGTCGGACTTTGGGCATATCAACAAATCCGTCGTCATTACCGTCATGCGAAGTGAATTTTTGTTCATAGTGTGTCAAAATGCCTGCACTCCATTTGTTGTCAATATGAAGATTTCCGTCTACATTAGCTTCGAGTTTATTTTCGGAATCATAATACATATTTACTGAAAGTTGTGGGTCGGCTTGAGGTTTTTTTAACTCCACGTTTATTTGCCCTGTGATTGACTCATAACCATTCTTTACCGAGGATGCCCCTTTTGACACTTGGATTGACTGGATCCAAGGCCCGGGAATGTAACTTAGTCCATATTGCGAAGCCGCGCCATGTAATGTCGGCACATTCTCATTAAGCATTTGAACATAAGTGCCTGCAAGTCCGAGCAGGCGAATTTGTCGAGCTCCGGTCGCGGCATCGGAATAGCTGACATCAACCGACGGGTTCGTGGTAAAGCTTTCTCCGAGATTACAGCAGGCCGCACGACTAAGTTCGGCCGAGGTGATTAGCTCGGTATTTGTCGCTCCGTTGAGTTTGCGAATACCCCTCTGGGCTTTTGTCACAACTTCATCAAGCAAGATGGCATTGTCAATCTCTATCGAATCCGGCACAGATTGCTGTGCCATTGCTACGGAGAATAACGGCGCTGTTACTATGATTGATAATGTACAGAGTATATATTTTAGTATATGCCACATTTTGGGGTCATATTAAATGCAAAAACTCCGAAGTCACGCACAGACGATGGAGATTGCCATCAGTCGCGGGTCGCTACTCCGGAACTTTGGAACAAGTTATTTTGATAACATAAAAATGAGTTCTTAACTCATTTCGAGTGCAAAAGTAGTAATTTTTCCTGTTTTTGACAAAAACTTTAATCAATGTAGCTTATTGTCTTTATTGCATTCTTATATGAGTTCAGAGAACCTGCTTTCCTGATTAGTTTTGCGCTTTTTCGCCCGATTATTGCTGCAGGATATTCCCAAAACGTCTTTATTTTAGCTAATATCTGCGACTCGCCGCATAAAGTCGATTCGTAGTCGGAAAGTAGCTTGTCGTGCATTGTCAGCAGACGTTTAATCTGTTCGTCTTGAGATAATTCTGCTTTAGTACGCCATTCTCCGATGAGCGAAGGCCTGGCTAACAATCCTCGGCCAATCATCACGCCGTATAGATCGGGATACATGTCTATGATAGCGTCTATCTGCTCCGGCGTAGTTATGTCGCCATTGAACACTATTGGATGACTGAGGGCGGAATATATTTCGTGAAATTCGTCCATGAAAAGCTCGCCGGAATATTGTTGTTTAGCTATCCGTGGATGTATAGTGACATGATGAAGTGGCATGTAATTGATTATGTCTACTGATTTATTCCATTCTTTTTTCGAATTTACCCCAAGCCGCATTTTTATTGAAAAAGTTAGGTCGGGATTTGACATCATATATTCTGACAGTTCGTTAAGACATTCAGCATCTAAAACTTTACTTGCTCCACGGCCTTTGCGAATCTGGGGCTGGAATGGACATCCCAGATTCAGGTCTATTGAGCGATATCCATGAGCAGTGAGGGCGTTAACCGACGTTTTAAACTCGTCGACATTCTTAAATATAATCTGAGGGAGTAGGGTGATATTGTTATTTAGGGACGATATTATATCGCGAATGTCACGATGTCTGGGTTCGCCATGCTCTATGTGTATGAAAGGTGCACAATAAATATCCGCAGGGGTATATAAGCAGGCGTGTAAGTGACGGTAAATTGCGTCAGTGTAACCTTGAATAGGAGCGAAGAATATTTTCATAAATAATATGCTCAAAAATTTCGGCAAATTTAAGAAAAAGTTACAAACGATTTTCAGAATAATGTAGTCACTTAATCGGAAAATACGTAAATTTGCGTCAATAACCAATTATTAATTATGAAAAAGACCATTTTAAGTCTGACCTTATTGGCATCCTCTTTATGGGGAGTAGCCCAATCTAAGTCATGGAGTGCCGACAACGGCAACGGCACATTTACTAATCCGTTGATTTACGATGAGTTTTCCGATCCGGACGTGATAAGGGTCGGCGATGACTACTATCTTGCGGGGACTACGATGCATTCTGTTCCGGGCTTGGTGATATTGCATTCAAAAGATCTCGTTAACTGGGAAAATGTTGCATATTGCTTTGACCGGTTTGACTTTGATGATGATGCGTTCTCGTTGGTGAACGGTAAAGAAATTTACGGACAAGGTATATGGGCTCCTTGCATTCGTTACAATGACGGCAAATTTTATCTTTACAGCAATGTCAACGGTAAGGGACTTCAGTGCTTTGTGAGCGAAAACATCGAGGGTCCGTGGAAACATATCAATATGCAAGGTCGCATTTACGATCTTAGTGTGCTTTTTGATGATGACGGGAAGATATATGCCATACATGGTTATGGTGAGGTTAAATGCACTGAACTTAAGCCGGACATGAGTGGCCCTATTGAAGAGACTGAACGAGTAATCATTCCGGAAGGCAGTTCAGTAGGGGAAGGCCATCATATGTATAAAATCAATGGTATGTACTATCTTATTTCCACTGATTTTGTTCCAAACGGGCGTACACTCTGTTCGAGGTCGAAAAGTATTTGGGGGCCATACGAAACTTGCGTAATCACTGCAGATGAGACTTTCGGATATCATGCTTCGCCGATGACTCAGATAAAAGGTCGAATCATGCCCGACGGGTATCCGGTCAGCATTACTCCGGCCGATCCGGATAAGACCGTTGCATCTAATATTCATCAAGGCGGCATTGTGGCTACCCCCGACGGACAATGGTGGGCATTGCTGATGATGGATTTCCATTCAATAGGCCGAACGGTTACGTTGGCACCAATCACATGGACTGACGGTTGGCCTATGATTGGGCTTGAGGGCAACCTTGGACGTTCGCCCCGTACATGGCTTAAGCCGAATACTGCTTCGCGAGATACGGAGCCCATTCATGCCCCATACGAACGCAATGAAAATTTCGATGGAAAAACACTTGGACGTGTATGGCAATGGAATCATAACCCTGACGACAAAATGTGGAGTCTTAAAAACGGTAAGCTCAGATTGAATACAATGCCAGCTGACCAGCTTATGTGGGCGCGTAACACTCTTACTCAGCGCGCCATAGGCCCTACATCAATAACTACTGTTGAACTTGATGTTAACCATCTTAAAGATGGAGATGTATGTGGCTTGGGTAATATAAACGTACCTTGTTCTTGGGCAGGAATTGTCAAAGATGATAATAAATTAATCCTGCGACGATTTGAGCAACTAAATAACGATACGCTCGACATTCCGGTCAAGCTTAATGACGGTAAAATATGGCTTCGTTTCATCGGTGATTTCGATAATGATAAAGGTCGATATGCCTATTCTACTGACGGTATGACGTTCAACGATTTGGGTGGAGATATGGTGCTTAGTTATCAGTTGATAACTTTCCAGGGTGCGCGCATGTCTTTGTTCGCGTTTAATAAGAACGGTAAAAATGGCGGATATGCCGAATTTGACAACTTTACCGTTGAAGAGCCTAATGCGTCGCGTGATGGCTATATACCGTTCGGTAAGACTTTCCGTATAATAAATCTCGCTACCGGATTGCCGATGCATGCTACTCCTCACGGATTGATGCACGACACTAAAGCCGATGCTGATTCTCCCCAAACTCGGTTCCGTGTAATTGATCGTGGCAATGGTAAGGTAGTGCTTCAATGTGCCGACGGACGGTATGTCTTTGTTTCTGGATTAGGACTGCCGGGTGATGTCAGACTCACTGACGACATAAATCTTGCCGAGGAGTTTATGTGGCAGGATTTCTTGAATAAGGAGTTTATGTTAATGTCGATGCGTACACATAAATATGTTGGCAAGAGTCCTACAACGGGCAGTCCCTATTCTATGGACTATGCCGGTTCAGACCCTGCGCGTAGAAATGGTGCGGTTCTCCGTTGGGAAGAATAATTGACAGTCCCTTAACTTATTTTGACCATATATGTTAAAGCCGGGCTAAATTCGCGTAGCCCGGCTTCGTTTGTGATTTAACCTTTTATCCGCTATTCGTCGCTGTCGATACCTAAAACTTTGTTTACTTCACTAACGAGTTGCGAGCCTCGAAGTTGTCGTGCTACAATTTTACCGTCGGGAGAGAACAGCATTATCATTGGTATGGCATTAAACCCATAAAGTTCCATTGGGGTAGTACCTGTGTCTATGATTTGGGGCCATTTATATCCTGAAGTTTTGATAGCTTGCAATGTTTCTTCAGGATTATCCCACACGCCAACGCCAAGGAGTTCAAAACGGTTATCATCTTTTAGTCGTTCATAAAGTGGAATAAGTACGGTTTTTGCTTCGGCTTTGCAAGGTCCGCACCATGAAGCCCAAAAGTCGACAAGCACATACTTTCCGTGTCCTACATAGTCAGAAAGTTTAACTTCTTTGCCGTCAGGTGTTTTTCCGGAGAAATCGATAAACGGCATACCTGGGAGTGATTTTCTTAGTTGTGCGTAATGGTCATTGAATTTTTGGGAAATGTTTCGCACTTTAATTTCATCAGGCATACGCTGATATATGGAATCCCACTCGTCAGGCTTTAACATCCAGTCGGCTAAACAAAGCAATGACATTTCGCCTATGCCATTTGGATTTGTTGCTATTACGTCAGAATGATGTTTTAAGGCCTTTGACCGCAGTTTATCGTATAGCACCTTATATATGTTGCCTGTCTCTTCTTGAGTAAAATTATGTGATTGTATTTGATTGGCAAATTCATGAAGTTCATTTCCTATTCCTTGATCGAAATTAAATAATGCTATAATGCTGTCATTAAGCGCTGACCTCCCTTCTATAGGCAGATGTGTTTCAAAGTCGATTACGGTATTCGTGTCAAGGACGCAGTTTGCGTAATTATATCCTGCTTCCACTCTCGTGAATGCATTCCGTGGATATTCACCGGCCATACGGAATTTTCCTGAAGCGACAGTTGCCGAATCAATATTTGTGTCCGTGTCATAGTCTATTATATATACTGTCAATCCGTCGGAATTAGGCATTTGGCCTTCAATGACATAATTGATAGCGCCGACTGAAATGGCCATTAAAGTTAATGTGGCGGTCAGAATGATTCTATTATTCATAAATGATTAAATTAGATTAGGAGACAAATTTATCAAAATAATTTCATTTAACGTAAGACCTTATGGAGATATGTGTGTGATTTGTGGCTAAGGCATACTTGGCAAATTGGAAAATGTGTCGTAAATTTGTGGTGAGAAATATTATTTAAATTTAGTTTTAATTGTTTGATTTAAGTATGGTAATTCAACGTTGGCAATCGTTACTGCTTTTTATTTCGGCATTGGTGATCGGTGCAGAACTCGTTTTCCCTATAGGTTGCACGATGCTCGAAGATGGCATGTCTGACAGTTTATCGGCTGGCTCTTTGGCCCAAAACATTTATGCGGTTGATCTTTTGCCGCTCTTCATACTATTTTGTTTGACATTTATCTTGCTTCTCGTAGATATATTTTTGTATAAAAATTTGCGCCTGCAGAAGCAGGTTGCACTCATTTGTGTGTTTTTATCGTTGGTTGCCGGGGGACTTGCAGTCTATTATGGAAGTGTATTGGCTGTCGTATTAACGGTGGTCTCCATTATACTGACAATCTGGGCATACACAAGAATGAAAGCAGATGAAAGATTACTTAAAAGTTATGACCGCATACGTTGAATAATGGTTATGTTTGTGATGACCTTGTAGCAAAAAATATGCAAAAAAAGTCACAAATGGCATTTGTTTGAAATATAATTTATATCTTTGCACTCGCAAAGCAAAAATGATGCCTAAAAGTGACGAATAGCGTTAGTTACAGTCATCCATAGCTTCGAAATTGTTTTGGAGTGATGCTCGAGTGGTTGAAGAGGCACGCCTGGAAAGCGTGTAAACGTCAAAAGCGTTTCGGGGGTTCGAATCCCCCTCCCTCCGCATAACAGATGCGCAGATTGTCAGAATCGGATAATCTGCGCATCTGTTTTTATGGAGAAAGTTTCTATTTTAATTTCCTGCCGTCATTAAATGCATTGCCGACACGTGTTCCGAGTGATATATAGCCGTTGTGTATCGGGTCAAATGTAATAAGATTCATCTTTTCTACATCTGGCTTTCCGTCTTCGGCGAGATATTTTTCATCACAAACGATGTTGATAATTTCTGCAATGATGTAGAATCCAGTCTCTGATTCATAAAGTTTCTCCTCTATTCGACACTCGAGGGTCATCGGAAAGCAATCGAAAATAGGCGCATTAACGTTTTCGGCTTTACCGGCTTGCCATCCGGTTTTCTTAATTTTGTCATGTTCTTTCTTTCCGCTGACAATACCGACATAATCGGCTGCCACCAGTGTGTCGACAGTTGCAAATGCTACCGTAAAATCAGGGCATCGATTGAGATTTTCGGTTGTTGCATGGCTTCCCATGGAGATCATTATCTTGTCCATGTCCCATTGGCCACCCCATGCGGCGTTCATTGCGTTTGGTGTGCCGTCAGCATCGTATGTGCCGATAATCAACACAGGTTGCGGAAGCATCCACGCTTTTGGCTTAAAGTTGTTCATAATGTTCGATATTTTCTAAAAAATGGGTTATTCTCATTTATAACTATATATTATCTATGATGGTTCGAGCCACGTAGTAGCTTCGGGTTTCATTGTTTTTGTCATGGGTAGCATGGTATGATAGAGTTAAACCATTGTTTTGCAGTTTTGACCCCGTTAGTTTCCCGGGTACCGCAGGATACGACTTTATAGCGAATTATTCCTTCCGCTGTGGGTCTTAACAATATTAGGTAGTTTAAGTCGTCTTCTTTTACCGACATAACGTTTTCGGGTGCGACGACAATGCCGAGACCTACAGTTTCCGACCATTCCGGATGATTTTTGTCGGGAATGTTTGTTCCCCACGATGCGGCACTCCCGAAAGCGGTTACAAAGCCACTGTTGTCTAATTCAAGTTTTTGTATTCCGGTGCAGAATATGTCAGATGGGTGAAAGCCTTCGAGTTTTATTTCTACAAATAGGTCGCGAATGTCGGAGCGAACGGAGTAAGTCTGATACAGTTGTATCGGGTGCCCGTTATACATCCAGTCGCGATCTATTACGCGTACTGTGCTGTCGTTCAAAACAGTTTGTGTGCGTGAGGCTACGCTGTCGATGGTGGAGGGGGCATTGTCGAGCCAACCACGAAATGAGCCTGCGCCGATAGAGCCTCCTGCCCAAAGCACGTCGCATCCATATCCTTGGCCTAACAGCTCTGGTGTTGTGTAAAATCCCGTAGTTTCGAGTTCGAGCTTAGGGGTCTGCTTAACATATAGGTCAAGGCTTTGCCGATTGTCCATGTAAATCCGGTAGGCTACCCAGGGATTTTCGATAACGGCACCGTGTCCGTATATACTATTGTACATGTCAAGCAAATCTGCATATCCTGGGAATGTGACAGACTCAATGCGTGGATGTTTTCCTGACTGGTCGTTAAGTTTTAAATATGCATCGGTTTGAGCATTGATGAAGACGACGGTGAATATTATTGTCAATGTCGAAATTATTCGTTTCATAGATTCTATGGTTAATGCAGTATTTCTAACGCTTTACCTTTGGAGTCAAGGCTGAAAAGTGGGGTAGTTGGCTCGGGGTCGACCTCGTAATAGTGTATTGCACTGTCGTTAACGTATGGGTGATACTTGGAAAGCAAATTTAACATCTCAGCGCCAGCCCAAATTGTTGGGCCATAGCCGTGGGCCGCTTTGACGCTTACGGGACGGTAAGCATAGAATGCGGGGTCGAAACCCATCCCCGTGCCAACGCAGACATCTTCAACTTCGCCTTTTGCGTTAATTTTAGAGGACACAGCTTCCCATGCGAGTTGAGCTACAGGTCCGAATGTAACAGGATCGAGCCAACCTTTGTTGATTCCATGTGCAATGGCGTAGGTAAATATGGCAGTAGCTGAAGTCTCCTCAAAGGTTTCTGGCTTGTCCAAAAGCTGGTGCCAAAATCCGTCAATACCCTGTAGTGCGGCCAATCCGGATGCATGTTTTTTGAATATATCCAAAATTTCATTACGACGAGGATGGGTGTCTTGCAGATAATCAAGCAGTTGGCTCAAGGTAAGAATAGCCCAGCCGTTAGCGCGACCCCATGCCATGGAAGGCTGATGCTGTGCGCCTTCAATGTAACCGTGGCGAAAAATGTTCTTTTCCGGAATCCATAGCCGGTTAATAAATCCGGTGGCAATATCGACGGCTTTGTCAAGGTGCTTGTTGTCACCGGTATATTGGCTCCTTATTGCCATTGAAGGGAGTGCCATGAACATATCGTCGAGCCAGACGGTGTTGTAATGGGGGCGATTTCGTGCAATCGTTCCGTCAGAAAGGTGTACGGGTGCAGTCTCAACGATATTCCAATATTGCTCAATATATGGCTCTATTTTAAGTGAGGAATCGGCCATCGATGCGCGCATCCAAGCTCCTGCCATGGCTCCGGCATCGTCAAGAGTCAACGGTCGCTTTACTTGACGCATCTGTCCGTCGTCTAACAAGTTGCCGGAGTAGTTATCGGCTTCGCGTGCAAGGAAACCGATTCGGTCACTGACGTAAGCCGCAAATTTTCTGTCTCCGGTTATTTTGGAAGCGTCAAGTAGTGCATCATACATGACAGCCCACTCATAGCTTGTGAGTCGGTAAACGCCTTGGTTCACCTTGCCGTCAGTCATTTTTGCAGGAGTGGATTTGTCGATATAATCAAATACACGATCAATATCGGCTTTTATAGAGTCGACAGATAGTGTTCCGTATGGTGTCCTATAATCGGGTTGAAGCAGATGGAGTGGGGTGGTGGAGTCGTTTATCTCTTCGATATTGTCGACTTTGTTCTGTTTATTACATGAACTTAGCGTCAATGCTACATACAAGAATATCGCGGATTTTTTCATTTTAGTTAATGGAGTAAATTTTATGAGCTTATTTTACAAAGGTACCGCGGAATTTCTTCCCTTTAATGTCTGGTCCGAAGTAGAATCCGGGCTCTGTAGGTTGATTGTAGCCAACATTCTGATTTGCTATGCTGCTACGGTACACTGGATCTTCTAAAAAAGTGTGAAAGCGATAATCAGTTGGACACGTCGATACGTACAGACGCAGTGATTTATTGTCGGCACTTCTCAGAAGTATTTCTTCTCGCCAGTCGCCGACTATGTCTGCTTGTAGGCAAGGATTCGCTTTGGTGCCATTGTTCGAAAGACATCCTTCAAATTCGACAATCTTTTTGCAAATGCCTGAAGACGGGTCATATTTACTCACTGCTATGCCGTCAAGCATTTCTCGCAGCAAGTCTCCGTCCCACCATACAGCCATATTAACCGGAACTCCGGCCTTGATTTCGCTTTCAAACGCCATTGGAGGAGATATAAGTTTTCCGTCGAATGAGCGGATGCCTTCAGTATTTGGCGACCATAACTCCGGTCCCGGCGAATTCGGATCTATATCTGCGGCCATACATCTACCTATATCTTTGTCGCTTGGGAATTGGAATATCACCTTACCGGTAGCGGCATCTCTAAGTGATGTGCCGTCTTTCTTGTTTTCATGACATCCCCAAACATAATATTTTTCACTGTTCACATCTGAAATTAGATGTATGGCATCGCCGTGGTACATTCCTGTCGAATACAGCCCTTTGCCATCGTGATCAACGGCCATTTGTCCGTAAATAATTTCGTCGCAACCGTCTGCGTCTACATCGGCTACTCGCAAATTGTGGTTACCTTGGGCTGCGTACGATTCGTTCCCAGGTGTGTCGGAGTCAAAAATCCATTTTGTCTTTAGCGATTTTCCATCCCAATCGTATGCTACAAGTCCTGTCTTTGCATAATACCCGCGGCACATTACGGCTGACGGACGTTCGCCGTCAAGCCATGCTATTGCGGCAAGGTAGCGTTCGGAGCGATTGGCATATCCGTCACCCCAATCTTTCAACTCTCCTCTGGCCGGCATATAATCAACTGTTGCTAAGGCTTCGCCAGTAAGTCCTTTAAACACGGTGAGATATTCAGGGCCTGCTATGACGCGACCTTTTATGTTGCGGAAATCTGCTCGTCGGTCGCCAATTACTCGGTTAATTCCGTCTGTTGTTCCGTCAGCCGTTTTACAGATCATCTCGGCGCACCCGTCGCCATCAAAGTCTGCGACCAAAAAAGGTGTATAGTGCGCTCCGGAACGAATGTTTTCACCAAGGTCAATTCGCCAAAGACGCGTTCCGTCAAGCCTGTAACAGTCTATAATTGTTGGTCCGGTAAATCCGTCGTGGGCATTATCGCGGGAATTTGTGGGATCCCACTTTAAAAATATTTCATATTCACCATCCCCGTCAACATCTCCAATCGAAGCATCATTTGCAGTATAAAAATACTCCTTTCCAAATGGATCCACACCGAGTTCTGGTCGGTCAATCGGAATGTTAATATAGCCTGTCGGAGCATATTCGGGAAGCGTGTACGTCCAACTGTTATCTGTTCCGTTAACTTTGACTTCATATTCTACAGCTTCATTCCCAGTGTAGCTATCTATGAAAAACGTTGTGTTTTTAATTGGATATGGTGTGATTTTCTCGCCGTCGCGGTAAACGTCGAATGCTACGTCTTCTGGATCAGATGTGAGGTAGCGCCAAGAAATAGCTACCTTTTGCGCATTTTCTCGAATGGCTACGACTCCACGTCCGATATTTTCCAATTTAATCCGTGAATAGTCATATTTGCTTTGAGCCAAGGCTGTGTCTACAACAGAGATGGCCAGTAAAAGCAATATGAATTTTGTTATTGCACATGCTGATGTTTTCATGTATAATCCGATTTTAAAGTTGTTGGGGTGAATGAAATGTCGGAGCATTTAAGTTGCTTCTCTCCAACTACAAGGCAAATATAATACATTTTTATAAGAAATCACTAAACACAAAATGTAAACTTTAAGAAGGTGTGCTAAAGGGGTAGCTTTGTAGACTAACAGGGTAGCTTCGTCCTGCAACGAAACAGAACGAAATAAAGGTGGTGCGCAGAAAATTTACAGAAAAATGCACTGACATTTGGATTTTCAAAAAATAGTCCTTAACTTTGCATCGCTTTTAAGGAAGGCTCTTAACAAAAAACATGTTAAGAAAATAACAAAGAAAATGATTCGCTAGCTCAGCAGGTAGAGCACAACACTTTTAATGTTGGGGTCCTGGGT
>CAZIXM010000042.1:0-23896 GCA_964543345.1 uncultured Muribaculum sp. | reverse complement strand
CTGTCTTTTTTCAACTATAGCTACACATAGAGGCCACGCCCCAAAGCGCGGCCTCAACTATTTTACGCCTGTGGAGTCTTATCGCCAACTCCACCCCCACGGACAGACCGATTGAATAACCATGCCGGTCAAATTATCTGTCAACGAATATGCGGTGCTCACCGGGAGCAAGCGATACCGGAAACTCAGTATTCTTCGGATTAAAGAAGTCAATAGTTGTGTGGTCACCTTCCGGACTTTCACCGACATATTTCAATGGAAGCTCCTCAGCGCCAAGATTCACAAACACATAGACAGTGGCATTGTCAACAGTGCGGCTGAACACGTATAAGTCGTCACTTTCGGTCGGATAGCGTTTCATTTCGCCCCCATAAGTGCCGGCCTGAAGCGCGGGTTGTGTATGCTTCAAATGGTTCAGCTTCTGGTAAAACTCAAAATGCCTGTCGCGATTGCTCCATGCCGGGGGTGTATCTTTCTTGAAAAATTCCAACGGCCGGTTAAGGCCTGTCTCCTGACCGGTGTATATAAGCGGCATTCCCGGCAGAGTATATGTCAGCACGGCCATTGCGTCGGCGAGATGTCCATAGCGGTCAAACTCTGTGCCTTCCCAAGAATTTAAATCATGGTTAGTCACCATATTCATCAAGTAAGTATCTACAGGATATTGCACTTCTTGAAGCGCCAACAATGTATCAATGTCTACAGCATGTTTTTCCGGATATTCTACCACACTTCCATCCTCTCGCTTAAAGCTGTTCTCGCCGGATGTTGCCGCTATTGCATTGAAAAGATCCTTCATTGGCCAATTATAGCCCATATCAAACCCGTCGACCTGAAGCTCCGGCTTGCTTGCTTCGGCCAGCATGAACAGGCTCGGACATTCCTCCTCGAGAATCGGGCGCGTATCAGCCCAGAAATCGGTTGGTACTTCAGAAGCCACGTCACATCTAAACCCGTCGACCCCGACCTCACGCAACCAGAATTTGAGAGCGTCTACCATTGCGGCCCGCATTTCAGAATTAGCATAGTCAAGCTTATATACATCGGTCCAATCGTATGGGCTGACAAATTCTCCAGTCGAATCGCGAACGTACCAGTCAGGATGCTCCGTCACCCAGTCATTGTCCTGTCCGGTATGATTGGGCACCCAATCGAGAATAACCTTCATTCCCATGCCATGGATCTTCTTTACAAGAGCCTTAAATTGATCGATAGTGCCAAATTCAGGATTAAATCCCTTGTAGTCACGGACAGCATAGTAGCTTCCAAGTTCGCCCTTTCGCCCCTTCTCCGAAATCGGATGGATAGGCATGAACCATAGAATATCGACCCCTAACTCTCTAAGACGAGGCAACTCTTTCTCGAAACCGGCAAGATTGCCGCTGTCGGAATATTGCCGCAGATTTACTTCATATATGACGGCATTCCTGCTCCATTCCGGATGCGACACATTGGTATGGATGCTGTTGAGCAACCGGGACGATGCCTCTCCCCTGCGTTTAGAGCTACACGACACCGCCACAAACGCGGCCACTCCAGCCGCAAGCGTAAACACAACTAATTTTCTCATGACTGTCTAAAAAAATATCAATTCCCAAAATTTTGTCTCATACATCTCCGGAAGCGTGCCCCTTGGCTACTACCACCCCCGGACTTTCACCGCAAATGTACAAAATATATCTTTATACAATAGACTTTTAAGCAAAAAGTTATAAATTTGCGTTGTCTCTATAAGCGAAATATTTTAAAGCCAAAATTACATGATTATGCATTCAAGACCTTTGCGAATGGTCCTTTTCGGACTCTTAGGTACTGTCCTGTCGTTCTGCTCCAAGCCTCAGACGGGATCGATGACTACAACTACCGCCGACAACCGTTCAGTAACCGTTACGGCAATAAACGACTACGCTGTCAAAGTGACGAACACAAAAACCGGGGAGTCGGCTCCGAACACACAGGCGGTAGTGCTTGACAGATGCCCCTTTAAGGGCAAGATTATTTCAGATTCCATAACGTCGACCATGACACTTCCGTCCGGACTTACAGTCACCCTTGACCGACGTTCGGGAGCTGTGAAATTCAGTGAAAGCGGATCTTTGATGCTTGCCGACAATGGAACCCGACAGGATGCCGACAGCCTAATAAGCATGACTTTGTCGCCTGCCGACGGCGGCACTTTCTACGGAGCCGGCGAGCGAGGCCACAGCCTTAAGCTAAACGGCGATACTCTGGTCATGTACAACAAGCAGAACTACGGCTATATGGAGGGAGAAAGACGAATCAGCCAAATGAACATCTGTATGCCTTACTTTGTAAGCACCGACGGCTACGGCGTTCTGTTTGACGACCATGCCGCCGCAGAGATGGTGATGTCCGACCCCATTGAATATATCTCAGAAGCAGGAACACCTATATCATACTACTTTATCTATGGCTCCGGCTCAGTCGCAGAGACGGTCAGCAGGTTTACCGAACTCACCGGTAGGCAGGAACTGCCGCCCTTCTGGGCATTAGGCTATATTACCTCTAAGTATGGCTATAAGACTGAGGCTGAGACCCGTCAAGTAGTCGACTCGCTCAAAGGCCTGGGCTATCCGCTTGACGGGGTGGTTCTTGACCTTTATTGGTATGGACAGGAGACTGACATGGGACGTCTTGAATGGAACAAAGAGCAGTGGCCCGAACATCAAAAGATGCTATCCGACTTGAAGGACAAAGGAGTTAATACTGTCCTTATTTCTCAGCCTTATATCAACAAGATCGGTGCCATTGACAACTACAACGAGCTGGCCGGAAAAGGGCTGCTGACACATGACAAAAACGGCAACATTAACGACGTGACGACATGGGTCGGTGAGGCCGGAATGTTTGATGTGGCAAATCCCGCAACTCGAGAGTGGCTTCGCAACCGTTACCGCACTTTGACCGAAGAAGGTGTCGGAGGCTGGTGGGGCGACCTCGGTGAGCCTGAAGTACATCCCGAATCCATTGTGCACCATAACGGCATGACAGCCCGGCAATTCCACAATGTCTACGGAAACGTCTGGAGCTCAATCATATATGACCTATACAAACAGGAATATCCCAACACTCGGCTAATGACTCTTATGCGAGGCGGAACAACCGGCCTTCAACGCTACAGCGTGTTTCCTTGGTCGACAGACGTATCACGCACTTGGGGAGGCCTTCAACCACAGGTTAAAATCATGCTTAACTCCGGTCTTAGCGGCCTCGGATATATGTCGCATGACGTGGGCGGATTCGCAATTACCGACGAGGAAAACGTCACTGACCCCGAACTATACGTCCGCTGGATGCAATTGGGGACATTTTCTCCCGTACTACGCACCCACGCCCAGCAATACGCCGAGCCATTCAACTATCCGGCATATAATGACATGCTCCTCGACCTCGTAAAGACGCGCTATCGCTGGCTTCCATACAACTATACATTGGCCTACGAAAACACCGCCAAAGGCTATCCGCTCGTACGTCCGCTCAACTTCAGCAATAAGGCCGACAGCAGTCTTGACAACGTGTCTGACCAATACCTTTGGGGCAACGAAGTGATGGTTGCGCCTGTCATGCAAAAAGGTGCCGTGTCACGGTCCGTGATAATTCCCTCCGGCGAATGGATTGACTTCAACAATCCGTCAGTCAGCTACCACGGCATCGACACCATTTCCTACAGTGCGCCCTTGAACGTACTCCCGCTATTCGTACGTGCCGGAGCCATAATTCCCCAAGCTGACTATGACATGTCAAATGTCGGCGACTATGATCCAACCCGCTACACCATCCTATATTATCCCCGTGGAGACGTAAAGAGCCAATACACCATGTTTGAGGACGATAGGAAATCGACCGCTACTATCGCGAAAAAAGATTTTGCGCTCATGTCCATAATTGCCGACAATTCCGGACGAGAAATAAACATCGAAGCTGAGCTTAAGGGAGAATATCCCGGTATGGCCGACGAAAAGTCGTTGACTTTTATTCTGCCCGGCATTTCAACGTCTGAAATAGATTCAGCTACCGTCAACGGCACCCGAGTAACCGTAGGCTCCGACTCAAATGGTTACGCATCCTTTACTGTAAAGCTGACCAAAGCGACACCTACAAAAATAATCCTCACAAAAAAATAAAAAATTTCCACATCATAATCATTTGATAATCGGGCAACTAACAGCAATAGACAAAAATAATTACAAAAAAATCGCCATAGCGGTGAACCAATTCTCCCCTATAGCGTTTTAGTAGTACATAGCAAAATTACTTTTTCCATTGCAAGAAATGTGATAATGATTGGTTTATTATTCGAGTAAGGAGACGCCGGGAGGCATCTCCTTACTTCGTTTTATATCTCTCTTAAATTCAAGGAATTTTTTAGGGGGGGTCAGCGGTTGCCGGGGAGGTATTGGTCGTAGTTGTCAAGCGAGTCGCGCAAAGATGTTATCATCATGGCGCGCAGTTCGGGAGGTGACAGCACTACCAACTTCGGGCCGTAGGAAAGCAATTCCTGTACAAAGTCCGGGGTAATCTTCAGCCGGAAGTAGAATATGGAGTACGAATCATGGAGCGTCTCATGCTGTGAATGATGAAGAGGTACCGAGCGAAAATATTTAGCCTGACGCGCATCAGTCCGTATAGCGACATTCTTTACCTCGCCTTCGTCAAAGATAATGCCGTAACTGTCGCGGAAATATGCTTCAGCATCAAAGTCGTCGGGAATAGCATACTGCGAGGGAAGCAACGTGACATCGCTCATTCGGTCGAGGGCGTATGTCTTTATTGTGTCCTCCTTTACGTTCCGCCCGGTCAAATACCATCGCTGTTTAAATATCTTTAAGAAATAAGGCTCGACCACTATATCCGTAGTGGGATTGATGCGCGTGTAGGGATGATAAGAAAACCTCACCGGCTTATGGCTCTTAAGCGAGTCGACCACAGTTGACAGATGCTCTCTCGCCGACGGCACATTTTCAAGGAATATCATGTCTGCTATGTCACCGGCGTCATTGAGCAGATTGCCAATCGAAGCCGAATTAAGCAACCAGTTCATCACGCTCTCATAGTGCTCATTGTTCTGCACAATATAGTATTCAAACGTCGAAGGATTGCATTCGATATTCACCTTAAACAGCTCTTCAATAGCCGTCCGATAAGCATAAAAAGTGCGTCGAGGAAGCGGTTCGCCATTGGAATAAGGCGACCGCACCCACAGCTTGCCAATCTCTTCACGAGTCAGCGCTCCATATCGTTTTATGGTATCGATTAGCCAAATATAACGGCTGAAAAGGTCTTTTGCCATGATGTTAATTTGTAAGGGGAGTAAGGAAAATCTGGTACATATTAACCCTTATAGGGTTCAGTCCCCACTTCTTCCGGCCTTCCGGAACGAAGCAGCGACAGTAGAACGAGACCCACTACCGTGAAGGCCGCGTTGAGGAGCAAGAGTTCAAAACTCAATTCATAATCCCATGCCGACTTCAAATAATGCTTTGCCCCCCAGCACAGAACAGGGGCAAGCAGACACACAGCCGGAACAAGCCTGTCATTGACTTGGCGACGGCTGAACATTCCGAACACGAACAAACCTAACAAAGGTCCGTAGGTATAGGAAGCCAATGTATACACCGCACTAATCGCATCCTCTTCATTGACTATAAAGAACACAAATATGATAATACCCATAGTGACCGCCATGGCCAGATGCACCGACTTACGCAACTTCGTCAGACGCGACTCCTCCATTTTGGATGCGTCCAAAATGTCGACCGTAAACGAAGTGGTGAGCGACACCAGTGCCGAGCCGGCCGCCGAATAAGCCGCAGCGATAAGGCCTACCACAAACAGAATGCCAACAGCCACAGGAAGCGAGCTGTGGGTGGCAACTATTCCGAATATATCATCCGACTTCTCAGGCATGGCCAGACCCGGAGTGCTGTCAATGTAAATCACCAACAGCGTACCCAGCAACAGAAACATCCCTATCAGAAAAAACTGCAATACGCCGCTCGTAACCATATTCTTGCAACATTCGCGCGAATCGCGACAAGCCAGATTGCGCTGCATCATGTCCTGATCAAGTCCGGTCATTGCTATTACCATAAACACTCCGGCAACAAACTGCTTCCAAAAGTATATGCCTTTTGTAGGATCGTCGAAGTAAAATATCCGCGATGAATCGTGCTCGGCGATACTGCGGACTAAATCGCCGGCCGAAAAGTCAAGATTACGGGCAATAAAGCATATACAAAGGACCACCGACGTTACAAGACAAAAACTTTTCAGCAAATCAGTCCAAATCACTGACTTTACTCCGCCGCGAAACGTGTAAAGCCAAATGATTCCGACCGTTACCGCAACATTCAAGCCGAACGGTATGCCCATCGGATCAAACACAAGCGTCTGGAGTACGATACAAACCACAAAGAATCTGACCGTGCCCCCAAGCATCTTCGACGCAAAAAAGAACCATGCCCCCGTTCGGTATGTCTTACCTCCGAAACGGTCGCCAAGGTAACCATATATTGATATTAGGTTGCGCCGGTAGAACATCGGCACAAGCACAAAAGCGATAAGCGCATAACCGACAATAAACCCTAATGCCATCTGAAGGTAACTGTAGCCCTTCTCGGCCACCATTCCGGGTACACTGATGAATGTAACACCCGACAGCGCGGCTCCAAGCGTGGCAAAAGCCACCACAGGCCAGGGCATCCTGCGATTGCCGGTGAAAAATGTCGTATTGTCCGACCTCCGAGCCGACAAATGGCTTATGCCGAACAGAACAGCAAAATATCCGAGTATTGTTATTATAACTATTGTAGGAGTCATTATTCCTGGTATATTAAATATTTTAGGCGAAGCGCTTTATATGCTTCAAGCTCATTCTGCCAAGTCGAACGGATTTTTTCAGCCGACTCGCCTCGTTCAATCATCTTACGCACATTGCGGTTGCCAATCAACTTGTCAAAAAACGAGCTAAAGAATCTGTCTTTACCCACAGTCATTGAGTTATAGGCATCTATGATATAGCTTAAGTCGACACCCTTATAAATGGCTACGCTATCCGGAATGTTCCTTAAGTCTACGCCTTGGCATAGTTTTCCCAACAACGGTGGATTTTTGGCTCCGGGCATACTTCGCGGCTTAAACGTGAATCCGCGCGCTTTCATTGACGGATGTCCATAAACTTGGAAAGGGCTCTCGGTGCCTCGGCCGACACTTGCTGTCGTTCCTTCGAAATAACATAGTGACGGATAGAGATAGACCGCACCCATAGTCTTCAAATTGGGCGATGGAGCCACAGGCAGTTCGTAGACAGTCGAATGATCGTAACCATCTACAGGAATCACCGTCAAGTCGGCCTTCAGTCCGTCACGAAGCCAGCCTTCTCCGTTGGCCATCAAAGCAATCTCACCCATTGTTAGCCCATGCAGAACGGGAACCGGTATGCGTCCTACTCCTGAGCGCAGACTCATGTCGAGCACTGGGCCGTCAACCATCATACCCAATGGATTCGGCCGGTCAAGCACCACCACCGGTACGCTATTGAAGGCAGCCGTCTCCATGACCTTTAACATGGTGATATGATATGTATAAAATCGTGTCCCAACATCCTGCATGTCCACAACCACAACATCTATCTTCGACATTAGCTCATCGGTAAAGCCTCCCCCTCCGTAAAGCGACACTATCGGCAAACCACTTACAGGGTCGGTCGAGCCGCTTACATGCTGGCCGGCATCGGCAGTTCCCCGAAATCCATGCTCAGGCGACAATATGTGAGTGACTTTGACTCCATTTTCGAGCATTATATCGAGGGTGTGCTTGTCACCGACCATACCCGTATGGTTCGACAGCAACGCCACGCGCTTGCCCTCAAGCAACGGAAGGTACATTTCCGTCCTCGATGCGCCCACAGTAAGAGCATTCAGGCCAAAAGGCACCAAAAGCAAGCCCATCAGCAAGAATCGCACAATAGCCATATTCACATTATCTCGTTTGTCCGTCATAATATTTTACAAAATTACAACTTTTTTCTGATTTAGCATAAAGGTTTTCAGATTTTATTGTTTTGTCGATTTGCATTTTTTTGAAAGATACTGGTGACCTATGCGGCAAAACAGACATTTCCGCGTCTCACAATACTCCCTACGCAACTGTATCAAAGCCTGCGACGTGAAAGCGTCACCGCATTCAACTCCGCTATCTTTAAACATTCTGACTATCGAATTCTGCTCCGGGCCTAACTCCTGAAGAAATGCCACAGCCAAATCTGACATACGCAGATTGCCCGTCGAACATCCGTAGGCATGAAGAAGCGGCGAGACGACGTTGATAATCAACGTATCAATCGAAGCACGGCCTAAAGCTATAGGTGAATGCATATCCAGATTGCCCCCAAAAGTGTAATGCGTTGCCCAATATCCCGACAGTTCGACAGCGAAAAGCTTTCTCGCCTCATCAAGCGAACCGGCCGACATTATTCGCGACATCAACCTGAATCCACCGAAAAGCAACGCCGCCAAGAACGCGATACGACGGTGCGGGAAGTTTGGAGGACGCATTCTGGCCATTTTCCATCCGAGCGATACAGGCTTCTTAAGCGAAAATTTATTGGAAAGAAAAGCATATTCACGCTTCAACAGTCCGATGTAAGCATCTGAATCGTCTGCATTGTCAAGCAGTCCGGACTGCCCAAACAACATAGCCTCCATGCTCAGATGCGAATCGCAGTGCTTATGAAGTATCCTCAGAGGAGTTGACAGAGCCAAGCGCTCAAAAGGCTCGCTGTTTAGCCCAAATCCAAGCCCACGGGCAGTGGTGACATAGCACACCGACTCCCAATCGCCCGAGCTGTCGCGCAGAAGCCCTTCTATTCTCTCCGATTTTCTGTAAAGTCGTTCGTACGCCAAACTGTCAAACCAAGAATGAAGCTTTACCGCCGGCATACTTTTAAGCTCAGCCTCACAAGGCAGATGATATACGGCATCTCTGACAAGGCGGTCGTAGCTGTTGCTAAAATCAGGAGCACACGGCATCTTAACCTGCGGTATGACACGCCCGTCGCTACGCTTCACGGCTGTGTCATCGCGACCCACAACATGCAATATAACCGAATCGTATGCAGGGTCACCGTCGTGCCGATGCCGATGCCAGTCGCTTGCGTTGACATGAATCTCAACATCTCCCGCCCACACTTGACTGCCAATACGTATCTTTGCATTAAAAAAGTCCGGACCCGCATCCGTATTGAGCCTACCCGGATCAATTACCTGCACACGCTCTCCGGCAGCCGTTGCCATGTCACCGGCCGGCCATAATCTATGTTGCCAAATGTATTGCATCAGACGTTCCATAGCGCAAGAATTACGACATGCAAACATAATCAAAATATTTAGATTCCGGCTCATTGGCCACTCAAGATTTAAGCAATCAGGCTCTGCTTAAATCATTTTTAATTATATTTAACTAACTTTCCCGACTTATAGTCTTAACGCTCATATCGGGGTTATATGTCGAAGTTGGCTTTGACCGTAGAATTTCGTAACTTTGTGCCATTATGACACAGAACGGATTGACGCCACTTTTGGGAATGAATCTCGACAAGCTAAAGACCGTTGCCTCAGAATGCGGGTTGCCGCCTTTTACGGCAAAGCAGATGGCGCAGTGGCTTTACGAGAAGCGCGTTGGCGACATTGACCTTATGACTAATATTTCGCTTAAAGGCAGACAACGCCTTAAAGAGCACTATTGCGTGGGGCGTATAGCCCCGAAAGCTCATGCCGTATCGGCCGACGGCACCGTAAAATATCTGTTCGACGGACGTGGCGGACGCGATGTCGAAGCCGTCTACATTCCCGACAAGGACAGGGCTACGCTTTGCGTATCCTCCCAGGCAGGATGCCGCATGGGTTGTCGTTTCTGCATGACAGGCCGCCAAGGCTTCCACGGCAATCTCGATGCCCACGACATAATCAACCAGGTGCTCTCCATCGACAACAGCGAGTCGCTGACCAACATCGTATTCATGGGCATGGGCGAACCGCTTGACAATCTGACTCCGGTGCTCGAAGCCATTGAAATACTCACCGCCCAATGGGGACTGGCTTGGAGTCCGAAACGCATCACCGTCTCGTCAATCGGCAAGCTCGACCAACTGCGCGCCCTACTCGACTCTACAAAAGTGCACGTCGCCATAAGCGTCCACTCCCCATTCGCGGAAGAACGCGCATCTTTGATGCCTGTCGAACAAGCCTATCCACTGAAGAGCGTGCTCGAAATGCTCCGGGGCTATGACTTCTCGCATCAACGTCGGCTGTCAGTCGAATATATTATGTGGGGCGGACTTAACGACAACATGCGCCATGCAATGGCCTTGGCCCGAATGCTGAAGGGCCTCGACTGCCGCGTCAACCTGATTCGCTTCCACGCCATCCCCGACAGCGACCTGCACACAGCAGACGACGCTACGATGGTGGCTTTCCGTGACCGCTTGAACGAATTAGGAATCACGGCCACGATACGTACGTCGCGGGGCGAGGACATCGCCGCCGCCTGCGGAATGCTTGCCGGACAAAAACGGCAATAACCATCTTGCTCAACTCCTCCCTCATTTAAGCATTTTATAATTATCTTAAACAATATGACTTTTACACTCATCAAAAGGCTAAATTGGATAGCTTGCATTGCGCTAATTGGTTGCATAATGTCAGGATGTTCAAACGAGAAGTATCGAGAAGCCGAAAAGCCAACCATAGGTGTTCCTAAAACCATAGTGAATTTACGTACCGGCCCAGGTACTGACTACGACATAGTCACCGGATTGCTTACCACAGACACACTGACTATACTGTCGGACACTTCGGTTGAAGAGGAATGGTTCTACGTGGAGACTCTAAGGGGTAAAAATGGCTATGTCTCGGCTAAATACATCAATATTATCGAAGAGTCAGCTTCATACAATGGCACCAAAGCTATTCAAAATGCCGAAGCCACCCCGATCTTAGATGAAAGAAGCAACAACAACTTCGATTCGGGAGCGGGCACCACAAAGTCAACGCTATTAACTGCATATCCCTCCTTCATTATGACTTCAGGGGCAGGAAGCATTACATTGTTCATCTTGTTCGTCATTTCGCTCGTCCTGTGCTTTTGGTTAAGCCGATGGTACAACTATACCATAAAACCCGGAAGCCGGGGGAAATTCTCTCCGGCCATCGGATATACGGTTGTAGCGCTATCGATGATTTTCACCATCTTTGAAATAGCCGGAATCTTCTCAATCAGGAATGGAGCTTCGCAATGGGATACGACATTCGCAATGATGATATTGTCAACAAGCTTACCTATGGCAGTAATCCCCTGGTATATACGCCTTTCCGGGCGTTATTCCCTACGCGATCATTCAGAATCAGACCGAGTGGTGTGGGGCGAGCGGATAGGCTTCATCGGATGGAGCATTCTACTCGTGCCGCTGTGCATATTTTATATTCAAGGAGCCTCAAACCTTGATTTATCTACGGGCGACGGCTCGTTCGGAGGGATGCTGATAAATTTGGCCATATATGCAGTATCCGGATTTGTATTCTGTAAGTACATTTGGTGCTATATAATTGTAAAGTATCTTTTTAAGTCAATGAATTCCGTAATTCTCGGCATTCTTAACGTGGTACTTGTGGTTGGAATCGGACGCTATACTTACGAGATGTTCTACGACTCTTATAACGGCCTGACCTTTATCGTCGCCGCTTGGGCTTGGTTTATCATCACATGCTATTTGATTACAGTGCCTATAACCACCGTCAACGAGAAACGCTGTGCAAATTGCCATAATTTCTCCGGACAGCAGACAGGAAGCACCGACTTAGGTTCGACTTATAGCAGCAGTACCAAATGGGAAGATGCAGGGACATCTGATATTTCTCGCCGACATGCCGGCTCGGAGATATCCAACTCACGCCGCAAAGTAAGAGTCACTACGCGCACCGACAAATGGAGGACGCATCATCAATGCCCTTACTGCAGCAAAGAATGGGACCTGGACCATTCCGAGAGCCGCGAAGTGGGTCGTGAAACCTTGGAACGTAGCTGGACTGAGACATATTAAACTGCAAGTAAGAACGACATCCTGATGGAACTGCCTAAAGATTTCAATCCCGATTTCGACGGACTCCGGGAGGCTCTGTCCGGCGAGCCTACAGTCAGCATCCGGCGCAACGTCGCTAAATCACGGCCATTCTCCGCCTATGCCGATACTGTGCCATGGTGCCCGGATGGGCTGTACCTATCTGAAAGGCCACTATTCACCTTTGACCCCGGGCTACATCAAGGCATTTATTATGTACAGGATGCATCCTCAATGATTTATGCCGAAATTGTACGCCGATTGACCGAGCCTGATAAACCCGTGGCCTATCTCGACGCATGTGCCGCCCCAGGAGGAAAGACCACGGCAGCAATAGACGCGCTTCCCGACGGGTCGCTGACAGTAGCCAACGAATTTGTTCCGACCCGCGCCGCCATATTGAAGGAGAATTTGATTAAATGGGGTAGCTCCGACATTGTCGTGTCAAAGGGCGACACCGCGAGATTCCGCGCCTTAAAAGGGATATTCGACATCGTGGCAGCCGATGTGCCCTGCTCAGGAGAAGGCATGTTCCGAAAAGATTCTGAAGCAGTCCGGCAATGGACTCCTGCGCTCGTCGAGGAATGCGCGTCGCGACAACGTACCATTATCGACAATCTATGGCCGGCGCTAAAAGACGGAGGCTACCTTATATATTCCACTTGCACATTCAACCGCCGGGAAAACGAAGAGATAGTCAAGTGGATTCTCGACAACTACGACGCTTCTGTCGTTGACATTCATCTGCCCGCAGAATGGGGAGTAACGAAGCGCGAGAGTTGCCTTCACTTTCTTCCCGGCAAAGTCAGGGGCGAAGGCCTTACCGTAGCAGTCATTAAAAAGAATGGAAGTGGAAATCCACGGCACTTTTCCGTGAAACCGGTCAAAGATTCTATTATTGACAAGAAATTGGCGCGCGAATGCCTCAGTTGGTTGGCCGACGGCGAAAGTTACTCGCTTGAGGTTGTCAAAAATACGGTTCGCGCCTTCCCTCGGCAATGGACACCCTTACTGAAGGAACTCGAAAAACGTCTTGACATTATATACGCCGGAGTCGATGTGGCATCCATAAAAGGGCGCGACTTAATACCCTCTCACGCTCTTGCCATGTCCACCATAGTTTCGCCCTATGCATTTGTACGCCATGAAGTAGACTACCCGTCGGCAATATCATATCTCCGACGCGAAGCAGTTTCACTCCCGCCAAACGTCCCGAAAGGTTTCGTTATGCTTACCTACGGACAGCAACCGCTTGGATTCGTCAAGAATCTCGATAACCGAGCCAATAACCTCTACCCTAACGAATGGCGCATCCTCTCAACCCACATCCCCACAAACCCGGTGCGTCAAAATACAGTGAGGGTACCGGACAATCGGTAATGTTCACTGTTGCTTTGTGATGGTGATGGATTTTCCGTCGAGGAGCTGTCCGTTGAAGTAGACCTCCGTGGTGATTGAAGGGTTATTTTTCGATATCCATTTAAATTCGTTGAATAACCGGATCTCATATTCTTTACCGTCGTAGCGAAGAGTCATCTGGTGGTCGTATGTCCCAGTTGCATCAAATTCGCCGAACCATATTTGATATGTTTTAAGATCCCAGCTGACATACTTTAGGCCTTTAAATACCGCATTATAATCACGGGCAACAGGTGGATCATCGTAAGGAGCGTCCCAGTCAAGTACATATTCAGTTTCATCGTATTCCATCGATATGTCTTCTCCGACTATACAGTCGGGATTTTCCGGATCGAGCAGGCTGTTGCCGGATGAATCCTGTATATCAATTGATAGGATATTTGGGTCGAAATCCCAGAACACCATCACATTATCATCCTGATCGTCTTTGCAGGCCGAGAGAGCAAAAATGGCCGACAGAGCCAAGAGTATATTGATTGATTTTTTCATATTAATATCCGTTGATTATTATTTCACTTCGATCTGTTGAATAATTTATGTATGTGCCACTGCTATTATAAAATCCTATATTACTTGATATAAACCATCCATCATCAGAGCCTTTCCATCCCCAATTATGATGATGGTAAGAGTAACCAGAATTGAGGTAATCTTTTGTCGCATCTATTTCCTCATAATCCAGATCGGGATATTTCCATCCTGCTATAAAGTAAAGTGTATAAAGGGTATACGAAATTTCATAGCGATAGCCATCAATTACCCATGCGTGACCGACATCCCGTTTTGTATCTGTTCCACTTGCGAATACAGGATAGCTTTTTTTGATGGAGTTTTCTATTTTTGTAGTATTGTGGCTTATCAGACTACAGTCATATCCATAGCTTTTCAGTACATTTAGGGCATCCAGTACTGTTGCGGTACCTTTATCATCCACATTCAGTTCCTGCCGTAATGTGTATAAGAATGGGCACAATGTTGAATTGGTATTGTAAATTGAATTAGGCATATTTGCCCACTCATAGGATGTCGGGTACTTAAAATACTTCATTAATTGTCCGACAGCCACGGTAACGCATCCCAAGGCTCTACCCTCTGGGTCTGAATCGTTATAAGGTGATTTTTGACCCCACATTGTCGTTGTAAGGGGGCCACATTTAGAAACCACATCAGGATTAAATTCCCGCACGGTGACAATGGCTGTATTCGTGGCTTCATATCCTGTCCCGAGCCACGCATCATCAGTTTCTGCGAGTTGCCAAAATTCATTCCAAATGTCTTCTGGAACTACATCCTTGCTTTTATTGAGATAGTAGACACTTGCGCCCTGCTGATACCAAATGGCATCCCATTTGTTGCGCATTTCCCAATAGGCATCGTCGTCGAGAAAAGAACGTGACACTGCGCGGTCTTCAAGCTGAACGGGTCTTTCATAACGCGCCCACATAGACCCGCATCCGAATTTGTTTGCGGAATCTTTTGAGGCTTCGATGTCGGCGACTATGTCTTGGATAACGACATCGCGACCGGACGGGGTATCGTCAAGCGAGAAGGTGCCGTGGTCGACTTGCGCCAGAATCGGGTAGTATGACTTTGTGGCTGATACGAGCAGGTAACCGTCGTCAAGATTCACGGCATATATTGCAGGATTGCCTTCGGAATCCTGGATGGTCACGACGTTTTTTACTGTCACGTCGGAAGATGCACGGCTGTCGGAGTTGCCTTTGAAGAAAAGTCGGGCTACCTTGCCGGCATCGGAGGTGGTCAGTTGATTCTCGGTGCCGATATAAGGGTCGGGATCGTCTACGGAAGTCAGGCTTATGCCGTCGGTGGAAGGTGAGGGAACTGTGTCAAACGTTGATTCTTGGCAGGAGGTGATGATTCCGGCGAGCGTGAGTGCTATTGCACCGTTGAGGAGGATCCGTTTCATGATAATAAAGTTTTTAATGGTTAATAAAAACATTTAAAGACATCCTATTTCTATAAAAGGGTGATATAAGAGGCTTATTTTGCAAATATATGAAATGGCATTGTTAATTCCAAATATTTGGATGGATTTTCACAATAAAATTTGCGGATTGTCCATTTTATCGTCTGATTCGTCGACGCTAAGTAGTTATGCAGGTGCGCCGGCTATGCCGACGTGATAGAAGGGGTGGGTATATCCCCACAAGCTACGGGCACCTACAATGCCCTTGCTTGTGGCTATGCATGTGCGACGGTCAAACCGTCGTTGCCTACGGCGAGATGTAATACCCTCTGCCAATAGCATGACTCTATCTCAAAAGCATCTCTAAGTTTTAATTTACGCAACCTATATCCGGGATTGTGGAACATCCCGAAGGCATAGCTTCGCGGTGTAGCCGCGACAGACACATAGCCACACAGAGACTCGCGGGATTGTGGAGCCAATCGAGATGGCGTAGCCTTCGCGGCAGAGCCGCGACAGATGCATAGCCACACGTAAGGCCGCTGTAGGTGGCCGTAACGTGTGGTATCCGTGCCCCTCACCCCCTCATGGCTACAGCGTAGCCACACGTGGTATGCGTAGTGGTCATTTATGTCCTAAGAACTTGAACAAAAAATCAGTTTACATTTTCAGCCGACGGCGCACATAGTCACAAACCACGTCGGCAATCTCCTCCATCGGCATCTTTGACGAGTCGATGGTAAGGTCATAGGTCTTTGCGTCGCCCCAGGTCTTGTCGGTATAAAAGTTGTAGTAACCCGCACGAAGCTTGTTGGTTTTCTCGGCAAGCGAGCGTGCCTGTTGCGCAGTCAGGCTGTCGCCACGCCGCATGATGCGCTTAACGCACTCTTCAATCGGGGCATGGACAAATATGTTGATGCACCTTGGATGGTCGCGCAGAACGTAGTCGGAGCTACGGCCCACAATTACGCACGACGACTTCTCGGCAAGCGAATGTATCAGCTCGCTCATGGCGCGATAAAGATTGTCGTCACTGATTGAGGTCGAGCCGGCGTAGACCGTGTAGGGATTATACCCCATGGCGAAAGAGAAGACTCCGCTGAGAAATTTCGGAAACTTCTCATCGCTCTTCCTGAAAAACTCTTCACTGACCCCGGCTTTCTTAGCGGCTTCCAGCAGTAGTTCCTTGTCGTAATACGCTATACCGAGTTTTTTAGCCAGACAAATGCCTAACTCCCTTCCGCCACTTCCGAACTGGCGTCCTATAGTGATGACAAAATTGTTTTTATCCATAATCATGGGTTTGAGTCTGGCAAATATAGTGCTTTTATCGGAAAATTACTATCTTTGTGGCAACAGAATATCATGTAAAATATGAATGAAGAACTGAAAAAGCTTTTGAGCGACGATATAGACGGCCTGATGACATACGAATATCTGGCCAATCATATCAATGAGATTGACCCAATATTGGATGTGCTGGTCGACCAAATGATTTCTGTCGACAAGAACGGCCAATTTTTGGTCAGTGCTTCGCGCTATCTTTCGGCGATTGATCCCCTCAAATATGCGCCCGGTATTAGCCGGATGATTGCCGCGGCAATCGACAAGGACCGCGAGCATAGGTATATCGGCGACCTACTCTCGCTTTGGGGCGACTATGAGGCGCGGATCGACGAGCTAAATGCGTCAGACAACAATTTCCGCCGTATTTATAAGCGGCTATATCCTACAAGCATATAATAAACACTTAAAAATGAGAAAATTCAAAACTTTGTGTGCATTTGCCGCGTTGGCATTGTGGCTTTGTGCATGTAACGGCTCGTCTAACACGGCACAAGCCGAAGTAACCAATAAACACGACAATCAAATGGCAGCTCAAAATGATTCCAACTCTGTAATCGTCGACATCACCACTTCGCTCGGCGACATTAAAGTGCTCCTTTACGGCGACACGCCCAAACACCGCGACAACTTTGTGAAGCTTGTCAATGAAGGATTTTACAACGGTGTGCTTTTCCACCGTGTTATTAACGAATTTATGGTTCAGGCAGGCGATCCCGAGTCGAAAGGCGCGGCTCCGGGCAAGATGCTCGGCTCCGGCGATCCCGGATACACCATCGAAGCCGAATTCGTTTATCCTAAACACTTCCACAAACGCGGAGCCCTTGCGGCCGCACGTACAGGAGACGAAGCCAACCCCGAACGTCGCTCGTCCGGCTCACAGTTCTATATCGTAACCGGCAAGGCATATAATGAAGCCCAGCTTGACCAGATGGAGAAACAGATGCAGATGATGCGTCAGCAGGACATATTCAATAAGCTGGCAGCAGAACGCCGCGACACTATCATGGCCATGAGACGTAACCGCGACCAAGCAGGACTACAGAAGCTTCAGGAAGAGCTGATAGCCATCACCGAAAAGCAGGCCGCCGAAAATCCGGCTAAACTTACTCCGGAACAGCGCGAAGCTTACAGCACCGTAGGCGGAACACCCCATCTTGACGGCGCTTACACCGTGTTCGGCGAAGTTCTTGAGGGAATGGACGTGGTCGATAAGATTCAGAAGGTTGAGACCGGAGCCGCTGACCGTCCGGTTGAAGATGTGAAGATTATTAAGATGTCAATCGAAAAATGATTCTGACGAACCGTTTCACCCTGTCCAACGGACTTAGAGTAATACACCATCAAAATAGTGCCACTGCCATGGTGGCACTAAACATATTATACAATGTAGGAAGCCGCGACGAAGAGCCCGGCCACACTGGCATGGCCCATCTGTTTGAGCATCTGATGTTCGGAGGCTCGGAAAACATTCCCGAATTTGACCGTGCATTGGAGAATGCCGGAGGCACCAACAACGCATGGACCAACTGCGACTTCACCAACTTCTACGACATCGTACCTGCCCACAATGCCGAGACGGCCTTCTGGCTCGAAAGCGACCGCATGAAGGCGCTGGCCTTCTCCGACAAGGCTTTGGAGGTGCAGCGCCAAGTGGTGTGCGAAGAGTTCAAACAGGTATGTCTGAACCAACCTTACGGCGATTTATACCACCATCTCTACAAGTTGGCGTTCACCGTCCACCCCTATCGCCATCCCGTTATTGGCGATGAGCTAAGCCACATTGAGGGGGTGACGCAACAGATGGTACGCGACTTTTTCCACAGCCATTATGCTCCAAACAATGCCGTGCTCTCAGTCGTAGGTAATATTTCTGCCGACAAAGTGCTTGAGTTTGCCGAAAAGTGGTTCGGACCGATTCCGTCGAGAATAATCAAGCCTCGGGAGTATCCGGCCGAGCCGGCGCAGTCCGCTGAGCGACGCGGTGAAGCATTCGGCCGTGTGCCCCAGACATTGATTGTTAAAGCATACCGGATGCCGGGTTATGCCGATCCCGATTACCCCGCCTGCGACTTGATTACCGACTTGCTTGCGTCCGGCAGAACGTCGCGCTTTTATCGGAACCTGGTTATGGGTTCGGAGCTGTTTACACGCGCCGATGCATCGATATTAGGCACGGAAGAGCCCGGACTGCTGCTCCTGACAGGAGCCTTGCGCGACGGTGTTGACGAGCGAGAAGCGGAAACCGCTCTCGAGACCGAAGCTCTGTCGTTAGTGTCCAACCCGCCCACCGACTACGAACTCGAGCGCACGCTGAATCTGTATGAGTCGCGCCAGACATTCGGCTCAATGAATAATGTCAATCTCGCCTCGACATTGGCTTTGTGCGAGATGCATGGCGAAGAGTTTGACAGCCAAATCAGACGGTACAGAAATGTCAGCGTCGGCGACATTGTCCGGAACGCGAACGCCATAATCCGCCCCGCGAACTGCTCAACGCTCATTTACCGCCCACAGACTTGACATCGGCAAAATAAACGGCTAAAACACTGTGATTTCTACTTCGGAACTTTAGACCGAAGTGTGCTTTTTGTATAATTAGAAAATTTTAGTACATTTGTGTTGAATACTTCTGCTTGTCAGATTCAATAACTTTTATAAAAAATTCATCATTATGAAAACAAAGATCTTTTACTTTTTACTGACATCTTTATTCCTGCTATCGGGAATTGGTGCATTTGCTCAAAAGCGATATAAAGTAGAGGAAATATTCAGACCCGATCAGATTTTGGGATATAATACAGTGAATACGGATAAGGGTGAATACACTGTTGTTTTCAGGGATGGAGCAAAGAAACATCGTAAGAACAACGAATATATTGTAACTTTTATAAACATAATAACCCCTGATTACAAGCATGTACCATCAGTCACACCTAATGAGAATAACTTACGCGGAAATGGTTCTATACCAATCTTTGTCCATTACATCATCTATCACGATCTCGAAGAATCCGGCAAACCGGATTTTTGCAGCATTACATACCATTCGATCAATGTCAACCAGAATGGAGAGACAGAGCGCCAAGATGGTGAAATGATAATACCTGATGAGGTGGCTGAAATTATTTTGGAAGTGGTAACCGGACATGGCAAATGGAAACCATCGTCGTCACAACGATGGTCATATTTGACCAAGACTGAGGAGCTTAAAGGCGATTACCGATAAACTATGCCCTCCCTCAGGCTATTGTTACAAGCAATTAATATAAGCCACATAATAAACATGATTGATTACATTGAAGTACTCAAAGAATGACAAAGAAAATATCTTGCACGTTTTTTCGGCTCTTTGATAGCCTTAAATGCTCTGAAAAACTCTTTTTTGTGGCAAAAGTGATGTTATTTTCAAAATTATACCTATATTTGGGAAATTAAAGAAATTTTAGGCATGACGACCTTGTTTCATGCCATTATTAACTAATCGTATATATGGAATTGCGTGACCAGTCCTCCGCGGAAGAAGTTCGCCAGGACATAACCTTGACCGAGAGTGCAACTGACACTCCCATTGAAAATGCAGAAACAAATGAAGCCGAGCCGGTAGTCGAGTCTGAACTGTCGGTCGATGCCGTGGCCGACGAAGAAGAGCCGGCTAAGCCGTTGACCAAAGAAGAGATTATTGCCGCCCTTGAATCTATCAGCGAAAAGGACGGTGCCGACATTAACCGTGACGAGGTGACGCGCCTTAAGCAGGCGTTTTACCTGATTCGTAAAGCCGAACTGCTTCAAGAAAAACAAGAATTTCTCGACAAAGGCAATGAGGAGGCGGCTTTTGCCCCTATGCCTGACCCGATGGAACAGAATATGCATGACCTCCTTAACCAGATTAAGGAGAAGAAGGCCGAATTTATGGCCGCTCAGGAAGCTGAACGCAAAGGCAATCTCGAGAAAAAACTCGCCATAATTGATGAGTTGACCAAAATGGCCGACGATACCGACAACGTCAACCGACACTATCCTCGATTCCGCGAACTTACTAATGAATTTAAGGAGGCGGGTGAGGTTCCGCCTACGGAAATGACCGATGTGTGGCGCAACTATCAGGTCGCCGTCGAGCGTTTCTACGACCAACTTAAGGTCAACAAAGACTTGCGTGACTATGACTTTAAAAAGAACCTCGACCAGAAGCAACTCCTTATTGACGAAGCCGAAAAGTTGGGCGAGGAAGCCGACGTTATCACGGCATTCCGCCGTCTGCAGGAACTGCATGAAAAATGGCGCGAAATAGGCCCAGTGGCGAAAGAGTTGCGCGACGATATTTGGAATAAGTTTAAAGAAGCTTCGGCCGTAGTCAATAAAAAGTATCAGACATTTTTTGAGGCACGTAAAGCCCGTGAGCGCGAAAATGAAGAGAAGAAGACGGCGATATGCGAGCGTATCGAAGCTTTGGACTTCAGCGCAATAAAGTCGCACTCCGGTTGGGAGCAGATGACGAAGGAGATTCTTGCGGCCCAGGACGAATGGAAAAAGCTTGGTTTCGCATCAAAAAAGGTCAACAACGCCCTATTTGCGCGTTTCAGAAAGACGTGCGACGAATTCTTCTCAAAAAAAGCAGAATACTTCAAGTCGGTACGCGAGAGCCACTCCTCGAATTTGGCAAGGAAGAACGCCCTTTGCGAACGTGCCGAAGCCCTGAAGGACAGCACTGACTGGCGTAAGGCCGGCGACGAATTCGTGGCCATGCAGAAAGAGTGGAAGACCATCGGCTCGGTCGACAAACGCTACAGCGATCAAGTGTGGAAGCGCTTCCTCGCCGCTTGCGACTACTTCTTCGAGCAACGCAAAAAGGCCACCTCCGGCACACGCAAGTCGGAGCAGGCAAATCTTAAGGCCAAGCAGGACATTATTGCCGCTCTTAAGGCTATCGACGAAAATGTTAAGCGTGAAGATGCCGTCAAGAAAGTGCGTGAGTTAACCGCGCAATGGCAACAGATCGGTCATGTCCCATTTAGAGATAAGGACAAGGTCTATGACGCATACCGCGCCGCGGTCAACAATCTGTATGACCGGCTTGACATTAAAGAGAACCGCGCCAACATGACAAACTTCGCAAACAGTATCGAAGAAATTGGCGGCGATGAGAACCGTCTGTACCGCGAACGCGAGCGTTTGACCCGTTCTTACGAGCAAAAACGCAATGAACTTAAGACCTATGAAAATAATTTGGGCTTCTTCAACGTTAAGTCAAAGGGAGGCAACTCCCTTCTCCAGGATACGGAGCGTAAGATGCAGCGCATAAAGGATGAGCTCGCTTCGCTTCAGGAGAAGATTAAGATCATTGACAGCAAACTTTGATTGAGGTCTACCGACGATAAATCCGAGCTTTAAAGAGACTTAAAGCATTGGATTATTGAGACGAGGAGTACGTGTGGCCGGGGATTGGCGCGAAGCGACAATCTCCGGCTTAAAGTAGCCGAATTTTTGTCACTTAACAAAAAAACGTAGTGCATAACCGTGAACGGACAGGGTAAATATGGCAAATATTTGCAGACTATCGAGATGCTTACCGGATTCATTGTGGTAAATCTCGATTACATAGTCGCGAGCATATTCGATGTCGATATTCTTGGATTCCGGTGGAAAGTGACATGGCTTATCGTCAATGTATGCTTCTTTCCTGTAGTCGTGATTTTATGGCGCACCCCGATTCCTCGATCGCTACATGTCGACAAGATTGTGCGTCTGGCTCTTGAAGCGGTGTGCCTTCATGCCTTGTTTTTCTTCTCCATCCTCACATTCCTCGACTCGTGGGTGCATAACATCTCATTTTATTTTTGGTTTTACCTGTCGATGGGCTTATTCCTGCCGTTAGGATGGACCCTGTGTCGACTATATGTGAAAAAGCTACGCCGACTCGGGCGCAATTATAGCGCCGCGGTCATTGTCGGCACAAATTCGACGGCTTACTGGCTACGCGAAGAGATGCTCTCCGATCCGGGTTACGGATATAAATGCTGGGGGTTTTTCTCAAAATACGAATCTGACATTCCATCCGATTCGCAGAACTATCTTGGCTCAATCGACGATTTAGAAGATTTTGTACGGCATAACGAAGTGCGCGAGATATACTACACACTTTCCGGTGAAGATTACGACACGATGCACCGCGTAATTAAGATTGCCGACGACAATATGCTTCATTTTTACTATGTGCCGCCCTTAAGCCGATATGTTAGCCGCGCCGCCCGCTTGAGCAATATAGGGCAGGTGCCGGTGCTTAACATCCGTAAAAATCCCCTTTCGAGTACGGTCAACCATGTACTGAAGCGCACGTTCGACATTGTGGCATCGTCAGCATTCTTATTGATTTCACCGTTGATATTCATTCCTGTCGCAGTGGCCATAAAAGTATCCTCGCCCGGACCTGTCTTCTTTCGCCAACGACGCACCGGTTATCTCGGCAAAGAGTTTAACTGCTGGAAGTTCCGCACTATGCGCGTCAATGCTGACAGCGACACCGTTCAAGCCGAAAAAAATGACTTAAGAGTAACCCGGGTTGGAGAATTTCTGCGCCACACAAGCATCGACGAATTGCCCCAATTCATTAACGTGCTGACGGGCGACATGTCCATCGTCGGACCGCGTCCGCACATGATTAAGCACACCGATGACTACCGAAAACTCATAGACAAATATATGACACGCCATTTGATAAAGCCCGGAATTACCGGCTGGGCGCAGGTCAAAGGATTTCGCGGACAGACCGAGGAGCTTTGGCAGATGGAAAAGCGCGTTGAATGCGATGTTTGGTACATCGAAAACTGGAGCTTCCTCCTCGACATAAAAATCATCGTCCTCACCGTCATAAACATGTTCCGCGGCGAAGAAAACGCCTACTAATCTGTCCACAAGGCTACAGCGTAGCCCCGCAAAGAGAGTCCATTTTAGAAATATGCGGATACGGTTACGGGGCCGTGCATCTTCGGAGCCTATCAAGCTGCCTTGTCCGTAGGACGGTGTGTCAAAATAGAATTATCGCATCTGAAAGATGCAAAAAATTGTATAGC
>CAZIXM010000041.1:0-24727 GCA_964543345.1 uncultured Muribaculum sp. | reverse complement strand
TTGGTTATTGATATAGTTTTAGTTGAATATTTATTAGATATAACTTTCTTTTTTATTTATGTATTTTAAATTATGAAAAAAGTAGAAATTGAAATTCCTGATGGTAAGATTGCTGACGTAATCGAAGATGGTGATAAGATTGTAGTAACTTTCAAGGAGATTAGTCTTCTCGATCGTTTGAAAACTATTAAAGATGTTCTCAACTACATAATAGAGTTGAGTGAGGATGGAGTAGACTGGGCAGAAGATTTGTACAATGAATACAACAATACAGAAGAAGACTCTTACTTAGAGAAACTGACTCTCTATCGTTGGCTAAGGTTGTGTATCAAGTTGCTTCAATACTTGACTGATGAGCACAGTATCCCGCTCTCTTTTTCACATTCTACTACCACGACTTTGTCTGCGAATGCCATTTGCAAACGTGTTCTGGCAATCAGTGTTCTCGAATAGGCTGTTGTCCACTCCGGTTGCACGGATATGATTAAACCATCTGAATCAATTATTCTTTTTTGCAAGTCTGCATTTTCTTTGGGGTGTACAATGTCGAGACCTTATCCAACAACAGCAATCGTTTATACCAACGGCATCAAGGCAACCCAAATGTGTCGCTGTATCAATCTATATAGATTTAAAGATTTTTCACTTATGTTTCAATCGCAAACCGGAGATAGGCGCGGTGCGCCAATCCCCGGAAAGTTCATTATATGCTTCTTTCAGAAGCAAAATTTCATTTTGACACAGCCCCCTGTCTCTTAATGCCATTAATCAAGATCCACTATAACATAATTTTTTGTACCAAGGCCGATAGCTTCAGCATGATCGATGGTGTGTAGACCATGACGGCTACTTATACGTTCAACCAAAGGAGCGTTGTCATTTCCCTCTGACGGTACCATATTAAAGATTATATCGCAGCAGGCCTTATCGAGAGCCACCGGATCAAGAGAAGCGAGTATGCCATAGTCAGCCAATTTTACACCTTCGGGATGAGCCACACAGTCACAGTCGACTGACATATTGTTCATCACATTTATGTAGACTATGTTATCACCGAAATAATCGTGTACGCCCTGGGCGGCGGCGGCCATTGATTCGAGGAAAGCATCTTGATCGTCAACATGTTGCCACATGCCTTCTACAGTTTCCTGTTTACCGCCGGTATGAATATAGGCTTTTCCGTCGGCCGAAGCCACACCTATACTTGCATTTTTTATCGCGCCACCGTATCCACCCATCGGATGCCCCTTAAAATGGGCCAAATTTACCATATAGGTGTAGCGAGGCAGATGGTTGCCTACAATATCATACTTTAAATGGCTCTTATCTTTTACCGGTATCTTCATCTGCCCTTCCTCGTCCATTAGGTCAACAGGAGCAATCGAGTCGAAACCATGCTCATGGACAGTCTTCCAGTGAGCTTCAAAAGAAGCACGGGCTCCGCCGTATGCGGTGTTACACTCAACTATTGTGCCTTGAACCGAGTCCACGAGGTTACGGATTAAATCCGGTTTCAAATAATTCGGATTTCCGGCCTCACCGGTACTGATTTTTACCGCTGCTCGATGTCCGTCGGCAGGCCGTCCGAGAGCCTTGTATATTCTGACAAGTGCATCAGGCGTGATTTCTTTAGTCCTGTAAACTGTCGATTGTGCCGATACAGACATACCAAAAATCGTTGCAATAATTACCAAAATTGTCTTTTTCATTGTTCAACTAATTGTCGTGCCCATGGATTGAAGCACGATGTTTCTCTAATGGTTATAAATTCTGTTATGACTTTCTTACAATTATTTTACAGTCGGCCGGAGCTTTAATATTTTCATCCAAGATAATGTCTCCAACCGAATCAGCAGTTATTTCACCGCTCTTAGGATTCTTTATGCTCGGTATATGACCTTTAATGTCAGCTTTAAGCGTCGAGTATTCAAATGCAAGATCACATTCAGCGTCCATAGTACAATCCTCCATCACAAGGTCTTCGGCATAACACAAAGGTTGAGTTCCTTTTATATGACAACGCACAAGACGTAAACGCTTGGAATGCCAGCCTAAATATTCGCCGTCAATCTCCGAGTCGTAGACAGTGACATCTTCTGTTTCCCAAAATGCGTCTTTCGTATCGAGCTTTGCATTTCGGATTTCAACGTTCTTACACTTTTGGAATGAATAATTTCCCTGTTGACGATAATTACTTATACGGATATTCTTGCCCCCCATAAATATGTAATCGCCATGCTCAACCTCGACATTGTTGATTTCTATGTCCGAACAGTCCCACATTGTCTCTTGAGCGTTAGGTATTCGCACATTTTCCAGTTTAATGTTTTGCATCTCACGGAACATTTTGGGAGCTTCTACAAGCGTATTGGTCATCTTTAAGTCGCTCGAATACCAAAGCGCCGCTCTGGCTCCTTCTGTGAACAAGCAGTCGTCTATCACGAATCTGTCCACATGCCAAAATGGGTACTTACCTTCAAAACGACAGTGGTAGGCTTCAATATTTGAACACTCTTTTATCGCAGATTCACCTGCATGAATCACAACATCCTCGAGCCTGAGGTCATGGCTTCCGAAGAGCGGACGTTCGCCGCCAAATTCTGCATTTTTAATGACTTTCATGTATATTATATTTTTGTTTATTCTGACTGATTATCTCTTACAAAGATACAAAAAATTCAATGATTTAGACTGCATCTGAGTCTATTCAGTTAACAGAATAGTCTCTGAATTGAGTTGGAGTGACTCCTGTTATGCGCTTGAACATCCGCGTAAAGTGCGCCGGATAGTCAAAACCCAGGCTATATGCAATGACCGAAATGTCATCTGCCGTTGCTATCAACCTTTGCTTAGCCACTGATATTATGTGCAATGTAATCAAGTCTTTTGGTGACGAACCCGTCTCCTTTTTAATTAGGTCGCTGAAATAACCGGTTGACAAATTTGCCTTGTCGGCGAAATATGCGACATTCGGAAATACTTGACAATCGGCATTAAAGAATTCTTTCAAACAGTTTTCAAACTGGACAACAATGTCAGAATTAACTTTATGCCTCGTAATAAACTGCCGATCATAAAAGCGGTGGAGATATTCCAAAAGCACTTGTATATTTACCGATATCAGTGCAGAAGAATGATTATCGACCGGATGCTTTACCTCTTCACTGATTTTTTCAAGGCAATCAAGAAATTTTGTACGCTCATCATCAGAAAGATGCAGAGCCTCTATTTGCGAATAACCAAAGAAGCTGAACTGCGAAATTTTTTCTGCGAGCGGAGTTCCATAAATAAGATCAGGGTGGAACAGTAACCCGACAACATCCGGTGCTATCTCCGGAACTTTCATCTCTACATCGATAACTTGCCCGGGAGAAAAGCTGGTAACAGTTCCTGCTTGATAGTCATACGACTTACGGCCATAGCGAATCTTGCAAAAGTCACCGTTTTTAAGAAACAAAGCATAGATTCCATAATTTATTCGCACCGTATTAATTGCTTTCGTAGCGTTCTTCAAATCTACCACGGCCACCAATGGATGATGAGTGGGCAGACCGTAGAGCCTATTGTAAGCATCAATTGAATCAAGATTAATTGTCTCCATATTGCAAAGATACATCAAATAATCCAAAAATTAGAATCAACAAGTCTTTTGGGTAAGCATTCCTACAAAATGGTAAAAATAACGTATCTAAAATGAAAAAGACAGAGGCGAAATCAATTATGACTCCGCCCCTGTCTTTAAGCGTTAAGTGATTCTTTTTAATCCTTCTGTTTACCTTATATCAGAAAAGATCTTTGAATACAGCGTCACCGTCACTCCAATGGTGATCCTTTGGGAAAGGCTTACCATTCCAAGCTTTCTTATTTGTCCAGGGCTGAGCGGCATCAGACCAGAACGGATGTGCAGCAGGTAGGCCGAGAGGCAAAAATGCCAAAGATGTCATATATAGACTGCCATTATTGGTGTACCAGTCAGCTATATTGGGCTGACGTCCGGCAAAGCCGATAGTCAAGAATCCGCCTTCGTTAAAATTGTCTTTGCCGTCAAACATATTGTGCATCACCGTAGTAAGCGCATCGCGTACCTGCCCGTTGGTCAAGCCTTCAGGCAACTTACCATACCAAGCCATCAAGGCGAGCGGTTGCATTGTTGCCATACGGTAAGGAATTGAACGACCGAATACCGGGAATGTACCCTCCGGCGATATTAAGCGTTCGAGAACAACGCTGTACTTCTGAGCTCTACGCAAAGCGCGGTCATAATAGTTTGCATAATGAATGCGCGTATAAGCCTTCGCATCCTTCATGGCTTGGAGCGTTTCAAGATACATAGGATGGAACACATAGCTGCTGTAATAATCAAATGCAAAGCTCGGTCCGTCGGCATACCAGCCATCGCCGGTGTACCACTCCTCGACCTTGCGAATAGCCGAATTTATACGATACTCATCATACTCGGCGCCGGCCTTGGCCAGGAAGCTCTCGATAGTTGACGAGAACAGCACCCAATTAGTATATGGAGGGTCAACCCGACGGAGCTGAGAGAACTCTTCAAAATAGCGTTTTTTCGTTGTGTCGTCAAGTGGCATCCAAAGAGAGTCATAGCCACGGAGGAAACTTTCGGCCACGTATGCAGCATCAACCAAAGCCTGCCCATGTCCGCGCCATAGCAAATAGTCAGGGCTTTCCGGGTCAACGGCATTGGCATAGCTCTTCAATGCCCATTCACGAAGTTCCTTACGCTTAGCCCCTTCGTCAGTTTCATCATCGGGAAGCGAAAGCCACGGTGCAATTCCGGCCATTAGGCGTCCGAATGTCTCCATATAAGTCACGCCTTTATTGCGTCCGTCCCAATTCGGACTGACTTCCACAAGCATGTTCTTTTGCAGATTGCCTTCTGCCATGTTGCTGAGCACCGGCTTGGCCATATTGTAGAGCAAATCTACCCAATAAGCGCGATCCTTATTCTGATCTTTCTCCAAATAACGTACATATTCGCACGATGCGAGCAGATAAGCTCCTACTCCGAAGTTTGAAGTGGAATTAGCATCAACTACCTGTCCGGGTATAGCCTTTTCACCAATGGGTTGCACATATCCGATACGTCCATCCTTCTGAAGGGCTACGTCACGAAGATAAGCCCATCCGGCCAATGCCGAATCAAGATATTTTTGATCGGTCAGATATCCATTGTTAATACCCCATAGGAGTCCGTAAGTGAAAAATGCTGTTCCGCTCGTCTCATAACCGGGAGCATGGTCCTCGTCCATCATCGAACGCGACCAATATCCGCCGGGGCGTTGTGTCTTAACAACGCCATCAGCCAAACGACGGAATTTTTCCTCGAAAAATGCGCGGTGTTTATAGTCGGCGGGCAGATCTTTCAACACTTTAGCAAGGCCGGCAAGAACCCAGCCGTCGCCACGCGCCCAAAAGTCTTTTACTCCATTGGCACTTTTATGCTTCGGATAGACGTATTTGGCATCGCGATAATATAGACCCTCTTCCTGATCATACATGATGCTGTCGCTATAAGTCACATACTCATAGAGCTTGTCAAGATACTGCTTGTTGTGCGTAATGTTATACAGTTTTGTCATAACCGGCATAACCATGTATAGACCGTCGGCCCACCACCAATAATCGTTCTGAGGTGTCGACATTTCATACTCCATTACCTCGCGGGCACGTCGGATACGATTGTCGTCAGGGAGTAAACGATAAAGGTCGGCGTATGTTTGGAAGCAAATTTGCCAGTCACCGAAAAGCACATGCTCGTCAGTTTCTCCATAATTGTATTTCCAGGCATTGCGATTGTTGCTCTTAGCGCCTTTCCATTGATTATGTTCGGCCCAACGTTCAGAATATTCCCGATAAGCATCGTTTCCTGTAAGGAAGAATGCCTCCATGTTACCGGTATGGTAAGCTGCATTGTCCCAGAATGGATTTACTTCGGCAGGAGTGTTGGTCTGCCAATAAGTGTTCACTTTGTCGATGATTGCTCGCACCTCTTTGGCCTCCTGGGCAGGAGTCTTGGCTTTTGGCGCGGCATTAACCGACATGGCGCCAAATACTACCGTGACAGTAAGTGTCCAGCGCAAAAAATTAGTCAGATTCATAGCTGATTGGTTGTTATTATAGTTTTAAATGATGTTTCCATGGGCAAAATTACTTGTTTATGGAAAAAACGGTGCATTTCTATCACTGCAAAGATACTTATTATATCGTTACATTCATAGAAATGCACCGTATTTTTTGTGCAAATTCTGCGGTTGCGCTCGGCTATTGCATTTGTATCTGCTATTTGCGCGATGACATTTTTAGTACGGCAGACTTTAAGCCCGGAGAGGTGACTTTTAAAGTGACGGCACCCGGCTTCGCAGTACTTTTTACTATTGCTCCTGCCCGACCCTTCCAGGCATTGCGTTCGTTATTGCAATAACCCTCCGTATCCTTGACATCGCCACTTCCGGTGGCTTCTATGGTTCCTTGACCGCTGATGGCAAACGACACTCGGTTAGACGCATTTGGCACGATACGGCCTTTACCGTCAACTATCTCAACAGTGATATAGGCCAAATCCTGATTATCGGCATTAAGTGCAGCTTTATCCGTCACAATCCGGAGAGCGACAGGCTCGCCGGCGGTTGACAACGAAACAGACTCAGCCGACTCTGTCCCGTCGGATCCGACCCCCTTGGCAACAAGTTCGCCCGGAGTGTATGGAAGAGTGAACACAGCCTTGAATCCCTCGTCACGAGTGGTCGGCTTCTCCCCTATCAGCTTTCCATCAAGATAAAGCCTCACTTTAGCGAAATTTGAGATTACCTCGACATCTATAGGCTTACCCTCGTGTCCGGGCCAATTCCATGATTCCCAAGTTGGATATGTACCCCATAAAGTCTCCTTTATTTCTCCTTCATAACCATTCGGTTCACGGACGGCCATATAAACTTTTTTAGACGGATTATACAGCATTTGGCGGTAGTGTGAAATTGGCTTTCTGACACCGAGCAGGTCTATGTCGCCGCAATATGCACCATGCCAAGGCCAAAGGTCGCGTTCGTAATGCTCGCCCGGAACATCTCCTTCATAATAGTGACGTCCGATGCCTGATTCTCCGACATAGTCTATAGCTGTCCATACAAAATCACCAATAATATAACTATTGTCGGCCACTTTTGTCCAATTAGAAAATGCGTCGCGCGGATATGATTCAGTCTGCCACATAACTCTATCCGGAACACGCTTATGATCACTTTCCGACTTATGTATCATATAGTTATAGCCTACAATATCATGTTGGGCGGCAAGCGGATCATATATTTCCCAATCGCTGTCCCATGCGGCAAGTGCGGATGTGACAGGACGAGTAGGATCAAGCTCCCGACATTTATCAGCGAGTTTCTTTGCTGTGGTTACCACCTCAATTTTCTTGCGTTCAATAACCTCATTGCCGATACTCCAACATATTACCGACGGATGGTTGCGATCGCGAAGCACCAACGACTCAATATCGGCCTCCCACCATTCGTCAATAAGATTTGAATAGTCATGGGGAGTTTTAGCCTCTCTCCATCCGTCAAATGCCTCATCAATGACAAGCAACCCCTGTCGGTCGCACTCGTCAAGGAAAGCAGGCGACGGCGAATTATGACTTGTGCGCACTGCGTTGAACCCTGCCTCTTTCATTAATTTCACTTTACGCGCCTCAGCCTTATCGTAACTGCGTGCGCCTAAAAGGCCATTGTCATGGTGAACACATCCTCCACTAATCAATACCGGTCTGCCGTTGAGCAGAAAACCTTCATTTGATGAGTAAGCGATTGATCTGACACCAAACGACTCCGACAAACGATCTACGACCTTGTCGTCGGCAATCAGTTCTATGTCCATCGTATATAAGGTTGGTGAGTCCGGCGACCATAAAGCCAATTTCTCAGAGCTAAAATCAAGTTCGACATCGGCACTTTTCCCCGCCGGAATAGTGACATCCTTTTTTTCTGACGATACCTTATTGCCGTCAACGTCGACTATCGAAGCCAAAACCTTTATTTCTTCCGACTTTTCTGAGCGGTTGACCGCATTAAGGCGCAAATTTACCGAAGAAGCCGACTCAGACACCTTTGGAGTTGTAATATAGGCACTCCACGGCTCAACGGCTATACTGCCGGTGTTTTGTAGCCAAACATGACGGTAAATACCGGATCCGCTATACCAGCGACAATTCTTTTGCGCACTGTTGTCGACACTGATTTCAATAATATTATCACCCTCCTTTAGTTGTGGAGTTATATCATATATAACCGACGAATAACCGTATGGACGCTTTCCCACCGACAGGCCATTGACCCAAACTTCGGCATTCATATAAGCCCCCTCAAGATATATAGATGTGTGGGCATCTTTATTGTCTCCGGGCTTAACACGGATTATCTTACGATACAGACCTTTTCCGGTCGGAAGATAGCCTCCGTCGTTTCCGGCTTTCACATTTTTATCGAATTCCGACAAAATGCTCCAATCGTGTGGCAAGTCAACATTGCTCCAATCCGATGCAACTGAATCACCATTGTCATCAAGAATCATGCGGAACTGCCATCCATCGTCAATCAGCTGTTTCCTAACCGACATGTCGCGTATTGTAGCTCCTGTTAAGTCAGAAGCTGCCGACACAACAGCACCCTGCGACATTATCGAGGCCAAAACAATAGCACTTAAAAACTTTTTCATCTTGTATTAAAATTAGGTTATTTTTCAGCACAAATTAATCGCAGGGATACGAACGACCGCTCATAAATTCGTTACAAGCCGAGAATCGAACGGATTTTCTCGTATGCCGACGAAAGTCCATCCTTGTTTTTACCGCCGGCCTGAGCAAATCCGGGTTGTCCGCCACCTCCGCCTTGAATTAATTTCGCCGCTTCTCTAACAGTGGTCGACGCATTCATTCCGTCCTTGGTAAGATCTTCTGTAATCATTAAGGTTAACAACGGTTTATCCGACGGATCAAATGTTGCACCTATGAACACTGTGTGGTCTGGCGACTGCGAACGTACGCCAAAAGCAACGTTTTTTACGACTTCCGGCAGGCGCAATCCTTGAAGTTCTACGACCTTAATGCCATTAACCTCTATAGCTTTCGACAGCAATTCCTTTGTAAGGGCATTTACGCGCTCGTTGAAGTACTCCTCAGCCTGATGACGCAGTTCGGCATTTTCTTCGATCGACTTCTTGATGGCTTGCACCACATTCGGCGTGTTATTCAGAAGAGCACCCACCTCTCGCAAAGTGTTCTGCATCTCTTCGACAGCTCTTTCAACCCGGGCACCGGTTATAGCCTCTATACGGCGAATTCCGGCGGCAATGCTCGATTCTGATATGATTTTTATCATACCGATATTGCCGGTGTTCGTGACGTGAGTTCCTCCACACAGCTCCACTGACGATCCATATCGGATGACACGCACTTCGTCGCCATACTTTTCACCGAACAGAGCCATTGCGCCCATTTCGCGAGCCTTATCGATAGGCACACAACGCTTTTCGTCGCGCGCTATGGCCATACGTACTCGTTTATTGGCCAAATGCTCAACCTTTGATATTTCTTCCGGTGTGAGTTTTTGGAAGTGAGAAAAGTCGAAACGCAAAATATCGGGCGACACAAATGAGCCTCGCTGCTCAACATGCGTGCCAAGCACCTCACGCAGAGCCTCGTGCAACAAGTGCGTGGCCGTATGGTTGGCTGAAGTGGCCTCGCGGGCATCTTCATCGATAACAGCCTCAAACTCAGCCGAAACATCTTCTGGAAGTTTTTTAGTCAGGTGCACACCGATGCCGTTTTCACGCTTGGTGTCATATATTTCCACGACAGATCCGTCCGGCCCGACGAGCCGTCCTCTATCGCCAACCTGTCCGCCCATCTCGGCATAGAACGGTGTCGACGACAGAACAAGTTGATAATACTCATTATTTTTCTGCTTAACCTTTCTGTAGCGCAAAATGTGTGTCGGAACAGACGTGGCGTCATATCCCACAAATGCCTGTTCACCTTCGCGGAGCACTACCCAGTCGCCGGTTTCTACAGCCGCGGCATTGCGGGCGCGGGCTTTTTGGGCAGCCATTTCAGAGTCAAATTCCGAGTGGTCGAGCGTCATTCCATTTTCTTTCAGAATCAATTCTGTCAAGTCGAGAGGGAACCCGTAGGTATCATATAGCACAAATGCTTCTTTACCCGAAATCTCCGTTTTCCCTTGCGCTTTAGCCACAGAGATGGCATTGTCTAACATTCTGATGCCGTTTTCGAGTGTGCGAAGAAATGCTTCTTCCTCCTCTCTGACCACCTTCATAATCAATTCGCGCTGCTTTGGAAGCTCCGGATATGCCTCACCCATACTGTCAATAAGAGTATCGACCAGACGGTACATAAATGCCTGCTTCTGTCCAAGGAAAGTATATGCATAGCGGACGGCGCGACGCAATATCCTCCTGATAACATATCCGGCTTTAGCATTACCAGGGAGTTGTGAATCGGCGATGGAAAACGATATTGTGCGCACATGGTCTGCGATAACACGCATGGCTATGTCGACCTTGTCGTCTTCACCGTACTTTTTACCCGCGAGCTCGCTAATCTTGGCGATTAGCGGAGTAAACACGTCGGTATCATAATTAGAGCGTTTGCCTTGCAAAGCCATGCACAGACGCTCAAAGCCCATGCCAGTGTCAATTACTTTTGCGGGGAGAGGTTCGAGCGAGCCGTCAGCCTTACGGTTATATTGCATGAACACGAGGTTCCATATCTCAATCACCTGCGGATGATCGTGGTTGACTAATTCTCGACCCGGCACAAGAGCCTTTTCCTCTTCGGGACGCAAATCTATATGTATTTCGGAGCAGGGGCCACACGGACCGGTATCACCCATTTCCCAAAAGTTATCATGCTTATTGCCGTTAATAATATGGTCTTTAGGCAAATGCTTCTCCCAGATCGAAGCGGCTTCGTCGTCACGTCCGAGACCTTCAGCCGGAGAACCCTCAAAAACTGTGGCATACAGATTTTTTGGGTCAAGCTTTAGTACGTCGACAAGATATTCCCAAGCCCAGTCGATAGCTTCCTGTTTGAAATAATCGCCGAACGACCAGTTACCGAGCATCTCGAACATCGTATGATGGTACGTATCCATTCCCACCTCCTCAAGGTCGTTATGTTTTCCGCTGACGCGCAGACACTTCTGTGAATCTGCCACTCTTTTGTACTTCGCCGCGGCATTACCGAGGATTATATCTTTAAACTGATTCATGCCGGCATTGGTGAACATCAACGTCGGATCGTCTTTAATTACCATGGGGGCGGAAGGCACGATTTGGTGCCCTTTTGTACGGAAGAAGTCTTTGAAGGACTCTCTGATTTCCTTAGCGGTCAGCATTTTATATATTAATTAACTATTTTGTTTACTCTAAACCGATGTTTTTTTCACTTTATTTACCATCGAATTATCTGCAAAATTAGCGTAATATTATTATTTTTGCAAATTCACATTTCAAGCAAAAATGAGTTCGAGAGTATTTTACCGATATAATCCGTCAACTGAAAAGTACGAGAGAGTCTATCCTTCCCTCGCCTCAAGGATATGGATTGCCGTGCGAAATACGTTGCTTGCCGGATGCTGCCTGACTGTGATTTTCGGAATAATTTACTATCTGATTGACACTCCTCGCGAAAAATTACTGCGTCAGGAAAACGAACAGCTGCGTGATGAGATTGACATTCTAAACCGTCGGCTCGACATATCTGTTGAAGTGATGTCTGACATTATGACCCGTGACGATAATTTCTACAGGGTCATAATGGGAGCCCCTCGCATGTCTAAATCGCAGATTTACGCTGGACTCGACAATGAAAACCGCTACCGCTACCTTAATCATCTGCAAGATGCCGAGCTAATCAAAAATCTGACTAAGAAAATGGACATTCTTGACCGGCAGATATATACTCAGACTAAATCCCTCGACGAGCTTCAGCAATTGGCGCGCGATAACAAAGACCGTATAAATCACATACCGGCTATTCAGCCTGTACCACAGAAGTTTATGAAGCAGATGGCATCAGGCTACGGTTATCGTCGCGACCCCATATACGGGACAAGCAAATTTCACGAGGGCCTTGACTTTGCAGCCGAGCGAGGCACACCCGTCTACGCCACAGCCGACGGCGAAGTCAGAATGGCCGGATGGCAAAGCGGCTACGGCAATCTTATAGAAATTGACCATGGCTACAACTACGTGACTCGCTATGCCCATCTCAGCAAGTTCCGCGTCAAGCCCGGAACTAAAGTCAAACGAGGCGACTTAATAGGCGAAGTCGGTAACACAGGAAAGTCTACAGGCAACCATCTTCATTACGAAGTGCGTTATAAAGGTTCGCCACAAAATCCCTTGAATTATTATTTTATGGACATAACTCCGGAAGAATACGACGAGCTGCTGCGCCTGGCCGAAAACGCCGGACACGTCATGGACTGATGTACACTAAATGGAATCAATCGATAAAAAATATTATAAAATACGCGAAGTCTCTGAAATTATCGGAGTACCGCTGAGCACCCTCAGATTTTGGGAGAAAGAGTTTACAATAATTAAACCTCGCCGAAATGAGCACGGAACACGATTTTACACGGCCTCCGACATCGAGAAAATCAGAATGGTGGTTTACCTCGTCAAAGAAAAAGGCCTTAAAATCAGCGCCGCCCAGGAACAAATCAAAAACAATCATTCCGGAGTTTCTACCCATGCTCGTGCCGTAGAACGGCTTAAAGCTGTCAGAGCCGAACTAAAAGCCATGCTCGATGCCATGAATTCACTCCGATAACCGATATAATGTATAATCCAACTATTTTGCGTAATTTTGCAAAAATTTTTGCTTAGTCAAATTATTACTGAATATACAATAAAAAACAAACATAACACTTTATGAAAGAGTTAGCCAAGACTTACAGCCCCTCGGATGTCGAGGACAAATGGTACAGCTACTGGATGGAACACGATATGTTCAAGTCGACTCCTGATGAACGTGAGCCATACACTATAGTTATTCCACCGCCAAACGTAACCGGAATTCTACACATGGGCCACATGCTCAACAACACCATTCAGGACATACTTATCCGCCGTGCCCGCATGGAGGGGAAAAATGCCTTATGGGTGCCGGGTACCGACCACGCTTCTATTGCCACCGAGGCCAAAGTCGTTGCTAAACTTGCTAAAGAAGGAATCAAAAAGAGCGACTTAACGCGAGAAGAATTCCTCAAACATGCATGGGAATGGAAAGAAAAGCATGGAGGCATAATTCTCGAACAGCTTAAAAAGCTCGGAGCCTCATGCGACTGGAGCAGAACAGCCTTTACCATGGACGAGATTCGCTCTAAGAGCGTAATTAAGGTGTTCTGCGACTTATACCGCAAAGGGCTTATTTACCGTGGCAAGCGAATGGTCAACTGGGATCCAAAGGCTTGTACGGCACTGAGCGACATAGAAGTTATATATAAGGAGGAGCACAGCAAGCTATATTATCTTCGCTACAAAATTGTAGGCGAAGAAGGATATGCCATCGTTGCCACCACCCGTCCGGAGACCATCATGGGCGACACTGCAATGTGCATTAACCCTAACGACCCTAAAAATCAGCATTTAAAAGGCAAACGTGTAATTGTGCCGTTGGTCAACCGCGAAATTCCCGTCATTGAAGATGAATACGTTGATATTGAATTTGGCACAGGATGCCTGAAAGTAACTCCCGCCCACGACATGAACGACAACATGCTTGGGCAGAAACATAATCTTGCGACAATAGACATTTTCAACGACAACGGCACGCTGAGCCCGGAAGCCGGAATGTATGTCGGGATGGATCGATTCGATGTCCGCAAGCAGATAGCCATTGACCTTCAGGAAGCCGGCTTGATTGAAAAAATCGAGGACTACGAAAACAAAGTCGGCTACTCTGAACGTAATCCCGACACAGCCACCGAGCCGCGTCTGTCTGACCAATGGTTCCTTAAGATGGAGTCGCTTTGCAAGCCCGCTCTCGACGCTGTTATGGATGACCACATCAAATTCGTGCCCGAAAAATTCAAGAACACGTATAACCATTGGATGACAGGCACCAAAGACTGGTGTATTTCACGCCAACTATGGTGGGGACACCGCATTCCCGCCTACTATCTACCTGACGGACAGATTGTTGTCGGAGAGACACCAGAACAAGCACTTGAAGAGGCTATGAGTCTGACCGGCAATGCATCGCTCACATTGTCCGACCTGCGACAGGACGAAGACGGCCTCGACACCTGGTTCAGCTCATGGCTTTGGCCTATATCGCTGTTCAACGGCATCCTCGAGCCTGATAATGAAGAAATTAAATACTACTATCCGACTTCCACGCTTGTCACCGGCCCTGACATAATTTTCTTCTGGGTGGCACGTATGATTATTGCCGGATATGAGTATATGCACGACATGCCGTTCCGTAACGTATACTTCACAGGTATCGTCCGCGATAAGCTTGGCCGCAAGATGTCGAAACAGCTCGGAAATTCCCCCGATCCGCTGAACTTAATCGCCACTTACGGTGCCGACGGCGTACGCATGGGTATGATGCTCTCCGCTCCTGCCGGAAATGACATTCTCTTCGATGACAAACTCGTAGAGCAAGGACGCAACTTCTGCAACAAGATTTGGAATGCTTTCCGTCTTATCAAAGGTTGGGAAGTTGCCGACATACCTCAGCCTGAAAGTTCTGAAAAAGCTATAAAATGGTTTGATGCAAAGCTAAATGCCACCATGGCTGAGGTCGAGGATCTTTTCGGCAAATTCCGTCTCAGCGAGGCTCTTATGGCCGTGTATCGACTCGTTTGGGATGAATTCTCTTCATGGTATCTTGAAATGGTCAAGCCTGCCTATCAGCAGCCCATCGACCGCAAGACCTACGATGCCACTCTCGCATATTTTGACACGCTGTTGCGTCTGCTCCATCCGTTCATGCCCTTCATCACCGAAGAACTTTGGCAACATCTGCAGACACGCGCCGATGGTGAATCCATCATGTTAGCACAACTTCCTAAAGTCAACACCCCTGACTCAAGCCTGATAGAGTCGATGGAACACGCTAAAGAGGTCGTGGCAGGTGTCAGAGGCGTGCGTGCAAGCAAAAACCTTTCTCAGCGGTTGGAGCTGACCCTAAATGTCCTCGACAAGTGGGATGCCTCGCTCGACAGCGTGATAACTAAATTGGCTTGTCTCGACGCCATTAATCCCGAGGCCGCAAAAGACGCGGCTTCTGCATCGTTCATGGTCGGAACCACTGAATTTAACATTCCGCTGGCATCTACCATCGATGTCGAGGCCGAATTGGCAAGACTGAAGAAAGACCTCGACTACTTTCAGGGCTTCCTTGCCTCGGTTATGAAAAAGCTTTCCAACGAACGTTTCGTCAACAATGCTCCGGCGGCTGTCGTTGATGCCGAACGCCAAAAGCAGCAGGATGCCGAAGCAAAGATAGCCAACATCAAGGCCGGCATCGAGGCTCTGTCGAAATAACCGAAAAAAGGCTATATGAAACCGACCCGAAACTTCACAGGCAAAGAGAGTGTTGTTGACCTGATTGAACTGGACTACAACATTCTCCCTGTCCTGAGCAGATTCAACATTCCGCTTGGATTCCAAGACAAACGGATAGAAGAGGTGTGCGCCGAAAATGACATCGACACCGACGTATTCCTGCTTATCATCAACTTCATCCTGAGCGGAAGGATCGATGTGGAGACTCTCCCTAAAATCTCGCCGCTTGCCGTTGTCGACTTTCTGCATAACAGCCACGATTACTTTCTCCGATACAAGTTCCCGCATATCCGGCAGAACTTAATGCAGGCTCTCGACGACTCCCTCGGCGACATAAATCCGGCTATAATCGTGTTCTTCGACGACTATATCAAAGAAGTAAAGAAGCATTTTGCCTACGAGGAGACCAAAGTGTTTCCATACATCCGCTCATTAATTGCAGGTGAGATTTCGTCATACAATATAAGCATCTTCAAGCGCCACCACGATGAAATTGCCGAAAAACTCAACGAACTAAAGAACATCATATTGCGCTTCTACTCCACTTCGATGCCTAACCGCATGTATGACGTACTTGTCGACCTGTACAACGCCGAAGAAGATCTCGACTCACATGCCGACATCGAAAATCTGATTCTCATTCCGCTAATCGCATCTCTCGAAAACAAGCGATGAAACATTTCGTTATTTGCACGTTCGGACTGCCCGCAATCATCGAAAGCGGAATAACAGCAATAATCGGAAAAATCCGGCCTGCAAGCTACTCGGTCCACCGAATAGACCCGATGCGGATGGCCGAACAGGTATCCCGACTCCATCCCGCAGTCATCATAGCCGACCCTATAGGTGCCGACTGCTCCGTCCTTGCCGAAATGAGGGCGGCCTCGAAGCTTAACGCAAGGCTTTTAGCAGTCCAACACTGCGCACTCCCAAAGCAAACCGCCGAAATATTTGATGCGATAATATCCGTCTACGATTCTACCGGAGCAATCGAAGAAACCGTCGTCAAGCTTGCGGCCGAAAAAGACGATAAACAATCGGAAGAAGAGTCTAAAGCTCTAAGCCAGCGAGAGAAAGATGTCGTGATAGGCATCGCCAAAGGCCTGTCAAACAAAGAAATAGCGTCACAGATGAATGTATCCGTCAACACCGTAATGACCCACCGGCGCAACATTTCGGCAAAACTCAAGATACACTCTCCGGCCGGAATCACAATCTACGCCATCGTAAGCAAGCTCATAAAATTGGAAGAAATCAAGACTCAGCTTCCCTGACACTCAGCATCTAATGCATCTTGTCGCATTTTTATTGCAACTTTCCGTCGCCCTGTTTAAAAATTTTTTAGACAATCTCTGAGCTATTTCCAAATAATTGCTTACCTTTGCACCGCATAAACAAATTCTTTAATCGTATAATATCTAAAAATTTATTAATCATGGCTTACGTAATAACTGATAAGTGTGTAGCTTGCGGAACTTGTCTTCCCGTTTGCCCCGTAGAGGCTATCTCTGAAGGCGACATCTACCACATCGATCCGGACACCTGCATCGAATGCGGCAGTTGCGCTGAAGTTTGCCCCAGCGAAGCAATCATCCCCGGAGAATAAGCTCGCGCACTTTATAACGAGACTTTAAGTCGGCTTCACAAATGAGGCCGACTTTTTTTTACAACTATCATGAAAATTTTATTTACTTTTTTTGCAAAATTGGTTTTAAATACTTAAATTTGCAAATAATAGCTTCAAGTCCACTATTAAATGAATAACCTTAAACCCGAATACTCAATTGTTTTAGGAGGGGCCGGCTTTATCGGCTCCCACCTTTGCCTCCGATTACTATCCGAGGGTCACGAAGTGCTATGCGTTGACAACTTATCCACCGGCTCCATCGACAACATAACCACGATGCTTGACTCGACATATCGCGTTCTCAACTCCTGCTTGACGGCTGGAATCCACAGTTAATGCCAATATATATAACTTAAAGTTTAATTAATTATGAAAAGGGAAGAAAAGACTCTTAAAGAGTTTCTGGAATCGATTCCGGTTTTAGAAAAATCAGAGCTTGGAGTGCTTCGTGGCGGTTTTGGTGCTATTTCTGGCACAGGCATCAGTGATCCTATGGGAAATAGTGGCAATTGTGGTACTAACTGCAGTTGCACTAACATTGGTTGCAACAGTGGTGACAACTGTGGGTGTAATAACAACTGTGGTATTAATTGCGATTGTGAAAATCCATATTGCCATTTAATTAATCCGGAAAATGGAGATTACAGTTTAGCATTGTCATTCATGTAATTCAGATTTGGATTTTGCGGAATCAGAATTTTTAAAAACTCCGCAAAATCCAAATAGTTTATACATCTATATCCGAGTTCCTAAAAATCACATTAATCAATCTAAATGAAAAGAAACTTATTCCTGCTGATCTTAAGCATTTTTTTAGTTATATGCCACTAAAAACTCATGCCGATGACACTATTGGATATATCAATGGAGTGATAGTTAATTCTCTTACTAATGAACCTATAAATGAAAAGCTTAAAATCGAAGTACTGAACGATAACGGGGAAAAAACAGGTGGTACTGATTTTTTGAAGATGCAAGGAAAACGATCTATGTTTGAAATCAATATGTATTCAACCGGCAAATATAAATTGCTAATCTCCCATGAAGATTATGACAGTACATACGTGGATTTTGAATTCAACAAGAAGAAATGGGTATTGCCTTTGGGTGTAATTAAAGTCAGAAAACTGACCCGTACAGAAAAGGGGGTAGAACTGGGAGAAATAACAATAACGGCCACAAAATTGAAATTTTATAACAAGGGCGACACTATTGTCTACGATGCCGACGCATTTGAGTTGTCGTCAGGTTCGATGCTTGACGGTCTTGTCAGCCAGCTTCCCGGAGCCGAACTGCGCGACGACGGTCGCATATATGTTAACGGACGCTTCGTTGAAAATCTGTTACTTAACGGACGTGACTTTTTCAAAGGCAATAATAAGGTTATGCTTGAGAATCTACCATCATATATGATTAAAAATGTGCAGGTATATGAGAAGGAGAGCGAGGAAAGCAAAATAGCAGGCATAAAGATGGACCAAGGAACCTATGTAATGGACGTATCGCTAAAGAAAGACTATCAGGCCGGTTGGCTGGCCAATGCCGAAGTCGGCGGGGGCACCAAAGAGCGCTATATGGGGCGCGCTTTCGGACTACGTTTCTCCCCCACTTCGCGAGTGTCAGTGTTCGGCAACATTAACAACATCAACGATACCCGCAAACCCGGGCGCAACGGCGACTGGTCGCCGTCCGACCTCACCAATGGGCTGGCCACCACAAAAAACGGCGGCATAGACTATAGTCTGTTCAACAAAGAGAACACATACGAGATTAACGGTTTTGCGCAAGCAACTTATACTGACGGACTATATGATGCGCAGAGCAATACACAGAATTTTTTAAGCTCCGGTGATACTTACGGTCGCTCCTGGAGTAAAAACACCAACAGAAATCTGAAATTGAGCACATCTCACGAAGGAAAATATTATCTCGATCATAACGGAAACGACGACCGTAGTCAAATCTACGGGAAACTTTATGCAAATTATAACAAAATAAATAACCGCTCGGAAGCCATCAACGGACTATTTGACAGCAATCCTACAGTCAATGAATCGCTTCGAGACAGCATATACCTTAACCACTTGGTAACAATGCCATGGATCAACACATCGGTATCAAATTCAAAAAGGAAGGGTGAGGATTTAAACGTTGGTGGCTCTTTCTCTTTTTATAGTTTCATGTTTGATAATAATGACGCATTATCATTTTATGGAAACGGGTCGTATTCCAAATCATCTGTCAATATGCACGATGATTATTTGATACGTTTCCACGAAGCACCACTGAAACAATCGGAAAGGTTGAACAAAACTCCTACCCACTCTTACGATTATACCGCCGGCATCAATTACTTCGGTGCTCCGAATATAAATTGGCGAATCAGACCTAAATATTCTTTCAAGCAGAAATATATAAGCTCGGTCAATGAATGGTACTTATTCGACGAACTGCAGTCGAAGGGCTCATTGATGCTACCGTCTATGAGCCGAGCAGCGACGAGTATGCTCGACACAGAAAACAGCTATAATCTCGGAGTTCGTACGCTCGAACACAATATAGGAGTGGAGTTCGTAACAGACCAATCGCGAACTACAGAAAAAAATAATCTAAGGCGAGATCGAGATCTAAATGTGATATTGGGACTTTTTGCTAATTATCATACTGACAAGATAAATTTTAATGGGGCAGACAGGATAAACCGAAACCGTTACACATGGCTTCCCGTACCGTATTTATACATATCATATAGACACGACGGAAATCATTATTTCAAATTAAATTACGAAATGAAGACAACCGCGCCGAATGCGATAGACTTGATTGATGTCGAATTTACGTCTGATCCCCTGAATATCCGTACCGGCAATCCTGACCTGAAAGACCAAGATTACCACAAGGTTGAATTTCAATATTATGCACAAAAATGGGCTACGATCAAGGGGATCTATCTCTCGTTTATTTCAGGATACTCAGTGTGGCACAACGGCACTTCCATGGGCTACACTTATAATCCTGACTTAGGAATCAGATACTACAAACCGGAAAACGTCAATGGAAACTGGTGGAGCTGGGTATATGTAAATTTCGGATTCCCCATCACACGTAATAAGAAACTGTTCATAAACACCTATACACGTTTTGACTTCAACGACAATGCGGACATGGTCGACGTAGAAGGATCGTCGACCACATCAAAGCGCATAGTGCATAGTACCCAATTTATGGAAACAATGAATATAAATTATTCCATAGGAAAATCCAGAATAGGCCTGATGGGACGAGTGCATACACGCCATTCGACATCATCGGCCGTTAATTTCCAAACCATCAACGCAGTTGAATTCCGTTACGGGTTAACCGGACTACTAAAATTTCCGTTGGACATCGAACTCTCGACCGACATAACCATGTTCAGCCGCCGAGGATACTCCAACTCGTCGATGAACACAAACGACCTTGTTTGGAACGCAAGCCTGTCGAAGGGTGTGATGAACAACAATCTCACCTTCACCCTTGAAGCTTTCGACATCCTCCACCAACTATCCAACATACGATATGAACTTAACGGCATGGGACGCACAGAGACTTGGGTCAACTGTATCCCGCGCTATCTGATGCTAAAAGCCCGCTACCGACTTAACATCCAACCCCGCAAACGCTAATCCAACTAACAGCAAAAGCATCAACCCTACTCTCTATGGCCAATTTCCCGTTCATAAAACAAAAGGACTCAATGCAATGCGGAGTTGCCTGCCTGGCGATGATATGCCACCACTTCGGACGGACGTATTCGCTCGGAATGCTGTCGAAGTACTGCTTCGCCACCGCGGAAGGAGTGTCGATGCTCGGGATTAGCGACGCGGCCGAAAAACTCGGACTATCGGTGGCGGCTACACGCGTGACAGCCGAGCAACTCGTCTCGGCTCCGAAACCTTGCATACTGCACTGGAACCAGAACCACTTCACAGTGCTATATCGAGTGAGCCGGAAAGGCCGTCGCTACCATATAGCCGACCCCGCGAAGGGAAAAGTGACTTACTCGCGTGAAGAATTCGAAAGCCGATGGCTCAGCACCGAAGACAACGACGGCAAACGTAAAGGCATAGCTATGTTCCTTCAACCGTCCGAGGAGTTTTATTCGAGGCACGAAGTCGACGACATTCCGGAGAAGCGCTCATTCAGATTTCTGATGGGCTATCTGAAACAATACCGCCATTATTTTCTGCAGATAGTGGCCGGACTGCTTCTCGGAAGCCTGATGCAACTTGTAATGCCTTTTATGACTCAGGCCATTGTCGACGTCGGAATCAAGCATAGCGACATCGGCTTCATTTGGCTCATATTGCTCGGAGAAATGATGATTGTGTTCGGACGCACGGCAACCGACTTCATACGCCGTTGGCTTATGATGCACATCTCGATGCGCATAAACATATCGCTCGTAAGCGACTTCTTCATCAAACTGCTGAAGCTTCCCATGTCTTTTTTCGACACCAAGCTTATGGGCGACCTTATGCAGCGCATGGGCGACCACGGAAGAGTACAGTCGTTCCTTACCTCGCAGACATTGGGTATCGCATTCTCAATGTTCAATTTTGTGGTTTTCGGCATAGTATTATTCATCTACAGCAAGGTAATATTCTGCGTGTTCCTGATCGGTAGCCTGATATACGGAAGTTGGTCGGCATTGTTCCTTAAACGCAGAAAAATACTTGACTACGAACTATTCGAGAAACAGGCTGTCAACCAAAACAAGACATATCAGTTCATCACCTCCATGCAGGAAATAAAACTTCAAGACTGCGAACGGCGCAGACGCTGGGAATGGGAGGATGTGCAGGCCGACCTGTTTGTCGTGCAGATGAAATCGCTTAGGCTACAACAGGCACAGGAAGCTGGAAGTATCTTCATAAACGAAGTCAAGAATATTCTCATAACAGTATTCGCCGCAACTGCCGTAATCGACGGACAGATAACCTTAGGAGCCATGCTTGCCGTTCAATACATCGTAGGGCAACTTAACAGTCCTGTATCGCAGCTGATGGGATTCATATATTCACTTCAGGACGTGAAGATATCGCTTGAACGTATAAACGAAATTCACGAAAGTCAGGACGAAGAAAGTCCAGATAACAATACCGCGGAGCTACCTGAAGACCATTCTATACAGCTGGAAAATGTCAGGTTTAAATATGACCCACACAGCCTTAACGACATAATAAAAGGAGTGAGCTTCAAAGTGCCGGAAGGAAAGACTACCGCCATCGTAGGAGCTTCCGGAAGTGGCAAGACAACACTGATAAAGCTTATGCTCGGCTACTATCCCGTTTCGTCTGGAAGCATTTCAATAGGTGACATGCCTATAGGATGCTACAAACTAAAATGGTGGCGCGCGCAATGCGGAGTAGTGATGCAGGATGGCGTGGTATTCTCGGAATCCATAGCGCGTAATATCGCCGTTGACGACGGAGAGATTGACCGCGAACGGCTTATAGAAGCGGCCCGCATAGCGTGCATCCACGAATACGTAACCAGTCTGCCATTACGCTACGACACAATAATCGGACGCGACGGAGTCGGACTCAGCCAAGGCCAGAAACAACGCATCCTGATAGCTCGAGCCGTATACAAAAATCCACAATTCATATTTCTGGACGAGGCGACAAACTCGCTTGATGCTAAAAATGAAAGATTGATTGTGGACAACCTGACAGAATTTTACCGAGGACGCACAGTGGTTATCGTGGCACATAGACTTTCAACAGTGAAAAATGCCGACTTAATAATAGTGCTTGATCATGGAAGAATAGCCGAATCCGGCAACCACGACTCGCTGATAAGCGAAAAGGGCGTATATTATAACCTTGTAAAAAATCAACTTGAACTTGGAGACTGACCGGATGAAAACTAAAGACACGTCGTCGCACGACCGACTGGAACTACGATCCGAAAAAGTGCGCCATTTGCTTGAAGAAATACCATCACCCATCGTGCGCTACGGCACAATTATCATAGCGGCAATATTCCTGCTTGCAGCTATTGTGCTGTTATACCTGTATCATACCGACAACGAACCGACAAGCATGTTGGAATATATTCTGTCGGGCATAATGCCTTAGTCCGGAGGAGTGATTTCACCAAATTTTGCACTGACCGCGCATATTTTTTGAGTGTCCGTTGTGGCTAATCGCCATTTCTTTGCTATCTTTGCACATTGTTAGGCTCAAAGGCAGAGCCTTAGAGAGTAAAAGGACTTAATTTTATTTACTTTTAATACTAAAATTCAATGGTAAGTTACAAAGAACTTGGCTTGGTAAACACACGTGAGATGTTTGCCAAAGCTATCAAAGGCGGATACGCTGTCCCCGCGTTCAACTTCAACAACATGGAGCAGTTGCAGGCCATCATCAAAGCCGCCGCCGAAGATAAGTCGCCCGTTATCCTTCAAGTATCAAAGGGTGCCCGCAATTACGCCAACTCAATCCTCCTCCGCTACATGGCTCAGGGTGCCGTAGAATACGCTAAGAGCCTCGGCTGGGAAAATCCGCAGATCGTGCTTCACCTCGACCACGGCGACAGCTTTGAGCTTTGCAAAGACTGTATCGACAACGGCTTCTCTTCAGTGATGATCGACGGTTCGCATCTTCCCTACGAAGAAAACGTTGCACTCACCAAGAAAGTCGTTGACTATGCTCATCAGTATGACGTAACCGTTGAGGGCGAACTCGGTGTGCTCGCCGGCGTTGAAGACGAAGTATCTTCAGACCACCACACCTACACCGACCCCGAAGAAGTTATCGACTTTGCTACACGCACCGGTTGCGACAGCCTCGCTATCTCTATCGGCACTTCACACGGCGCATACAAGTTCACTCCCGAACAGTGCACCCGCAACGCCGAAGGCAAGCTCGTTCCGCCGCCATTGGCATTCAACGTGCTTGACGCCGTAATGGAGAAGCTCCCCGGATTCCCCATCGTGCTCCACGGTTCTTCTTCAGTTCCCCAGGAATACGTTGACATGATCAACAATTACGGAGGCAAACTTCCCGATGCAATCGGTATCCCCGAAGAGCAGCTCCGCAAGGCCGCTAAGAGCGCTGTTTGCAAAATCAACATCGACTCTGACAGCCGTCTGGCAATGACCGCCGCCGTTCGCAAAGTCCTCACCGAAAAGCCTGCCGAATTTGACCCGCGCAAGTATCTCGGTCCGGCACGCGACGAAATGGAGAAGCTCTACAAGCACAAAATCGAAAATGTGCTCGGAAGCAACGGCAAGGCTTAATACATTATATATTTTATAACGAGGAGGCTAAAAAGTACCCTCGAATAAAAGCGCGAGAGGCTGTGTCAAAAGAGGCGCAGCCTCTTATGAACTGCACCCCAAAAGTTTTTTGTCCAACTTTTGGGGTGCAGTTCAAATTTTGATACACCCACAATTGTGTAGCGAGTGGCCATGGAGAGGATGCAAGATCGCATCTG
>CAZIXM010000040.1:0-25577 GCA_964543345.1 uncultured Muribaculum sp. | reverse complement strand
TCCTCTCTCCTCGAGGTTGGACAATGCGTGGCACCGTCTCTCCTCATTCTAACGGCGCCACGCATCCCCAGCCCATATTTTCAGAGCTGTATCTGCCAACTGCCGCTGATACGTTGGGAATTATAGAATCTTGCTACCGAGATGACGAACTATAACGTTGAACAAAAGGACTTACATGGGAGTCACCCATAACACGTGAACACATCTAAGATAATCAGAGCGTTAGACAATTGCTTGGACAACGAGGCATCCGTCCGGAGGAACTCCCGGCGGCAGAAGATATAAAGAAGGTGGAAAGACGAGTGGCAAGCAATGAGAAGAAGATAGAAAAGACAACGAAGAAATTGCCGAAAAAATGAGTCTGCTTTGGAGCTGAAATCAAGTGAAATCAAGGGCACATAGCTGATATGTCAAAGAATTTTTATTATTTTGCAATAAAATAAGAAGCTCTAAGTTTGCAGTAGCAAAATAAGAGTATTCTTTTTTTACAAATTCACCCTTGAGCCAGAGGTAATAATAATAACTTATATGAAACGGAGAGTAAATTTAAGTACACATTCTACAATGATGACGGCAATCTGCCTGATTATACTACTTGTGTATCTGTATTATTGCCGTGATAACTTGGGTTTGTATCTAATTGGGGCTTGTTTGATACTGCTATGCAGTATGGCATTGCTCTATATGCCTATATCAATATCAGTTGATGATGCCAATCTGAATATTAATCGCTCATTGAGAATAAAGAGCATTCCGCTGAAAGAGATTAAAAGCGTAAAATTATGTCCACCGACAATGGCAGAACGCAGAACGTGCGGCAGTGGTGGATGGTTCGGTTATTGGGGATGGTTCTCGGAACCATCAATAGGAAAATACTTCGCCTATTATGGCAAAGCCTCTGATTGCTTTCTCGTCGGGCTTCATGATGGGAAGAAATATCTTCTCGGGTGTAAGGATGCACCTGAAATTGTAGAGTATATAAACTCAAAATTATCACACTAATAATCGGTTCTTATGAAAATTGGTGTCCTGATAGTTATTGGATTATGTAACATTTCCATAGGGTTTAGTGTCCTTTCATCTTCAAAGACAAAAGAAAATGGAAAGGCCCAAAAGGCCATAGCCTTGGCCAATATCATTTTTGGTATAGTTTTGATTATCCTATCAGTTGTAATTGGATTGTGGTCATGAAATTCATTCTATCACGAAACGAAGATTACAAGAGCCATTTCCGCTCTGGCTCAATATGAAATAGATGGAGCTGTAGGAATGTATAGTGGCATCTTCAACAATCCATTTATGATATGGAGTAAATACAAGAAAGTGCTGTTCAAAACGACCTTGACGGTATCATTCCAATTCCACCATACCCAAATGGATGGCGCACATGCCGCCCGATTCCTTGATACTTTGCAGAAAGAAATCTATCGACTCTAAAAAATTTCAGTGTTGATGTCACCTTTGGATTTTGAGAAGTGTCTTACATACGAGATGTCTCAAAGACAACAACATTAAAAACATAAAATCATGACATCAACACTCGTTCCCATCTTCGTTTGCGTGGTTCTTCCCGTAGCGATCGTGTTAATCACTTCTCTCTCCAAGATGAATGTAGAGAACAAGCGCACACAAATCATCATCAAGGCTATCGAAGCCAACAAAGATGTTGATACCGACAAGCTCATCGAGTCGCTGAAGAAACCTCAGAAGACCGCTCGCGAAGTCCTTAATGGCCGACTTCTTCGCGGATGCATGTATTCGCTCATCGGCGTAGCTCTCGCAATCGTTGGCATAGTTAACCTCGCCACCGGCTCTGACTTCAGCGCAGACCCCGTTACCGTTCCTTTCGTATTCGGTGGAATATCACTCGCCATTGGTATCAGCTATCTGATTGTTTGGAAAGTTACCCGCAATCAGGTGTTAAACACAACTGAAGAAAACTAAGCAATGACTCGCGAGCAGTTCATAAGCCATGTAGAGGGCACACAGAAAGCGTTTCGGCGCTTTCTTGTGGCTCTTTGCTGCGGAGATAGTTCGCTCGCCGACGATATTGCACAAGAGGCGTACATCAAGGCATATCTTTCTTGTGACAGTTTCAATAATCCCGAAAAATTCAATGCTTGGATTTTCAGAATCGGCTATACCACGTTTATCAATCATAAACGTTCTGAAAAGATATATGCCGATTATGATGAAGCACGGAATGTAATGTCGGGAGAAACTACCGACTCACAATTCCGCTATCAAGAACTGTATTTGGCATTGAACCGACTACCTGGCAAGGAAAGAACATCAGTTTTGTTGTTCTATATGGAGGGTTACTCCATAAAAGAGATTGCTGAGATTGAAGAAACGTCACAAGATGCAGTCAAGCAGCATCTTTCGCGAGGCCGCAACCATCTCCGAGGATTATTGTCCAACTCATAACACATCTAATTATGGAAGACGATAAAATAAGAAATCTATTCGACAATTTTGAGCCGGAACTTTCATCATCTTTTCAGTTTATGAACCAACTGAAAAAGAATATGGATGCTGTTGAGATTGTCAAACAACATAATGTTGCACTTAAAAAGCGCAATAGATTAGCTGTGGTAATTGCCGCCGTCAGTGGCTTCATTATGGGTGTGATTCTTACCCTGTTATTCCCATTGATTGGTGACTGGGTGTCAACGTTCAACATCTCAATTCCACGATTACAAATCAGCACAATTACCATTGACTTTAGTTTTATCGCATGGATTGTAATGGCCGGTGTCAGCATCATTACCGCCCTGAACGCTTATGAAATTGCGTTAGCCAAACTGACATCCAAGGACGGTCTGACAGTATCCGATTCACTTTGATGCTGTTCTACGACAAATTAGAAATGTCGCAAATGCCACGAAGGACGGCATCTGGGTTATCAAGCCAGTCGAGAGCCCATATTCTATGGATTTTCCAGCCAAGGTTGCCTAGAACTGCCGGAATGGTGATCTCTCTGTCACGAACAGTCGGTAGAGTCGCATAGTTTTTGCCGTCAATAATCAAACCTATTGAATAAGTTTCGGGGTTATCAGGATCCTTAATGGCTATGTCAACTCTGAAATCACTACGGCCGACGTTTGTTGTTGCGTTCAATCCTATGGACCGCAGACGCGAAGCTATTTGTTCAATGAGTTCATCACAAGTTTTGTTTGAGCGACTTTCTATGTCAGACAAACAGCCGTTAATTGCGTAAGCGATGAATTCGCGAAGTGCCACTACCCCCTTAGGCAACGTGGCATCTTCGGGAATATGTTCCGGCTTTAGAGAACTGAAAACAACCATTTCCTTCTTTGCACGAGTAACCGCCACATTGAGTCGACGTTCTCCACCCTGTTGGTTCAACGGGCCGAAGTTTAGCGACACTTTCTTGTCCTTGTCAGGTCCGTAGCCTACGGAAAATATTATGATGTCGCGCTCGTCGCCTTGCACACTTTCAAGGTTTTTGACAAAAAGTTGTTCGTCGGCCTTATCGAGGTTGGCGAGAGCCACTTTATTTCGAGAGAGGACAGTTGTCAGCAAATCCTCTATTAGATTACTTTGCGCTTTTGAGAATGTTACAATGCCGATAGAATCAGGCGATTTCTCAAGTCGAGAAACTACATAGTCAACCACGGCTTTTGCCTCGACAACATTTGTCCGCGTCTTACCGTAATCGTATACTCCATGAGGGTCTACGTGAGTGACCTTACGCTCTGAATCATTGACCGACGGGAATGTTAGCAATCGACCCTCGTAGAACATATAATTGCTGAATGCAATCAGGCTTTCATGGCGCGAGCGATAGTGGCGTGTTAAATGAAGAGAGGGCATTCCGATTGCTAATGCATCTTCAAGAATAGAGTCGGCATCCTGACTCTCTTCGTCAGACTCGTTGTTGCTGATTCCCGCGGTGAAAAACGATGTTGGTGGCAACTGTTTGGGGTCACCGACAATAATAGTTTGTTTTCCTCTGGCAATGGCTCCTATAGCATCCGGCGTTTCCATCTGACTGGCTTCGTCAAAGATAACGAGATCAAATAACCCCGGCTCCATATCAAGGAATTGCGCCACGGACAGAGGACTCATCAACATGCAAGGGAACAAGATGTGAAGCAGATGGCGCGAATCATTGACAATCTGACGCAAAGAAACTCCGCGCCCTTTATTGAACATTCGCAGTTCGAGCTGCGCCAATTCTTTTAGTTCCAACCCATTGAGCGAAACACAGCGAAGGCGATTGTGCATCTCTTCGTTCAGTACCTGATTGGAAATGGCACGAAATTCCGCATCGGCTTCGTGATATGCCGACAGATTAGTTTCGTGGAGCAATCCGTTAAAACCGCGCAGACGATTGTCGCCGTTGACAACTTTCTGAGCCTTACCGGCATAAAAGCCTTTTGCAAATGCGGTGGCAGTATCTTTTCCGGAATTGCCTTCAAGGTAATGATTCAACACCGAAGGAGCAGACTGATGCAACACATGAGCTCGCTCTACGAAATGATGCCATTTCCGCAATCCGGCAGTAGCGTCTTTCCAACGCATCACTGCTCGCTCCTTTGCATCAATACCAAACTGGACATCAAGCTCGGCCAAGGCTGATAACTTCTGCCACTCTGTGCTCCGCGACAGAATATCTTCGGCCGATCGCTTCTGGAACCATCGATTGATAATGCCATTGGCCTTACGGCGCACCTTGGCAATGACCTCAGGCAATACGCCGAGCGTTTGCTCTAATGCTGTTTGAGACTCAATGGTATTCTCAAAAGGATATAGACCATTCAATGGCGAATCTGCCGGATGGTGATCAAGGATTTGCGCAACGGTGTCAAGTTGCCGTACGGTTTTAATAAGTTCGGCAACTTCATCAGGCGACAAATAAGTCAATTCGGCATCAGAAAGTTCCAGCATCTCGACATCCAACTTATTTGCCTCTATAATTAAATCATATAGCGACACTCCACTCCCGCGATCTTGGTGGACTGCATCAGTCAATTCGCGAAGTCTGGCAATGGCTTCACCCAACCGCACCGACTTTGATGTGTAGGAGATGGGGAAATCCACCCGTTCGTGAACATATTTAACCAAATCCATATCGGCATTATGCAACTGGCTGAAGAAACTGCGCTTCTTCGCCTTATTGCTGTGCAATTCAAGGCAAAATGGAGCCAATCCGATAGCCGACAGACGCGACTGTACAACCTCAAGAGCCGCCTTCTTCTCTGAGACAAACAGCACGCGTTTACCCTTGAATAGAGCATTAGCGATAATGTTTGTAATAGTCTGTGACTTGCCTGTTCCCGGAGGCCCATGAAGTACAAATGATGTTCCACGATCAGCCTCAGCTATTGCCACAAGCTGAGACGAATCATAGTCGATCGGAAGCAACAGATCGAGTGGCGGGCGGCTCTCTATTTCTGTCGCGTTGAGAGTCTCCGTAATGTTATGAAGTTGGATATTTCGGCTCAAACAACCAAGCAATTCATGAGTGCGTACCAGTTGTTCATGCTCATTTATATCGTGCCACATCAAAAACTTCGTGAACGAAAACAAGCCAATAAACGACCGCATAGGCATCAGCCACTTTCTTCCCTCCGGCTGATGCTCATTTATTGCATCAATATGCTCTGACAGGACACTGAAAATCTTCTTCCAATCAGGGAAATCATTGTTAAATTCGGCATTATCATTATGAGCCACAGACACACCGTAATTTACAGCATACTCCGAGGCTCCTTTTCTTGTCATTTCGTCATCAAGATCGGCATTATACTCCAACATCGGCATCGGATTCAATTCCGGAAAAGTTGCTCCATAATCGCGCCGAAGCATTTCGAGCAAGGTCACGTTGAGCATTGGATCTTCGTCAAGCATCCTAACCTCAAAAGTCATAGACTTGCACCTTACTATTTCCAAAGGAATAAATATAAGTGGCGCAATTCGTGCATCTTGGGAACCTTTCTCATACCACTGCAGAGTGCCGAGCGACACATAGAGCGTATTCGTACCATTTTCATTAAGCGAATTACGGCTCTCGCGATAAAGAGTTTTCATTATTTCAAGTCTGTCTCCCTTATCCTTGCCTATAATTTCGGCTAAACGGTTTTCGCGTATAAGTTGCTCAAGAACCGCCGGATCGCTCTCTTTGAGCGGAATGATCGTTTTTGACTGACGCAAATTGAGCATCACATTACGCATCGTTAGGTCAAGTAACTTGCGTTGCCAACCTGCAATGCGATCCATGTTATAATTTTGAATAGCCATAATTCATTGATTCCTTTTTCAATTGTAAGGTCTTAATAATATATAATACCACTTTGCCATTGTAGGTAAACACACACTGCAGGACGGCGATGCTCATGGCTTGCCTGTTATGATGGTGCGTATGTCGTGGAGTTTATTCAATGCGGCCATAGGAGTAAGGTTATTTATATCAATATTGGCTATTTCATCACGAATCTGCGTCAGAACCGGATCGTCAAGCTGGAAGAATGACAACTGTACACCCGCTCGTTCGTTAGCGACCGACGAAAGGTCTTTTCCGACGTTCTCACGGCGGTTAGCCTCCTCAAGATGCTTTAGCACTTGTGCTGCCCTATCTACAATCGATGGCGGAAGTCCGGCGAGCTTGGCTACATGGATACCGAAACTGTGTTCGCTTCCACCACGCGACAATTTACGCAGAAACACGACTTTGCCGTTTATCTCCTTTACTGACACGTTATAGTTTGCTATTCTTGGGAAACTCGCTTCCATCTCATTTAATTCATGGTAATGGGTGGCAAACAGGGTTTTCGGATGCATAGAGCCATATTCGTGAATATGTTCAACAATGGCCCACGCAATCGATATGCCGTCGTAAGTTGAAGTGCCACGTCCAAGTTCGTCAAACAAAATCAAGCTTCTCTCACTCATATTGTTTAAGATTGAAGCCGCTTCATTCATCTCAACCATGAAGGTAGACTCGCCGAGCGAAATATTGTCGCTAGCACCTACGCGTGTAAATACTTTGTCAACAATGCCTATTCTGGCCCTTTCAGCAGCCACGAAACACCCCGTCTGCGCCATAATCACATTCAGAGCTGTCTGACGCAAAAGCGCAGACTTACCTGACATGTTAGGCCCCGTAATCATCATTATCTGCGTTCCGGAATTGCTGAGATTAACACTATTGCTGATATAGGGCTCGCCTGATGGAAGGCGACGTTCGATAACCGGGTGACGCCCCTCAACAATCTCAATAGTCAGAGAATCATCAACAACCGGTCTATTGTAATGATTTTCGAGGGCTACTCTGGTGAATGAAGCGAGCACGTCAAGACGGGCCGCTAATGTAGCATCGAGCTGTATGGCAGGGATATATTCTGTAATCGCAGCCACAAGTTCTGAAAAAATACGCGTTTCGATGACGGTGATTTTCTCCTGTGCGCCAAGAATTTTTTCCTCATAGTCTTTGAGTTCCTGGGTGATATATCGCTCAGCATTAACGAGCGTCTGCTTGCGAATCCACTCGGAGGGCACCTTATGTTTATGCGTATTGGTTACCTCAATATAATAGCCAAAGACATTATTATAGCCAATTTTTAAGCTTGAAATGCCGGTGGCCTCTACTTCGCGGGCTTGTATTTTCAGCAAATAATCCTTGCTTTTAAATGCTATTTCACGCAACTCATCAAGCTCGGAATCTACTCCGTCGCGTATTACATTCAGACGGTTAACAGCCACGGGAGGATCGTCTGTTATTTCGCGTGCAATTCTATCGCGCAATTTAACGCATGGATTTATCTGCTCGCCAATTGCCACAACCGCGGGAGAGTCCGATTCAAGACATAATTCTTTAATCGGCACCAAAGCCGTAAGCGCATTGCGTAGCTGAACTATTTCACGCGGAGATACGCGACCGACAGCCACTTTGGAGATTATTCGTTCCATATCTCCCACATGTTCAAGGGCTTCTTTAAGACGAGTCCGGTGTTCCGGATTCCGCATGAATGACTCCACAACATCCAGTCGCCCGTTAATGGCGCTTACATCCTTTAAAGGAAAGAGTAGCCATCGGCGCAACAAACGTGCGCCCATAGGGGTCACGGTGCGGTCAAGCACTTCGAGCAGACTTTTGCCGTCTTCGGCAACGCTATCGACCAATTCCAAATTGCGGACAGTGAACTTGTCGAGACGCACAAAGCGGTCTTCTTCGATACGAGACAACTTTGTAATGTGGCCTGTCTGCGTATGGTTGGTGATGTCAAGATAGTGCATTATTGCGCCAGATGCCACGACGGCGGCATGAAGAGCGTGTATCCCAAAACCTTTTAGGCTATTGGTCTCAAACTGCTTAAGTAGCCTTTCGCGAGCCGCATCTTCAGTAAAAATCCAATCGTCAAGTTCAAATGATAGATAGCGTGCGGAAAAAGTCTCGTCAAGAAGTTTTCGGTTGCCACGCTCCACCAACACCTCTTTCGGGCCAAAATTATTAAGCAGCTTATCTATGTAATCGGAATTTCCCTCTGAGGTCAAAAATTCACCGGTTGAAATGTCAAGAAAACTTACACCGATAAGGCCTCCTCGCGTAAAATGAACTGATGCCAAAAAGTTGTTTTCGCGGTGATTGAGCACCGTGTCGTTGACCGACACGCCGGGTGTCACAAGCTCTGTAATGCCACGCTTGACAAGCTTTTTTGTAAGCTTAGGATCCTCAAGTTGCTCACATATGGCCACTCTCTTTCCCGCACGGACAAGCTTTGGAAGATAGCTATCAAGAGCATGGTGTGGAAAACCAGCCAACTCGACATATTGAGCCGCCCCGTTAGCACGACGCGTCAGCGTGATGCCCAAAATCTCCGAAGCCACAATGGCATCGTCGGAAAACGTCTCATAAAAGTCGCCTACGCGGAAGAGCAGAATTGCATCGGGATGTTTTTGCTTCATCTCAATGTACTGCTTCATCAGGGGTGTCTCAACAATTTTTGCCACGATAATTTATTTTGTGTAAAGTTACAAAAATTCCACATATAGAGACATAAAAAACAATCAGCGGACCTAAGCTTTAGCTCATGACCGCTGATTGCCACAACTCCTTTATATGTCTATTTCTTAGCGTCGGGAGCCTCGTTGACGCCTACAACTTCTACGTCGAAGACAAGCATCTGGTTAGGTCCGATGCCGGCTCCGGGCTGTCCCTGTGGGCCATAACCAAGGGTTCCGGGGATATATAGCGTTGCCTTACCACCCTTCTTAAGCATCTTTAAGCCTTCACCGAAACCAGGCACAACCCCACGCGGGCTGAAGGATGCGGGACGATCCTTTGTGCTGTCGAATACTTTACCATCGGTAAATTTACCGGTATAGTAAACATACACGCGATCCTTGTCTGTGATAGAATCGCCTTCACCAACATTGTCGATTTTGTAGACAAGTCCGGTTGGAGAAGTCTGAATCGTTGGGTCAGCTTTCTTCAAAGAGTCAACAAAATCCTGTCCGGCCTTCACATTTGCGATGGCTTCGGGAGAGTTGGCAAGCTCTGCCGCCTTGCGCTCTTCGGCACGGGCTTCAGCACGCTGTGCAAGCTGTTGGAATTCCATGCCTAACATCTGAACGTTGGGAATGGTGTCTGAATTGAATGCTTTCTTAAATTCAGCCATCCACTTTTCAGCGTTAACATCGCATCCGAGCTGCTTCATAGCGTAGGTGCGCTGCTGAGCCATTCTAAGACCCATCGAAAGGCCTTGGATATAAGATTGATCGGCAGTGTCAATTGACATAGCTGTCTGCACACCACGAAGGAATGCGGCCTTGTCAATGCTTTCTCCCGGTTGCTTCTCAATCATATCGGCAGCCTGTGCTCCAGAAAGGAAGCCCCATGTAGCTGTCAATGAATCATCGAAAGCCTTGTCTTCAGCACTTACAGACGAAGATGATGAGTTGCCACAGGAAGTAATTCCGGCCAAAACGGCAAATGCGCCGGCCGCTAAAATCAATTTTTTCATAATCTGTTTTATCTGTTTGTTAGTTCACTTTAATCAATTCCACATCAAATATAAGGGTTGAATTCGGCCCGATTACGTTTCCTGCCCCATTGGGACCGTAAGCAAGATTGGAAGGGATAAAAAGACGCCACTTTGCGCCCTCCTTCATCAGCTGCAATGCCTCAACCCAACCCGGAATCACCTGAGTGACACCAAACGTGGCAGGCTGACCACGCTCGACAGAGCTGTCAAAAACTGTTCCATCGATAAGTTTTCCGGTATAATGTACCGTCACCTGATCCTGCGCTGTCGGTTGTTTTCCTGTACCCTCTTCGAGCACTTCATATTGAAGTCCGGAAGGAGTGGTAGAAACCTCTACGCGCTTGCCATTTTCGTCAAGGAAAGCCTTTCCGGCCTTCTCGTTGACCTCGCCCATTTTAGCGGCGGCCTCGCGCTGCTCGGCCTCCATCGCTTCAAAAAATTTCTTGATTTCGAGCTTAGCCTCGTCATACGACATTTTGGGTGTTGCTCCTTCAAACACTGCGGCTACACCGTCGGCAAAATCCTTGACATTTATAGTCTTTATCCCGGAGGCACGGAAATTATTTCCCATGCTTAAGCCTAAAGCATAGCTTATGCGGTCTAAATTTTGGTTATCCATAATAATTATATAATTAAAATTTGCATTCTTTCGTGCATACAAGTTACAAATATAGGCAGAAAATTTGATTCCGTCAAAAATAATGATTAAGCCTTTATTTTTATTTCAGAATTAACAAACTCCCCGAGCCGGAGGTTCGGCAATTTGCCTCATTTTAAAATTTTTTCACTATTGGAGTTCGGCTGTACCGGATGCAGGGCAGAATAAACTATTGATGCTTTGGAAGGACCGACAACGTCGGCTATACTGTCAATCGAAGCGTCTCGCAGACGCTTGACACTTTTAAAGTGCTGCAACAGAGCGTCTCGAGTCTTTTCGCCAACGCCCTTCACGCCATCTAACTCACTAACTATCTGCACTTTACTTCGTTGATTGCGATGATGTGTTATGCCAAATCGGTGAGCTTCGTCGCGTAATTGCTGTACAACTCTCAATGATTCAGAATTTTTATCGATGTATAATGGCACGCTATCGCCGGGAAAATATATCTCCTCAAGCCTCTTGGCTATTCCGACCACAGCAATCGTTCCCCGTAAGCCAATTTCATCCAAGGCCTCGACGGCTACACTTAGCTGACCTTTTCCTCCATCGACAACGATCAGCTGTGGCAAATCCTCTGGCGCTTCTTCCATCATTCTCGTATAGCGACGGGTAAGAACCTCTTTCATCGAAGCAAAGTCGTCAGGACCAACCACGGTCTTTATGTTGAAATGCCTATAGTCACGTTTTGAAGGCTTGGCGTTTCGGAAAACGACACATGATGCCACAGGATTAGAGCCTTGAATATTAGAGTTGTCGAAACACTCGATATGTCGGGGCAACTCTGCCAGTCGGAAGTCCGATTTGATTCGCTCGAGCGTGCGTTCAGTTCGTCTTTCCGGGTCGTGCTTCTCCATCATTTTTAGAGCATCGATACGGTTCTGTCGCGCATTATGCGCCGACACATCCAACAGCTTCATTTTATCTCCGCGTTGAGGGATGGTAAACGTTACGCCCTCGAATGCGCTTTCCGGCAATTCCGGCACAATTACCTCGTCATATTTCAGATTAAATTTCTCAGATATTTCAGTCAGAGCGTAATCAAGAATCTGAGCCACGGACTCCTCCATACGCCTCCGATATTCGAGCGTTATACTTCGCACAATAGCCCCACGCCTTACGTGCATGTAGTTTACATATACCTGCTCTCGGTCATCATCTACACCAAACACGTCGACATCATCAAGGGTCTGACTTACTATGACACTCTTCGACTGGTAACGCTCGATTAATTGGTACTTTTCTTTTATGGCCTGAGCCTCTTCAAAACGTAGTTCTAAGCTTAGACGCCCCATCTCTGACCGGAGATAATCGAGCAATTCCTGCGTATCGCCCCGCAAAATTTGTTTAACATGAGAAATCATTTCCCCATATTCACTCTCAGTTATCAAACCCACACAGCATCCCCGGCAATTCTTCAAATGATATTCAAGGCACAAACGACCTTTGCCTTTTGAAACATATTCTGGGGTAAGGGAATGACGACAAGTCCTGACCGGATACAGCTCACGAATTAGATTAAGCACGGTCTTAGCGACAGCCGTATTTGCGTACGGACCAAAATATTTTGAGCCATCTTTAATTCGCGATCTTGTCATAAACACCCTGGGATAATGTTCTTTAGTGACAACAATCCAAGGATATGACTTATCGTCCTTAAGAAGCACATTGTAGCGTGGCTTGTACTCCTTAATCAGCGAATTTTCCAGATTTAGGGCATCCTCTTCCGTAGGCACGACGATATAGCGCATGTCAGCTATATTACGCACAAGCAACATGGTCCTAATTACATCATGCTGCCGGTTGAAGTAAGAGGATACTCTTCTCTTCAAATTTTTCGCCTTACCGACATATATGACAGTCCCGGCCGCATCGTAATAAAGGTAGCAGCCGGGAGATTCGGGAAGTATGGATATCTTCTCTTTTAAAGATTCAGACTTTTCGTATTTTGCCAAATTCAATATTTGTTTAGTAAACTATCAGTGAAGACACTTCAGCACCTTCGGGCAAGTTCTTGCGACCTTCAAGAGCGCTAAGTTCCACGATGAAACTTATGTATATCCGTTTAGGGTTCATCTTCTTCACGAGGTTATAGCAAGCAGCCATTGTTCCGCCGGTAGCCAATAGATCATCGTGAATAACCACAACATCATTTGGAGTGATTGCATCGCGGTGTATCTCTATGACATCCTGTCCATACTCTTTGTCGTATGACTCACTCATCACATCGGCAGGTAACTTGCCCGGCTTACGTGCAGGCACAAAACCGGCGCCTATCTCGTATGCCAAGATTGAGCCGCCTATAAATCCTCGCGACTCAATGCCTACTACTTTAGTAACGCCTTTATCGCGATATTGTTGCGCGAGATCCCACCCTACAATGTGCATGGCACGTGCGTCCTTAAACATTGTGGTCAAATCGCGAAAGATGATGCCCTTCTTTGGAAAGTCGTAGACATCACGGATTTTTGACTTAATATATTCCATATCTACAAGTGTTAAATGATTGTATCTTAATTTATTATTTATGTTCCACGTGAAACACTCACCGTCCGAGCAACAGCAGCAAAATGTTGATATCGCTCGGCGAAATTCCCGGTATTCGCGATGCCTGGGCTACAGTAAGAGGTCGAATCCGCTCAAGCTTCTGCCGGGCCTCAGTCGACAAGGCTTTAACTTCGGAATAATTAATTCTTCCTTCGAGCTTAAGATCCTCAAGACGACGGATTTTATCAGCTACGATACGCTCGCGTTCAATATATCCTTCATATTTCACCAGAATCTCGGCCGATTCAATTATTTCGTCTCTACGCTCCGGCTCCAAATTGTCAAGATACCGTCCGAGGGCATCAATATAAGGTGCAATATTTTTTATGGTAATTGCCGGTCGCAATATCAGTTCACGGAGTTTAACACCTTGCTTTAAGGGTGACGTTCCAAGCTCTTCAAGCGCAGAATTGATGAGCTGCGGTTTCAGGGAATATGACGAAAGAAACTCAATCAGCCCGTCACGCGCTTCCCGCTTCGACAGCATAAGTTCATACCGACGTTTAGATGCAAGCCCAAGCTCATATCCGTAAGGCGTGAGACGCATATCGGCATCGTCCTGGCGAAGAAGTATCCTGTACTCCGCTCGGGAAGTGAACATTCTATACGGCTCATCTACGCCCTTTGTCACAAGATCATCTATCAGTACGCCGATATAGGCTTCATCCCGTGAAAGTATAAATTCTCCCTTTCCGAGCACCGCTAAAGCCGCATTGATTCCGGCAATCAGACCCTGACCTGCGGCCTCTTCATATCCGGTAGTACCATTAACTTGCCCGGCAAAATAAAGGCCTTTCACCAGCTTAGTCTCAAGGGTGTGGCGAAGCTGCGTTGGGTCGAAAAAGTCATACTCTATAGCGTATCCGGGCCTATATATTCTTACATCGGATAAGGCCGGAACAGTAGACAGAGCATCAACTTGAACCTTTAAAGGAAGCGAAGAAGAAAATCCATTGAGGTAAAATTCCTGAGTATCCTCACCCTCGGGTTCAAGAAACAGCTGATGTTCGTTCTTATCTGCAAACGTAACGATCTTAGTCTCTATACTGGGACAATATCGCGGCCCGATACTTTTAATTTGACCATTGTACAGCGGTGAATCCGGCAGGCCATCCCGCAAAATTTCATGTGTTCTCGCATTGGTGTAAGTGATGTAGCATTCCCGCTGACGAAGCTCCCGACGAACTTCCGGCAAATAACTAAACTTATGAAAATCATCGTCACCGGCCTGCGGTACTGTCAATTCCCACTTTACACTTCGCCCATCAATGCGCACGGGAGTACCCGTTTTCATCCGATCGGCAACAAATCCATATTCAACAAGTTGCTCAGTTATTCCGTACGACGAAGGCTCCGACACTCTCCCACCCTTCACTTGGGCACGACCTACATGCATAAGACCATTCAAAAAAGTACCGGCTGTCAAAACCACCTTTTTCGCGTTAAACCGGACACCAAGCGCAGTTACTACACCATGGACAACCCCATCCTCTATTATAAGAGATACAACAGAATCCTGCCATAAATAAAGATTGTCTGTATTCTCAATTATTCTTCTCCATTCAGAGCTGAATTTCATTCTGTCGCTCTGGGAACGTGGACTCCACATGGCAGGCCCCTTTGACCTATTCAACATTCTGAATTGGATAGCAGTACGATCAGTTACAATACCCATCATGCCGCCTAACGCATCAATTTCCCGAACTATTTGACCTTTTGCAATGCCTCCTACAGCAGGATTACAGCTCATCTGAGCTATTTTATTCATGTCCATAGTCAGTAATAACGTGCTCGCGCCAATTTTAGCAGAAGCATGAGCGGCCTCACAACCGGCATGACCGGCACCAATCACAATGACATCATAATCGAACACCATCTCTCATCCAATATTTGAGTAAATACTTAAAGCGGTATTTTCATGGCTTTCCATTATTTCCCGCTCACCCGGGCCTTTGTCGTCAATTCCGCACAAATGCAGAATTCCATGAATTATTACGCGAAGCAGCTCCTCGTCGTATGTAACACCTAACATTTCCGCATTTGAGGCAACCGTATCGAGCGAAATGACTATGTCTCCGCTTATCATCTTGCCCCGGCTATTATCGAAAGTTATTATATCAGTATAGTAGTCATGCCGGAGAAATTCGCGGTTCACTTCCAGAATATGTTTGTCATCGCAGAATAAATACCCAATCGGTCCAAGCAAACGGTCATGTTGCTCAGCCACCTCCGATATCCAGCGTTCCAGACGCTGATAGTCAACCAAAGGCATATCCACAATTTTAGACTCCCAGAGTATTTTATCGCTCATAAGCATAATATATTACTACTCACAAAAATACAAATTTTCGCGCATATCCGCAATATCACAATTTAATGGAAGAAAATATATGCCGCTATCACCCCGCTGATAGAGCCCACAATATCAGCAAGCAAGGCGTATGGTACAGCATAACGTGTCTTTACAACACCCACGCTACCAAAATAGACGGCCAATATATAAAACGTAGTGTCCGTGCTCCCTTGTATAGCAGCTGAAACTCTTGAGACAAAGGCATCCGGACCGTATGTGGCCATGAGGTCTACCATCATCCCTCTGCTACCGCTTCCGCTCAATGGCTTCATAATGGCCGTAGGGAGAGCTTCTATCCAGTCTGAATTCAGACCAAGCGCATTAGCGCAAGAAATCAGACAGTCTGTAATGACATCCATCGCACCTGAAGCCCTGAACATTCCTATTGCCACAAGAATAGCCACCAGATAAGGAATAATCATAACCGCAGTTTTAAAACCATCTTTCGCCCCTTCTATAAACGCATCATACATATTAATCTTTCGCTTAAGTCCGCTTAGCAGAAAAAGCAAAATGACACCGAACAGCAAAAAGTTGGCAATAAAACCGGAATATAGCTCTACATTTTCCTTCGACATGGAAGAAAACCCCCAAACTATAGCCGTAACAAATACCGCGAGGCCACCAAGCCAAAGCAGCATTACTTTATCCAATAAATTAATCTTCTGCTTAATACACAAAGCCACTATACCTACAAGCGTAGAAATGAATGTAGCCAAAAGTATTGGAAGAAATACGTCAGTTGGGTTTGCGGCACCCGCTTGAGCCCTGTACATCATTATTCCAATAGGTATAAAGCATAATCCGGAGGCGTTCAATATTAAAAACATAAGCATGGCATCAGTGGCCGTATCTTTTTTCGTATTAAGCGATTGCATCTCCTGCATTGCCTTAAGGCCAAGAGGCGTAGCTGCATTGTCGAGTCCGAGCATATTTGCCGACACATTCATAAATATCGACCCCATCGCCGGATGGCCTTTTGGTATACCTGGAAATAAACGAGAAAACAGAGGACTTATCAACCGTCCGAACATTTGAATTACCCCGGCACGCTCTCCGATTTTCATCAGCCCCATCCACAACGATAGAACTCCAGTCAATCCAAGAGCAATTTCAAAAGCGGTCGCCGCCGACGTAAACGACGCACCCATTATCTGACTCCATATTCCAAGGTCGCCATAAAATACACTTTTTCCCACTGCTACTAAAAATGCCACGAGGAAAAAAGCTACCCAGATATAGTTTAATACCATTGACTATGACAGTTTATATTAGAAATGTTACCTTTTACAAAATTACGCCTAATTTATCATATATTCAAAACGAAGCCACTTTTTAGGATAAAGCAAGCGCACCGCAAAAACACACATAAACCAATGTATATCAATATATTATACACAAATTAAAGGCTCTGAGATTTTAATATTTAATTTTATCCGACCATCTGCCGGTGAATTTTGGAATCTCACGCCGAAAAATTTACTATCTTTGCGACAGATGGCACGTCACGTAAAGGCAATATGCGATTATGGACTTAAACTGGAAAAATGAACTACTGGATATAGCCGATCCAAGAAAAGCTTTGATTTTGTCACGGTTTTTCAAAACTGCTCCCGGCGAGTACGGCGAAGGGGACAGCTTTATCGGAATAAATGTACCGGCAAATCGATCTATCTCCAAATGCTACGCTTTCACATCTTTTAACAACATTAAAGAGATGCTCGATTCCTCTGTCCATGAATTTAGATTGGCCGGACTGCTCGCACTCGTTGAAAGATACAAAAAGTCAAAGAGAAATCCTTCGGAGCAAAAAAAGACTGTAGACTTTTATCTCGAAAATATGCACCGTTGCAATAACTGGGATCTTGTCGACCTATCCGCTCCGTACATTTTGGGAGCATTCCTGCTGAATAATCCCAACGAAGAGCTGCTAATACGCCTAAGCCACTCCCCTACCCTTTGGATTCAACGAATCGCAATCGTTTCGACACTCACACTAATAAGAAACGGCAAATATGAGACTACCCTAAAAATAGCAGAATCTTACCTCAACCATCCACATGAACTAATCCACAAGGCCACCGGATGGATGCTCCGAGAAGTAGGAAAACACTGTGGCAAAGAACCGCTAATCGAATTTCTTGACCGCAACTCGTCCCGAATGCCACGCACAATGCTTAGATACTCAATCGAGAAATTTCCTCCGGAGCTATACCTTCACTATTAAAAAAAAGATTCTAAACCAAAAACCTAAGCTCTTTAACCCATGGCACATATTTCGGTAACAATCATCACATATAACGAAGAAAAGCGTATCGGCGCATGTTTAAACTCGATAAAGAACATCGCCGACGAGATTATAGTCGTTGACTCTTTTTCTTCAGATAATACCCCTCAAATATGCCGAGACTTCGGCTGCAAAGTGACACAACGTAAATTTTCCGGCTTCGGCGCACAACGCCAATTTGCCACTTCACTAACGAGCCATAGCTACGTTTTAACCATCGATGCCGACGAAGTCCTATCGCCCGCTCTGGAAGCCTCTCTTGCAAAGCTTAAGTCAGACGGCTTCAAACATCGCGTTTACTCTATGTCGCGCCTAAACTTTTATTGTGGCCAGCCAATAAAACATTGCGGATGGTATCCCGACATGCAAGTGAGGCTCTTCGATAAACGCTACGCAAACTGGGACCTTCACGGCTTCAAAGAGAAAGTAATTTTTCCCGGAACTCTCAATCCGGAACCACTTGATGGCGACATTCTGCATTATCGGTGCTCCACAACAGAAGAATATCGCAACGTCCAACGCCGACATGCCGCATTGGCCTCGCGCGACATTGCATCAGCCGGACAGACAATTAGATTTTATACCCCATTCATTAAAGGGGCCGAAGCATTCTTTGAAATGTATCTACTCAACGGAGCCATCCTTGACGGTCGTGAAGGTCGGTCAATCAGCCTTGAGCAATTCCGTTCTGCCTACATGGCTTACCGAATGGCTCGGCGCAACTATAACAAAAAGTCGGGGACTTTTACTAAAAACTTACGGCCATGAACATAATATATCTTACCGGCGACCATACTTGGGGTGGTTCCTCCCAGTATTTTCTTGATATAGCCGAAGCCATGAGACACTTTGGACATAATGTCCGAGTAGTTACATCCTCAGAAAAGCGGTCTATACAACGTTTCGCGACAAAGTTAGGGGATGCAAACGTCGCAAAAATAAGCACATTCCGCCCGCTTGCCATGATTCAGCTGTCCGGCATTTTAAAAAAGGCCGGGCCGGTAATAATTCACACCGGAAACATTAACGACGCGTCTTTAGCCATACGAGCAAAAGAAATGTCCGGCAACAATGAAGTCCATCCGGTTGTAACGTTGCACAGCGGAACGCGCTTGTCAAATTCAAATCTCGAACAAGAGATTCTTGAAAAAGCAGAGGCCATTATATCTGTCGACGAGAAAGCACTCTCGCCAAACATCAACAAGTCAGTCCGCATTCTGCCCTACTCAGTACCAGAAAGCAACTCCACAAAAAGAATTGATTCTCAGCAACAAAAGACTATCGTGTTCCATGGAAGAATTATTCCTGAGAAGCACCTTGAATATTTGTTTGACACAGCATCAAAGCTTTCTGACATTGACTTCCGAATTAGAATTATCGGCGAGGGGAACGCCCGAAATGTTATGCCACTTAAGCAGTCGACACGGAGACTTAACATAGAAAACCGGGTCGATTGGCTGGGCTATATCGACGACGCGAAAGAGTTAATCGCCGGATGTTCTGCGGGAGTTTATCCCGATGAAGAGTCTTCAGCTTACGCCATAAGAGAATGCATTTCGCAAGGTGTACCTGTCATTACCGGAAAAGTCGACACTATTGAAGAAATGCTGCGGCATACTCTACTCAATCCAGAATATGCCGAAAATTTGAAACGTGAAAATCAAGCCTTGTTACCGTTGAAATTCTCCGTATTTATCAATTGTCTCACCTCAATTTACTCCGGTTTGTTATAAAGTAAAAAGCATAGACATGGACAACGACAACAAAAATAAAATTTCAGTGGTAATCCATACCTACAATGCACAGCTTTACCTGCAGCAAGTACTCGACACGGTTAAGGACTTTGACGAAGTGCTCGTTTGTGACATGGAAAGCACCGATTCCACCGTTGAAATAGCCAAGCACAACGGCTGTAAAGTCATAACTTTTCCGAAAGCAAATTACCGGTGCGCCGAACCTGCGCGCACATTTGCCATTCAGTCGGCAACTTATCCATGGATATTGACAGTCGATGCCGATGAACTCGTAACTCCGCAACTTCGAGAATATCTTTACGAACGCATTAAGAGTCCCGATTGCCCAGCAGGGTTATATATACCCCGTAAAAATCATTTTATGGGCCGTTTTATCCGTGCGGGCTATCCTGACTATATCTTGCGCTTTTTCAAACGAGAAGGCACCGTATGGCCCCCCTACGTACACACTATGCCAATCGTGCAAGGTGCCACCGAAAAGATTCCATCCAACCGCGAAGAACTCGCTTTTATTCATCTCGACGAAGAGGGTGTCGAATCCCGCGTGCGCAAACTCAACGACTATTCAACCGATTCGGCCGAAAAGCGCAAAGGCAAAAACTATGGGGTATTTACACTTTTCACCAAACCGGCATTTCACTTCTTCCGCTACTATATATTAAAAGGCGGATTCCGCGACGGCAAACCGGCTCTGATACGCGCTCTGCTAAATGCTTTTTATCAAGTGATGGTAGTGGCTAAAGTCATTGAACAAAACCAAAAACAAAAGAACGGCAAATAGACATGATATTTGTAAGAGACAAGGGACGGATGTGCAACAACATCCTACAATATTCCCACGTATATGCATGGGGGCGCGAACACGGACGCTCTACCCTTTCGATGCGCTTTGCCTACAAATACAAGTATTTTAAAATCAGCCATCAGGCAAAACACAACTTCTTGTCATACGTGCTGGCCAAATACGCTTCAAAAGCGGGTTTACTTAAGACAGTCACATTCGACATGCCCGGCGAACCGACAAATGAAAAGGAACGCGATATGCTCACCCGACGCAACGTCATAGTAGAGGGTTGGGAAGTTCGTTTTTACGACCTATTTTTGAAATACAAAGACGAAATCATCGACCTTTTCAGCTTTGATAAAAAAATCAGCCACAAAGTCGCCGACTTTGTGGCGAGAACATCTAAAGGCTCTGACTTAAAGCTCGGCTTGCACATTCGCCGAGGCGACTATGTTCGGTGGCAAAAAGGCCGATATTTCTACGACGACGCGACTTACGTCAGCGTCGTAAACCGGTTTGTATCGCTTTTTCCTGACAAAAAAGTCACCGTCTATATTTGCGGCAACGATCCTTCGCTCGACAAAGATTTCTACCGCCAAAACATACGCGGCGCGGAGGTCGTGTTTCCTGACGGTGACCAGGCAGAGGATCTGTGCTTGTTCTCAATGTGCGACTATCTCGTCGGGCCTCCAAGCACATTCACACTTGTCGCGTCGATGTACCGCGATCTGCCCCTTTGGTGGATCGACAATAAAGACGCAGCGCCGAGCCTCGACAAATTCCATAAATTCGATTACCTGTTCCGACACATCATTTGAAAGCAATGAAGACCATCGTCGTAGTCAATCCGGCATATCCTCAAATGGCCGACCTGGCCAAGCGCCTCGCCTCCCGCGGCATTCCGTCCGAGGCCAATATAATCTATAAAGGGCGCAACCGCATATACACGCTTTCGTATAGAGGCGTAGAGGTAAATGTCAAGGCATTCCGAACGCCCGGAATGATAAAGTCATACATTTATGGCTCTACCGACAGCAAAGCGCGACGTTCCTACGAAAACGCGCTTAAATTGATTGAATTAGGCTTTCTGACTCCGGAGCCGATAGCTTACGTGGAGATCCACGACGGACTAAGGCTCAAAGAGAGCTACTATGTCAGCCGTCAGATTCAGGCATCCGATGTTCGCTGTTGGGAAAACATTCCTGACAACGAATCTTTAGTCCGCGCCATAGCGCAGTTACTGTCACGCCTGCACAAAGCAGGAGTCTGGCACAAGGATTTCTCTCCCGGAAACGTTCTATATACAGGCAACGCGGGTGCCGGATACAATATGTACCTGATCGATGTCAACCGTATGCAGTTCGGCGTCAGCTCCAAGCGGTCGCTCATGGACAACTTCCGCGCCATCAACATCGTGCCGGAAGAGACAGCCCGCTTAGCCCGCTATTATGCCGAATATATGGATTTGGATCCCGACAGCACAGAAAAGGAGGCCCTCGGTGTACTTCACCGATTCCTGAGGAAAAAGGATTTTCTGCACGCGCTAAAACGCATCGTAAAACCGAAGAAAAATGGGAAATAAAGTCTGGAGTAAATACCGCGATAATTATAAGGCTATAATCCGCCTTGGCATACCGATTCTTGTGGGACAGATTGGCATGATTGTCGTGGCGTTTGCCGACAACATCATGGTGGGGCGCTATTCGACCGAAGCACTTGCATCGGCATCGTTCGTCAACAACCTGTTCAACATGGCCAATTTCGCGTGTATCGGCTTCACTTACGGCCTTACACCTCTAATCGGAGCCTTATTCACTCAACGGCGCTCCGACACCATAGGCTCGTTGATTCGCAACGGATTGCTGCTGAATCTGCTGTTTTCGTTGTTGGTTACCGCCATAATGACCGTAGTTTGGCTCAATCTTGACAGGCTCGGGCAACCTGAGGAACTGTTGCCGCTCATACGCCCCTACTATCTGCTCGTACTTGCCGGACTCGTACCCGTGGCCTTGTTCAACGTATTTGCCCAGTGGCTTTTCGCCATCAATCGCACGGCTCTGCCTATGTGGATAATCCTTGCCTCAAACGTGGTCAACATTGCCGGCAACTACGCTCTAATTTACGGGCATTTCGGATTTCCGGAACTCGGACTAATCGGAGCTGGCTACAGCACGCTCTTTGCCCGTGTGCTGTGCATCGTGGCCGTTACTGCCGTATTCGTCTTCGACCCGAAGTTCCGTGAGTATAAAGATGGCTACATAAAGTCGCGTATCAATCGTCGTGCCATATCGCAGCTTAACCGCACCTCCTGGCCTATTTCGCTACAGATGACGTTTGAGTCAGGGTCATTCTCCATCGCCGCGGTCATGGCCGGAATGATAGGAGCCATAAGTCTTGCTTCATTTCAAATCATAGTCATAACCGGCACACTCGGATTCTGCATATATTACAGTATCGGTGCGGCTGTATCGGTCAGAGTGGCCAACTGCGCCGGACTCGACGACCGCTCCGCCATGCGGCGCAATGCCTGGGCCGGCTATCACATCACCCTTGCGCTTGCAGCCGTATCCTCCACGATATTCATCGTGTTCGGACGCGAACTTATCCATGCCTTTACCGAAGACACGGTGGTTATAGAGGCTACTTTAACTCTGATATTTCCACTCGTCCTGTACCAGCTCGGCGACGCTACGCAGATCAATTTTGCAAGCGCGCTCAGAGGCACGTCACACGTCACTCCGATGGTGTGGATTGCATTTCTAAGCTACATCGTGGTTGGCATACCGGCAACATACATAATTGCTTTCCCGATGGGACTCGGCACTTACGGCATCATCTTAAGCTTCTCCGTCAGCCTTTTCCTGGCCGGCGGACTTTTCCTCTACTTCTTCCTCCGAAGCACCCGCAGAGAAGCCCGCAAAACCCTTCTCTGATAGCTCCTTTTTCTGAAGCCACTCATCGATGTCCGCCTCTCGGTCAGAAAGTCCGAGTTGCTTCCTCTTAAGCCGGTATTTCCGCTTCTTGAGTGTATTCTCCGACACATTCAATAGCGGAGCTATGTCGCGGTTGTGTAATCCAAGTTTCACCAGACATATAAGCCCTAAATCCTCTTTGCTTAGTTGAGGGTATTCTTCGCGCATACGTTGCATAAAATCATTATGGCACACATCCACAGCCATCATAAGACCATTAATATCATCGTCCGACAAGCTGATTTTTCCCGATGGGTCATCTTTGCGTTCCTGCTTCTCTAAGTCTCTTAATTTGCGTATCTTGTTGATTGCTTCATTAGTATCATAGATATATTTTTTCAACTTGTTTTCATTGTCAATATGCGAACGCAACAACTTATTGACCCGACTTTGCATCTGCTCCACAGATTCCGACATTGCTTTATCCTTGGCAAGTGTGGCCAACTTTATTTCGACATTCTTTTGCCGGATTTTACATACAAACAAAAACAACAATATCAAAATGACTATGACAAGCACGGCTACTATAAGCCATACGCCAAGGCTGTGTGCCTTTTCCCGATCGCGCTCCGCCTCGACATCTAAAAGGTCATATTTCTTTTGCCATTCCAACACCTTGTCCGCCATCTCTTGGCTATACAACGAATCGAGATATTCGGCATACGTTTTATAAAAAATTAAAGCATTTTTGATATTGCCTCTTCCCTCCTCTATTCGGGACATATCATAGCAGTAACTGGCATATCGGCGAAAATCCGAGCGATTACTCGGTTCAATCAAATATTTAAGTGCATCGTCAAATTTTCCCATCTGAATTAAAAGACCTCTCTTAAGTTCATAAGAATAACTTGAATCCGAACCGCTTTTTCGGCTCCATAGCAATGCTTCGTCCAACATTTTATTTGCACTCGACAAACTGTCTTGCATGTAATATGTAAATGCAATTCCATTGCAAATGCCATTTATTTTGCCAATTTCATTCATTCTGATCGACAGATTCTTCTCCTTCATAAAAACCTCGCGTGCTTCAGCAAACTCTTTCATATACACAAGTGACGATGCAATTCCGTCAAGACTCCATATCATGCCTAAGGTGTCGGCACACAAAGTGGCATATTTGTTTGCTGATTCAAACTGTTTAAGCCCATCTGTGTAAGGACTGCGATATTTCACAATGTTACTCCAAAATACGTGGATATAATATTTCAGACGAACATTGTCTATCTCTGAGGCTAAATTATTGGCCTTTCTGACTGAAAACAGGGCAATGCTGTCATTTCCTAACCGTTGATGTATATTGCTATGGTATAAATAACTCCATGCCAGACGCTCTTTATTAAAATGCTTCGAATAATAATCTACAGCAATATTTATTTGCGAGTCGCTATCAAGCTTTATGTTGTTTCTTATCATGGCTTGAGTCAATAACAGCGCATAACGAGCCTTGTCCTCATCCTGCATTTTGTCGGTTAAAGAACTATATTTCTCCAGAATTTTCAATGCCTCTGACGGACTTATGAACATCAAGCTGTCTGCCATATTAAAATCAGCCTCAAAGAAATTATAATTCTTGTGGCATGACGAAATTAATCCGGCAAAAGCAAAAAAGATATAAAGCAGCTTTCTCATTTTTCAGATCTAAAGAGGGTTTATTATTAAATGCAAAAATACTCCTTTTGTAACAAATATGAACTTATTTTTAGGTTAAAAAATCGCTCAATTTTGGTGTACACCAAAACGTGTACACCAAAAATTTGGCTTAAATTCTAATAACGCTCTGACAATCAACAGTTTGTGCATTGGATAAAACTTGCATTTGTACACCAAGATTTTTTGGAAGCATAAATTATGTTTTTTAACTTTGTGTAGGATAAAATCTAAAATATATCAATAATTTTTTATGAACAGAAAAACGTTTTTTGCATTTATCGCACTTAGTGTAATGGCACTTACGGGTTACTCTGAAGAGGTGAAGCTTGGTCTTTTCTGCCACTGTCACCGTCGACAATTACGAAGAAGTGCGCATCAATGTCAGCTCCTACAGTGGCAATGAAGCCTACACCATCGTCATAACCGACGATGCCGGCAACCGCTACGAAGGCGACTTCTTCGGCTGAAAAATGAATCTAACTGTGTTACATGCTCATGCATAGCCCCCAATCCTTGACCTCTCTCCTCTACTTATTTAACAACCAAGTACAAATCTTTTTAT
>CAZIXM010000039.1:0-25778 GCA_964543345.1 uncultured Muribaculum sp. | reverse complement strand
CAATCCTTGACCTCTCTCCTCTACTTATTTAACAACCAAGTACAAATCTTTTTATAAATTTCAGAATTATGAAAATAGTTAAAAAAATTTTAGTAACAGCAATCACAGCATTGCTCTTCATCGCCTACGGATGTCAGCAGGAATCAGTATTTGATACTACCACCGACCTCCCCTATCTCTCTCTGCCTGAGAATACCGACTTCAATAATCTCTCAGAAGACGAAATGCTGATACTTATGAATGCTTTTGACCGAATCGGTATGTATGAGAGTGAAGATGGCCTGTATGTCATGAAAGCTCGGAAAGGATGGGAAATAGGTATTTCAGAAAATATTTTTAACTACTTAAGCGCAATGATTAATGACATGAATAATCGAGTTCTTTCCAATCTAACTATATCACGTAGCGGAACGCTTAGTAACGGGGAAACAGCCGGAGAATACCAAAATGATTGTTTAGCCAGAGCAATTGCCGCCGCTTTAGGCAAACCAGGATCCGGAGATATTAATGCGTGGATTACAGAAAGATATGGATCTGACGGCTTATATCTCGAGGATGCCGAACAAGTTCTAATTCACTTTGGGGCAACAAGGAGATATGGATTCAGTGATTTCAATACAGGAAGAACATTTCAGAATAACTGTTGTGTAATGATTTATATCGAAAACGACAATGCACATGCAGTAAATGCTCAATTTGTTGGAAATAATGCAGTAATGTATTTAGACTTCCAAGCCGATCCTTCGGGAGGAGCTCGAGGTGGCGTTTACAAAGACAATATCTGGGGAATGTATATTTTGGGAGGATATTAAATTAGAAATATGAATAAATTTATGTTTAAATTCATACATTGTGCTCTATTCTTGTTGATTACCGGCAGTGTTTTCGCAAACGAAAATAATTTTCAAGAATATCAAGAGACTTTTAAAAGTATGGACGTAGCAATTACGGCTCCGGAAGGCAATTTTCACTTTGTAGACATAGCGTCGAAGTCAAAAACAGCCCAACTCGACGTAAATCCGGACTTGAGGATTCCTGGTTGCGGACATAAATACCCAAATATTGGATGGATTTATGATGTCGCATTTATTTCCGAGAATGAGAATGCCGTGATGCTGTTCCCAACAGTTATGGGTTACATGGCTAAACTGGACGGCATAGTTGAGCTTGAGATTCAAGCTTCACACAACGACACCAGTCTCGACGTAAGAAAATATCTAACGGTCATCGCAGATGAAGATATGTCGCAATACGCCGATGCAGACACCGCCATAGTGTATCAGTATGCTCTTTTAGGAACGCCGTACATGGATAGGTACACACATGTAATAGGAGTGTATCTTCGTAAGTACGGACATCCGAGCATGATGCTCAAAATAGTCACCAACGATGAAGGCTTAGCCCAAAAAGACGAGTATGTGAAGCGGATTCTCGGATGCGTAAAATACGGAAATGAAGTTTCTGAAGAAGGACTCAGATGGGAAAAGGACTATCCCGGAGCAATCACGATACTCGACAACAGTCCATCCCTCGTCCGCGAGCATCAACACTAACCATTTACCAAACTGGGACAGGAGCGGTGGAATTTTACATGCTCATGCATAGCCTCCAATCCTTGACCTCTCTCCTCTACTTATTTAAATAACTAATAAACCATTTTTCACAAAATGAAAAAATTAATTTACTCCGCACTTGGCGCAATGTCTCTTATCCTCGGTTCCTGCTCTGAGGATGTCATTAATCAACCGAACCTAAATATTGAATCGAAGTCCTATATTGGAAAGGCTAATTCTCACAAAGTTAGCGAGCAAGATGCCGTAAACACTATCCTATCGTACTTCAAATCTCTGCAGCCCGATGCTGTCTCACGAAGTGCATCTCCTGATTCAATCCCTGACATAAATGATGTTACAGTAATAACTAAGGATGATTTAAATATTTGGAGGGATTCTATCTATAATAGTTCAGATATTCGCGAAGAAAATTATTATGATGACACAGACAAAGCAGAGACAGAAGTATACATTGACACTCTGTTTTACGTCGTGAACTTTGCAAACAACGGCGGATTTGCCATTCTCCCCGCAGACGACCGCACCGATCCTATTTATGCCATTATAGATGAAGGTAACTTCCACGTAGACTCCCTGCAAAATGAGCAGAATACTGGATTCTTGGGATTCCTCGATGAGTCGGTGTACACTTTGCTACAAGATGCTTCCGGACAACAAAACAATCCCAGAAACTGGCAGACCAATCCCGGAGATTTGCCTATAGATGATGGTGGCGGTAGTGGCTTTACACATACGAAAGAACGCATCGAACCTATGTTAAAGACACGCTGGGGGCAAATGGAACCATTCAATAAATATTGTCCCGGACCGTATGCGGGATGTACGGTAATTGCCGTATCTCAAATCCTTTCATATTATAAAACTATATCTTCTGTAAGTTGGTCCTAAAACGGTACAACTATGTTTTCATCACTCAACTGGCTAAGTATTATTTCCGAATGCGAATCTAATAATGGTCGCTTTTCAACAAAATATAATAGTTTGAGCGGAAAATTTGAATACAGTAGTAATGCAGACCAAATCGCTCATTTAACAAGATATCTTGGAAAGGAATTTAACGCCGATTATGGAACTAACGGAACAGGCGTGCAACGTAATGTCCCTATCAATTGGATTAATAAAAATGCAAACTTGAAAGCCTCAACTCTATCAGCCTTTAACGATAAAAAAGTTGCAGAAGCTATAAAAGCGGGCAATATAGTATATTTAAGAGGGAACGCTACTAAAAATGGGGAAGGACATGCTTGGGTATGTGATGGCGGAATAATTGAATATACAAACAACAAGATGTCCAGACTGCTAATTCATTGCAATTGGGGATTTAACGGTTCATACGATGGTTACTTTTTAAGCAAAGTGTTAGATGCTACTAACCCGATAGATAGCGATTCAGCTTTAGATTACAGTAGTTCACTCTATTTTAAATACAATGTTCAATATTCAATCGTTAAGCAAAAGTAAGATTATGAGTAACATATCTTTTGTTTTTTTGATACCACTATGCATCATCTTATTAGCAGGCTGTAAAGAAGATGATGGAGAACTATTAGATGGAGAACTTAAACCTGTGGAATGGACTCTTATAAATACAGGAGAACAATGGATAAACAATCGCGATTTCCACATTCCTGCAGAAGGTTGCGAAATACAATTACAAAGTTCGACAACCATTACATTAGGACATGCGAACATTGTTGATATCAGCAGTTCAACAATAATCTCAGATAAGAATCTTATCGAAGTTCCAAACTTTATAAGAATTGAAAAACTACAAGAAAATGAGATTTATATTAAAATTTATGGGAATGAATTAGGAGATGTACGTGAAGCAATACTTTTTGTCATGGGAGAACTAACTCCCGTAACATTAAAATTTATACAAGAAAAGGCATCAACGTAAGCTCCTAAAATCCTGGCTTTCTCCTCTACTTATTTAATTAATAACCAAAAAACAATTTTTACAATGAAAAATTTAATTTACTCCGCGCTTGGCGCAATGTCTCTTATCCTCGGTTCCTGTTCAAATGAAAGCGCAATTCCTCCTCAGATTCCAGGAGGTGGTGACGAACCTATAGACAACGGACGTATTGGCAAATGCATGAAACGTTAAATATGGGTTTTCGATTTAGTGAGAATAATAAAGATTGGGGCATGGCCGGGACTGGTCTGAACATCTTATTTAATATAATATCCGAAACAACAGACATTTCCCAATCAAGATGGTATATATTTTGTTATATAATTGTTAATTTGGGACTATTGTACACATTGATTTCTATAGTTGGATACTATTATCAAAACTACTCCATAATAGAGATGTTTAGGCATCCTCTTGACGCTGTCATCGCAATTTCTCTTTTCATATACTTCATTGTATTACTGATAGCACTCATATTCACCCACAAAGTTATGCCATTTACCCATACATAACGTCCTAATTTGTGTGCGACGGCTACTACGGGCCATCGACATAGAGTGTTCCCGGTGCAGTTATTGGGGCATTTGGTGGCTACTTTGTTGGTATAAACAGCAACATTCCTAAAGTGGATTGGTTAGTGTGGCTACTCTGTAGCCATGTGGGGGTGAGGGGTGCGGTTACCACACGTTGCGGCCACCTATGGAGGCCTTACGTGTGGCTATGCATCTGTTGCGGCTCTACCGTGCAGGCCACGCCACATCGCATAACATGCACCTGACCCGCCACACACATACCCATCCCAACCGCACCGGCATCCATCACCCCCAGCCGTAGGCCCAGACGGCGTCGCCGTCGAACATGCATAGCCACAAGCAAGGTCGCCGTAGGTGGCCGTAGCTTGTGGTAAAAAGGCCTACCCACAACAACGCCCGCATCGCGGGCGCACAGTCCCCCAGTAACGGCATTTGATATTTCTAAAATGGACTTAATATGCGAGCCGAATATGAATGAGGACCATTTTCGGAACATGGAACATTCAGCAAAATGCTCTAATATTGTTAAATAACGTTAACAGCAAACATTTTTAGGTTGCAAAACTATGTTTTATAACATAAAATGCATTACCTTTGCAACGTGTTTTTCATGGTATTAGATTTAAGGTTAAGAAGATTATTCGTCGTGACGACGAGTAATTTTTTTTTGCCCAAATCAAAACCAAATCGCAGAAATGCGACACATTAGCGAATCGGAATGCAAACTGACTGCAACAGAAAATCTAATACACCGGCGTTTGCTATAACATCAATTTTATAATTAAGCCGCTAATTTTGGCATTACTTAAATAATTTATGGTACATTTGCAGTAATCAATTATACATTCGAAAGCGTTTATCTCTAACAAGTCATAATGCAAATAAATTCAATTCAAATATGAAAAAGAAGTTAGTCATTTCGACCGGAGCGGGCATGAGTGCCGAAAGCGGCATCAAAACCTTTCGCGACAGCGGTGGCCTTTGGGAAAACTATCCCGTGATGGAGGTCGCCAGCGCATACGGCTTTAGGAAAAATCCGGAATTGGTGCATAATTTCTATAATATGCGACGCCATGAACTTGTAGGGGCAAAGCCTAATGAAGGTCACTTAGCCTTGGTAGACCTCGAAAAACAATATGACACATATATCATCACCCAAAATGTCGACGACCTCCATGAAAGAGCCGGCAGCAAGCATGTGCTGCATCTGCACGGCGAACTGATGAAAGTAAGAGCCATTGATGACGAGACCAAAGTGTACACGCTTAAGCCTGAAGCCCTCGATACCACTCCCGACACCATAATTGACGGACACCACGTTAGGCCTCACATTGTCTTTTTTCAAGAGGCTGTGCCTAACATCGAGCCGGCGATGGAGTTAGTCGAACAAGCCGACGTGTTCGTTGTCATAGGAACTTCGCTCAACGTCTATCCGGCTGCCGGCCTACTCAACTACGTGCGTCCGGGAGTTCCGGTCTACTACATCGACCCCAACCCCGCCGCAGTTCCACCCGGAGTCATAGTCATCAAAGAACCCGCATCAAAGGGTGTCAAGATTCTTGCCGACTTAATATGCCCGGAAATATGAGCCGTCGAGGACTGTTTACAAATGTAAACCGGAGATTGGAACAATCTTCCAACCTCCGGTATTCTTTTTTAACAAACCCTGTGCCGAACCGCTATCTAAGGCCATGACAGCCAATTGCAATGAAAATTCAGAATTTGTAACCATACGCAACAAACGTATAGATAAAAAAACTTTAAGCCCGACAAAAAAAGATAAAATTTTCGTATGTAAATTCTCGGAAAATTTATCTAACTTTACGACCTAAATATACCCGGCAAAACAAAGTCGACTATGCAAGAAGTTTACCACATACCAGCCATGCTCGAACCCACGCTCAAAGGCCTTAATATTCAGGCCAATGGGACGTATGTCGATGTAACATTCGGAGGTGGAGGCCATTCGCGGGCCATAATAGCCTCGCTCGGCCCCGACGGCAGGCTGTTCAGCTTCGATCAGGACATAGACGCGCAAAACAATGCCATCGACGATAAAAGATTTACATTTGTATACAGCAACTTTCGCTTCCTCAAAAACTTCATGCGATATTATGGCGTTGAAGCCGTCGACGGAATTTTAGGCGACTTAGGAGTCTCATTCCACCACTTCGACGACCCCGACCGCGGATTCTCATTCCGATGGGACGGACCTCTTGACATGAGAATGAACCGCAAGGCTTCTCGATCGGCCACATGGTATATCGAAAACTACTCAGAAGACCAGCTTGCCAAAATATTCTCACTTTTCGGCGAACTTAAAAATGCCCGCAAGCTGGCGGCTGCGATAGTCAAAGCTCGCCAAATAGAGCCAATCACCACCGTGGAACGGCTTCTCGCAACAGTGGCCCCACTCATTGACAAGCGTAAGGAAAAGAAAGAACTTGCCCAATTATTCCAAGCACTGCGAATTGAAGTCAACGGTGAAATTGACGCTTTAAGCGACTTCCTGCGCCAATCACTCGACATACTGCACCCGGGAGGTCGGTTGGCCATCATCACTTATCACTCGCTCGAAGACCGTCTCGTCAAAAACTTTATGCGCACAGGAAGCCTCGACGGCGAACTGCGACAAGATTTTTACGGAAGAAATCTTTCGCCTTTCAAGCTACTTACAAGCAAGCCGATCGTGCCGTCAGAAGAGGAAATTGAAAGAAATCCAAGGGCAAGGAGCGCAAAACTACGCATCGCCGAAAAACTTTCTACTCAAAAAGAACATTAATTAAACGAACAAATTTATCAAACAATGTCAGCAGTCTACACAAAAGCGAAAAAGAAAAAAAAAGACAACATCGCTCTCCGCGCTCTGCACGGACGGCTGCTTTCCATAGACTTTTTTAGAAACCACTGGCTATCCGTCCTTCTCGCCGTAGCAATGGTTATGATATACATAACCAACCGCTATCAATGCCTTACACGCATGGAGCAGATTAGGGCTCTCGAACAAGAACTCGAAATAGTCGAAACCGAGCGTATACGCGTTAAAAGCACATACATGAGCCGTATCAGAGAATCTTCCATGCAAGAAATGGTCGATACAATGCGCCTCAACCTGCGCGTACAGGATCAACCGCCATATAGATTGTCTAAAAAATAATTCGTAACACACAAAGCAATGAAAAAAGAAAACCGCGCCCGAATATTGCTCCGCTATCTGGCTGTAATCCTGCTTATGTTCATGTTTGCAGGCATGGTGGCTTACAAAGCGCTCGACAATAGCGTTCTTTCAGCGAAAGAGTGGAACAACAAGGCCATGTCAGAACTATCTAAAGTAGTGGTAATTAAACCCGAAAGAGGGAATATCCTCTCTAACAACGGCCAAATCTTAGCTACGAACCTTTGCTACTACAACATACGTATCGACTTCCGCTGTGAACGTTTCCTCGAGGGACGCTACCTGCTGGCAATTGACAGTATTGCCGACAGCCTTGCCCTACACTTTCCTATCCGCGACGCTAAAGGTTGGAAAGAAAGACTGATGGGCCCGATGAAAGTCGAGAAGACAAAACGGCCACGCAGCTTCAAGCTATTGGGCAACCTTTCATACGAACAGTATCAGCTACTTAAGACATTCCCTTTCTTTAAAATACGCAATCCGAACAAAAACGGCCTCATCAAAGAAGCCATAATGCGCCGAGTAAATCCTTACGGCGCTATGGCACGCCGTAGCATTGGAGGCGTGGGTATCGACTCTATAACCGGAGAAATTCACGGTATCTCCGGCCTGGAACGCGCTCTCGACACTCTGCTATACGGAAAGCCCGGGGTGGCAAAAAAAGTGCCCCTAACTAAAGACATCGTCAATTGGACCGACATACCTCCAACTCCCGGCTACAACATCAAGACCACAATCGACATTAAAATGCAGGATATTGTCGAAAATGAGCTGAACAATATTTTGCTCGACTGCGATGCCGATTGGGGCGTAGCCGTATTAATGGAAGTAAAAACAGGTAACATAAAAGCCATATCCAATCTCGAAAAGAGTCCGAAAGGCACCGAATATATCGAAGGAATGAACCGAGCCGTACTCGGCTACGAACCCGGATCGGTCGTAAAAACGCTATCAATGATGATAGCACTTGATGACGGCATCGTGAAAGATGTTGAGCAAATTGTCACAACAGGCAGGGCATTCGCCTACGCCGGTGGACGACCTATTACCGACTCTCACTCCACCGTAGCTATGCCCGTCCGTGAAGTTATTGAGCGTTCGTCAAACATAGGAATGGCCAAAATCATTACTTCCAAATACGGCGAAAATCCCGGGGCATTCTATACGCGCCTGAAAGATCTCGGATTTCTCGACCCGATGAACACCGGTATTGCCGGTGAACGCCCACCGCGTATCGACAGCGTGCCGAACAATCGTGGCGGACGTATCGCTCTTTCAAGAATGTGTTACGGCTACACCACAGAGATACCACCCATCTATACGCTATCCATATACAATGCCATAGCAAATAACGGTGTCTACGTACGACCGAGGTTAGTCGAACAGTTACAGTCAGAGACTATCGACTCAATTCTGCCCATAACCTACATGGGCAACGGCACTGCATGTACTCCAAAAACCGCTGAATTAATGCGAATGATGCTGACCAATGTGGTATGGGGCGACCACGGCACAGGAAAAATGCTCCGCAACGACAAAGTGCGCATAGCCGGAAAGACAGGAACTTGCTATATGATTGAAAACGGAGCTTATAATACCGGCAAAAAACGTCTGGCTTTCTGCGGATTCTTCCCTGCCGAAAATCCGCTATATTCTTGCGTAGTGCTCACTTGCCATCCGCGACAAAATCGCTTTGGAGCCGCAAGCACAAGCGGAACCGTACTTAAAAACATCGCACTAAAAATGTATTCGCGCGGAATGCTTGAAAATAGCTCTGACTATCACGCCGACGCTCCCGACAATGTTACTCCCCCAACAATGTACGCCTCATCCGACAACAAAATCAACAGGCTGCGCGACGACTATAACATCGGACATGTCAAGCACTATGTCAACCGCCATGCAGAAGCGGAGGGACAAGTTCCGTCCGTGATAGGCTACAGTCTGCGTGATGCAATTAACAAATTTGAGAACATGGGCATCGACGTATCGTTTTCCGGATCCGGATATGTAGTGGCACAGTCGCTTGCTCCGGGGTCGACGGCCGTCAACGGCTCAAAAGTGCATTTAACATTAAAACAATAAAAACAAACCACATAAACAAGAAACATTATGAAATCCCTTTCACAACTGCTTTCTGCCATACCTGTTCTTGAAATTATCGGTTCGACCAATAAGATAATCACCAATTTGGTCAGCGACTCAAGAAAAGTCTCTACGGGCGCCATGTTTGTTGCCGTAAGAGGTACGCAGGTCGATGGACACACATTCATTCCCGTGCTCCAATACAGCGGTGTTGCCGCCATCGTTTGCGAAGAATTTCCTGAATTTCTCGAATCGTCAATTACTTACATAAAAGTGGCCAACTCTGCGGTCGCTCTTGGATTTTTAGCTTCTGAATGGTATGATAATCCCTCGCGCAAGCTAAAACTCGTCGGAGTGACCGGAACAAATGGAAAAACCACTACGGCCACTCTGATATATGAGATGGCAAGGTTGATGGGATACAAAGCCGGACTTCTGTCGACTGTATGCAACTATGTAGAAGACGAAGCAATCCCGACAACGCAGACCACACCTGACCCCATTACCCTTAATGAACTGCTCCACAAAATGGTAGAAAAGGGTTGCTCCTATGCGTCAATGGAAGTCAGCTCACACGCCGCTCATCAGCACCGTATAGCCGGCCTGCACTTTACAGGCGCGCTGTTCTCCAACTTGACTCGCGACCATCTTGACTACCACAAGACCGTCGAAGCATATCTCGCGGCAAAAAAGTCATTCTTTGACGGGCTGCCTGCCTCTGCATTTGCCCTCACAAATCTCGACGATAAAAACGGAATGGTCATGCTTCAGAATACAGAAGCAAAAAAGTACACTTATTCACTGCGCACGCAGGCCGACTTCATGGGACGTGTGATTGAAAGCCGACTCGACGGAACTTCGATGACATTCAACGGCCGTGAGGTAGAAGTGCTTTTCACCGGTCGATTCAACGCATACAACCTTACGGCTGTCTACGGCGCGTCAATTCTGCTCGGTTGGCCTCTTGAACAGGTATTAATCAACATGAGCCGCCTCGTACCCGTTGCCGGTCGTTTCCAAGCATTTCACTCTCCAAAAGGATATACTGCCATAGTCGATTATGCACATACGCCCGACGCTGTAATCAACGTTTTACAGGCAATCAGAGAGGTCATCGGAAACCGTGGATCTATCATCACCGTAGTCGGTGCCGGAGGAAACCGTGATAAGGGTAAACGACCCATAATGGCTAAAGAAGCGGCATTTAGGAGCGACCGCCTCATTCTGACATCGGACAATCCACGCGATGAAGACCCGTCTGACATTCTTCACGACATGGAAGCCGGACTCGATATCGAAGGGCGCAAAAAGACCCTCAGCATAGTTGACCGCAAGGAAGCAATCCGTACGGCGGCCACACTTGCACAGCCCGGTGACGTGATTTTGATTGCCGGAAAGGGGCACGAAACTTATCAAGAAATACATGGCGTTAAGCACCACTTCGACGACCGCGAAGTGGTTAAGGAAATTTTTGCAAACGAGTAGCAACCAACTTTTGTAATCAAAGACATTCATCGATTTACTCATGTTTTACTATCTATTTAAGCTGTTTGGCGACTCATCAATACCTGGCTACCGACTGATGGATTATATCACATTCAGATCCGGTGCCGCATTTGTGCTGTCGATGATAGTCGCTATATTAATCGGACGACGGATCATCGACCGACTTCAGCTTGGACAAGTCGGAGAGATTATACGCGACCTTGGTCTTGAAGGCCAGATGAAGAAAACCGGTACTCCAACCATGGGAGGCATAATAATCATTATTTCCATTTTGATTCCTTGCCTCTTGATTGGTAATCTTTCGAATGTCTACATGATTCTTATGATTGTGGCCACTATTTGGCTCGGAACACTCGGTTTTCTTGACGATTACATTAAGGTTCACCGACACGACAAAGACGGACTTAAGGGAAAGTTTAAGGTGATAGGCCAGATTGGTATCGGCTTAATTATCGGTCTGACTATGTTTTTTAGCCCGGCCATTACAACACGCCAAAACATAGAAGTGGCAGAGGGCGAAGGCGACGAAGTTACCATTATCTATCAGACTGAAGACACAAAAGCCCCATCAACGACAATTCCTTTTGTCAAAAACCACAACTTCGACTATACATCTTTGTCTAAATGGATGGGTAAATATGCTTCTGCCGGGGGTTGGATCATTTTTGTGCTTGTAGTCACGTTTCTTGTGACTGCCACTTCCAACGGAGCTAATCTTACAGACGGTCTTGACGGACTCGCAACCGGGACATCAGCCATAATAGGAACGGCACTTGCCGTTATGGCTTATCTCGGAGGCAACATAATCTATTCGTCGTACCTAAACATTATGTATATTCCCGGCTCTGAAGAACTTGTTGTTTATATGGCCGCATTTATCGGCGCACTCGTTGGCTTCCTGTGGTACAATGCCTACCCAGCTCAGGTATTCATGGGTGATACGGGAAGTTTGACCATTGGGGGTATAATTGCCGTTTTTGCCATCTTAATTCGCAAAGAACTGCTTTTGCCGATACTTTGCGCCATATTCTATATCGAAGACCTGTCTGTCATCATCCAAGTAGCATACTTTAAGATTACTAAAAAGCGTTATGGCACAGGCAAACGCATATTTAAAATGACTCCTTTACACCACCACTATCAGAAAGCCGCAGGAACAATGGAAGCTCTAATACAGCGTCCAAACGCGGCCATTCCTGAATCTAAAATAGTGGTTAGGTTCTGGATAGTTGGTTTGATTCTCGCAGTTGTGACATTTGTCACTTTAAAAATTAGATAAATAAACAGAAAATGGATAAAAAACGTATTGTAATTTTAGGCGGAGGTGAAAGCGGTGTAGGAGCCGCAATACTCGCAAAAGATAAAGGCATGGACGTATTTCTTTCGGATTTTGGCACTATTGCTCCTAAATACACCGAAATACTTGAGAAAGAAAATATCCCTTACGAACACGGCGGTCACACTGAATCGCTGATTCTTAACGCAGATGAAATTATTAAAAGCCCCGGAATAGCTCCTACGGCTCCCATTATGCTCAAAGTAACTGAAAAAGGCATTCCCGTAATCTCTGAAATAGAATTTGCCGGACGATACACTAAAGCTAAAATGGTATGCATCACCGGCAGCAACGGTAAGACCACCACTACCCTTCTTACCTATCACATTCTGAAGAATGCGGGCATCGATGTGGGACTGGCCGGAAATGTAGGTAAAAGTTTGGCTCTCCAGGTGGCCCGTGAGCCTCACGATGTTTTTGTAATCGAATTAAGCAGCTTCCAACTCGAGAATATGTATGATTTTAAGGCTAACATAGCAGTCATACTAAACATTACTCCTGACCACATGGATCGCTACGAATATAAGATGCAGAACTATGTCAACGCAAAATTCCGCATCATCCGCAATCAGACCACCGAGGACGCCTTCATTTATTGGCAAGACGATCCTGTTATACAGGAACAACTTAGACAAGTGACTACCGAAGCCCGCATGTATCCGTTTAGCGACCATCAGGAAAATAATGTGGATGCATACGTTGACGCTAATGACGACCTTGTATTCAATACAGGAAAAACGTCGTTCACTTTGCCGAGAAAAGACTTGTCTTTGCATGGACTTCATAACCTATACAACTCAATGGCAGCCGGACTATCTGCCTGTCTGCTCGACATAAAAAAGGAAGATATACGTAAGGCTCTTGAAGACTTCGAAGGGGTCGAACACCGTCTCGAACCGGTTGAAACAATCGACGGAGTGAGATATATCAACGACTCCAAGGCCACTAATGTCAACTCTTGCTGGTATGCTCTCGAAAGTATGCCTAAAAGTGGCGTTGTGCTTATTCTTGGAGGAAAAGATAAAGGAAATGACTATAGCGAAATAGAACCACTTGTAAAAGAAAAAGTTAAAGCAATTGTATGTATGGGTAAAGACAATGCTAAACTCATCGACTTTTTCAGTTCTAAAGTACCTGCGATTTATGATACTCACTCTGTCGAGGAGGCCGTTGATACATGTCATCGCATAGCAAAAAACGGTGACACGGTTTTGCTGTCGCCATGCTGTGCAAGCTTTGACCTGTTCAAAAACTATGAAGATCGTGGAGAGCAATTTAAAAATACTGTTAGAAATCTAAAAAAGTAAACCTTTATGTCAATGACAGACGCTACTGCTACATTAGACGGCAGAATAGCTATGGATTCTCCTAAGACCAAAGAAGCCGAGGATGTTGTACGACGCCATGGCGATAAATCGATTTGGGGTATTTTCATAGCTCTGTGTCTTATATCTATTATCGAACTATACAGTGCTTCAAGCCGTGAAGTGGCAACCGCAGGTATTTATGGACCTATTTTAAGGCATGTGACAATGCTGGCCGCCGGAGTGGGCATAGTGTGGTCGCTTGAAAAAATACACTATAAAAGATTTTTCGGTTTTGCTTATCTGTTTTCATTCATTAGCTTCATAATGATGATTTATGTGATGTTTTTCGGCGACATAATCAATGGTGCCCGTCGAAGCTTCACACTGTGTAGCGTATCAATACAGCCTTCAGAATTTCTTAAAATATCTGCCGTACTCCTTATAGCCAGGGTTATGACCTACTCTCAGAAAGCAAAACTCAGAGGTGTGGAAAACAGGGGGCTGATTATTTCAGCGTTAGTAGTGCTTCTATTTGGTGCTATTCTTTATCCTCAGGGATTAACCAACACGGTTTTGCTTATGGGAATATCTGCCGCCATGATGCTAATCGGAGGTACGGAACTTAAAAAACTTGTTTTAATATTGCTTATTTACGGTTGTCTCGGTGCAGGCGCGCACTTCGGCAAGAAGTTCTATAAAGAACACATTGTAACTACAGATAATACTGAGCAGGTAATTGACCGTACCGGCCTTAGAAACGACCGAATGAAGGCATACAATCCTTTCCGGCCAAAATACAACGATACTATTAATGCTCAAAACCGGCAGGAAATGTATTCCTACATGGCTCAGGCAAACGGCGGAATGTTTGGTGTTTTTCCGGGTAATTCACGTGAGACAGCGCGATTGCCGCTCGCGTTCTCCGATTATATTTACGCAATTATAATTGAAGATCTCGGATTCGTAGGTGGCTTTATTCTTATGTCGCTGTATCTATGCCTGCTTATTCGTGCTCTACAGATAGCAAGAAAGTGCCACCGGGCATTCCCTGTACTTTTAGTTATGGGGATGGCAATTATGGTAGTGCTCCAAGCTTTGTTTCACATGGCCATTACAACAGGCGCGTTCCCTGTATCAGGACAGCCTTTACCACTGATTTCTAAGGGAGGAACTTCTATATTAATAACTTCTATTGCTTTTGGCGCAATGTTGAGTGTTAGCCGATCGGCCGTACAAAACGGAACTCGTCAGGAAGTCAAAGAAGAACTTAAAGAACTTCCCGAAGAACTAAGAGCTGAAAATCCTGTTCAACTGTAAAACATCTCTTAAATAAGACTCACTATGGAACAGAAGCATTATAATATACTCATAAGTGGTGGCGGAACCGGAGGTCATATTTTCCCGGCTCTTTCTATTGCCAATGCCATTCGACATCGTGATCCTCTCACAAACATACTATTTGTCGGTGCTGAAGGCCGCATGGAGATGGAACGTGTTCCTGCCGCAGGATATGAAATAATAGGATTACCCGTTTGTGGCTTCAATCGAAAAAACTTGTTTAGTAACATCAAAGTGCTTTTCAAATTATGGAAAAGTATGAGAAAAGCTAAAAAAATTCTTCGCAACTTCAAGCCAGACATAGCCATCGGAGTAGGCGGATATGCAAGCGGACCAATGCTCAAAGAAGCCCAGAAGCATGGGATTCCTACCCTTATTCAAGAACAAAATTCATACGCCGGAGTGACCAATAAGCTGTTGGCAAAAAAAGCCGACGCAATCTGCGTGGCGTATAATGGCATGGAGAGGTTCTTCCCCTCAGATAAGATAATTTTGACCGGAAATCCGGTCAGAGCGGATATTCTTGATACTAAAGTATCCAAAGAAGATGCAAAGAAAGAACTCGGTCTGCCGACAAATAAGAAGATTGTGCTTGTCGTAGGTGGCAGTCTTGGCGCCAAAACAATTAACGAAAGCATTGCCAACTCATTTGATGAAGTTGAAAAGGCCGGAGGATTTATCCTTTGGCAAACGGGAAAACTGTATGCCGAAGAGTCCATTAAGATAGCCAAAGAACATCCCTCTACTGTAAAAGCCATGCCTTTTATAACGAGGATGGATCTGGCTTACAAAGCTGCCGACATTGTGGTTTCACGTGCAGGAGCCGGTACTATTTCAGAACTTCAGTTATTAGGTAAGCCCTCAATACTGATTCCTTCGCCAAATGTGGCCGAAGACCATCAAAGAAAAAATGCAGAGGCTTTAGCACAACGCGATGCCGCTATAATGATACTCGATGCAGATGCACCAGCCGAATTGCCAAAGACACTTAGCAATCTCATGGACGACGAGAAAAAGTGCGCGTCTTTATCCGAAAACATATTAAAGATGGCTCTTAAGTCGTCAGACACAATTATAACTGATAAGATTTATCAAATTTTACAGAAAAATGCCTAAGAAGAAGATATATTTCGCCGGGGCAGGAGGTATTGGAATGGCTGCCCTCGAACGATACTTTTTGATGCTTCCTGACACAAAAGTAGCCGGTTATGACCGCACTCCGACAGAACTTACCAATGAACTTATTAAGGAAGGTGTAGACATAACTTTCGACGATTCCGTTGAAGCTATTCCGCAAGACTTCAAGGGTTGTCCTGACGAAGTACTTGTGGTATACACCCCCGCACTTCCTGATTCGCATCCACAGCTCAAATATTTTCGAGAGAACGGATACGAAGTCGTTAAACGCGCGGCTGTGCTCGGACACATATCCCGTCGTTCAAAAAGCCTCTGTTTTGCCGGAACACATGGAAAAACAACTACCTCTTCCATGGCAGCCCACATACTGCATACATGCGGTGTAGGGTGTAATGCTTTCTTGGGAGGAGTGCTCAGAAACTACGGAACAAACTTCTTGCTTGACGAAAACTCGCCTTACACGGTGGTCGAAGCCGATGAATACGACCGTTCTTTCCATCACTTGAATCCATATATTGCCGTAATTACGGCCACGGATCCTGATCATCTCGACATATACGGTACTGAGGAAGCCTATTTAGAAAGTTTCGCACACTTCACTGAACTTATTGTTCCGGGAGGAAAACTTATTATTCATGAAGGACTTAAATTAAAACCCAGAACCGGTAAAGAAGTTACCACATACACATATTCGCGCGACCATGGTGACTTCCATGCTGAAAATATACGCAGACAGGATGGACGAATAACTTTCGATCTTAAAACACCTGATAGCCTCATTAAAGACATAGAAATAGGCGTTCCTGTGGAGATTAATATCGAAAATTCCATCGCGGCTATAGCCGCCTGCTACCTGACCGGTGACATGGATGAAAATGCCATGCGGAAGGCAATGAAGACTTTTATGGGCGCTAAACGTCGATTCGAGTTCTGGTTGAAAGAAAATTCTCCTGTCAGAGCCATAATTGACGACTATGCGCACCATCCTGACGAACTTAAAGCATCTATTTTATCAGTAAAATCGTTGTATCCGGGCAAAAAATTAACTGTTGCTTTTCAGCCTCACCTATATTCCCGAACACGTGATTTTGCTCCACAATTTGCTGAAGCACTTTCATTGGCCGACTCAGTAATACTGCTCGACATATATCCGGCCAGAGAAGAGCCTATACCCGGAGTAACATCAAAAATCATTTTCGACAGACTTACTTGCCCCGATAAATTAATGATTTCTAAGCAGAATTTGACAGAAACAATAAAAAATAGTAACTTTGAAATCTTATTAACTGCCGGAGCCGGAGATATATGCAATTATCTTCCCGAAATAGTTAAAAACGCCACTAATCTGAATTGATGAAAAAGACTTTAAGAATCATCGTTTCTATATTGTTGTTGGCCTATATTATAGTTGCCGTTTCTTGGTCGCGTAATATGGCCTATGACAAGCTGTGCAGTGGCATTAAAATAGAAGTGTACGATAAAGACAATTCTCGCTTCGTTACTTCAAAGGAGATAGCCAACGAGATAAAACCTTTTACTCGAACAGAAGGCCGTGTACATCTTTACGAAATAAATACAGACAGCATCGAACGCGTACTTAATAAAATTGATAAAATAGAAAATGCAACGTGCAAAGTACTCACCGACGGATATGTAAAAATTGAAGTAGTACCGATGAAGCCGGTAGCACGTGTTTTCGATAATGGACTTTCATATTATATCAACAAAGATGGAAAGCGCATATCGGCAAGCGCACGTTATCACGTTGACTGTCCGGTTATATCAGGTATTTTCAATGACGAATTCACTCCTCAACAGCTTTTACCTATCGTCTATCACATTGAATCAGATTCTGCACTTACTTCGCTTGTAACACATATAAAAGCCGACGGCCCAAACAACATTATATTGGTGCCTATGATACATGGCCATGTCATTAACATTGGCAATGCTGAAAATCTTGACGACAAGTTTCACAGATTAAATCGTGCTTATAAGGAGATTTTGCCGGTAAAAGGCTGGAACTTTTATGACACCATCTCTGTTAAATGGAATGGACAGATTGTGGCCACACGTCGCGTTAAAAAGCTTAATGAAGTAATAAGTGCTGTAGATTTTGAAGCCGAACAAGAAGTTCCCGACATCGGAACTATGATGGTTGGCGACAGTGTTAAAACTCCTAAAAACAATTAAGAATCAATAATATATTCCTTACATTCATGGAACATAAATATATAGTCGCTATAGAGATTGGAAGCTCCCATATCAGAGCTGCTGTCGGTGCCGTTGACGAAGATGGCGAATTGACAATACTTGCCGTAGAAGACGAGTATGCTGTCGACGCTGTACGATATGGTTCGATACAAAATGTCGAGGAGGTCAGCAACCGTATTAATAAACTTATACGCAAGCTTGAAAACTACCAATCAATTTCCCCACGAAAAATTAAGTCGGTATATGTTTCGTTGGGAGGTCGTTCCATGATGGCAACTTCACGCCAAATTGAACGTAACTTTGATGATGAAGTAGAAATAACATCACGCATTATCGAACAACTTAAGGGTGAAGCCAGAAATTCCGGACTTTCTGAAAGAGAAGTCATAGAAGTGATGCCACGCGAATTTATTATTGACAATATGGAAAATTCAAATCCTATTGGTTCGTTTGGTAAAAGCATACGCGCTGATATTAATCTTATAACGTGCAAGCCCGGAATCAGACGTAATATTAACCGCGCAATCAACGAACGACAAGCTATTGACATCAAAGGCATTTTTGTCAGACAAACGGCCATTGCTGATCTTGTTCTGACTCCTGACGAAAAAACGCTTGGATGTATGCTCGTGGATTTCGGTGCAGAAACTACCGGAGTGTCAATTTACAAAAACGGTGCCCTCCAATATTTCGTTACCTTACCGTTAGGCTCACGCAATATAACTCGCGACATTATGAGCCTGAATTATACTGAAGAACGTGCTGAAGAAATTAAGCGAATCATTGGCGATGCAAAAAATACCGAACCAAACATACGCAAAAATGAATTTGACGGCGATCCGGTAGAAGTCAACAACTATGTCCGCGCACGTGCTGGTGAAATCGTGGCCAATATTCTTGAACAAGCTAAATATGCCGGTTATGCCAACCTTCAGAATCTATCCGGAGGAATTATAATAGTAGGCGGTGGTGCACGTCTTAAAGGTTTCATTGACCTTTTGGCGCAACAGTCTAACGTATCGCAACAGTCAAACGTTAAAATTCGTCTCGGTGGCATTCCATCAAACGTTCGTATTTCCGACACGCGTCTATCAAGCATAGATATGCTCGATGTCATTTCCTTGCTTTACAAAGCCGCCAAAAATAATCCTCAGGAATGTACTGAGACCGTATTACAGACTGAACAAATACCTATGGCCCAACGTGACGATTATGATGACGATCCCGGTCCTCAACCGATTAAAAAGCGTAAGGTAAAAGGTCCTTCATTTTTGAGTAAAATGTGTGACAAGGCTCTTAAAAAGGGAAGAAGCATATTCGACGAACCTGAAGATGAAGAAGAAAACTAAAAAATTCATCCCACAGCATCTAAATTAGAAATAATAGCTTATGAACGAAAATATACCTAATGCCCAGGAAGCGGGCTTCAATGTCGATAACACAGAAGAGGTTATCATCAAGGCTTTAGGCGTTGGTGGTGGTGGATGCAATGCCGTACAGCGAATGTATGAGCAATGCATAAAAAATGTTTCGTTTGCGGTGCTTAACACTGACTTAAAAGCCCTTCAAAAGTCTAAAGTGCCAAACAAAATACAGATTGGCACCGGACTTGGAGCCGGAAACAAGCCTGAAGTGGCACGTCAATATGCCGAAGAAGCAGAAGATCGAATCCGTGAGATATTTGCGGATAATACTAAAATGGTTTTTATCACAGCCGGCATGGGCGGAGGCACCGGCACGGGTGCCGCTCCTGTAGTTGCGCGTATAGCTCGCGACAAAGGTCTGCTGACCATAGGCATTGTCACTATACCATTCCTATTTGAGGGTGAAAAGAAGATTCTTAAAGCATTAAAAGGTGCCGAGGAAATGAATAAGTATGTCGATGCCATGCTTATCATCAACAATCAGCGACTTTACGACATATATTCCGATCTCTCTTGGACTAACGCATTCCAAAAGGCTGACGACACATTAACTACAGCGGCACGTTCTATATCAGAACTTATCAACAGCGAGGATCCTGTCATAAACCTTGACTTTAATGATGTTGACACCACCTTGCGTAACGGTGGCGCCGCCATTATTTCTACAGGTTACGGAGAAGGTGAACATCGTGTCACAAAAGCCATCGACGAAGCGCTTCGCTCGCCTTTGCTGAAAAACCGCGACATTATGTCGTCTAAAAACATTCTTTTCAACATCTATTTCAATCCTGACGCGGAAGAAGACTTTAAGATGGAAGAGACCGAAGAGCTCACATCTTTCATCAGCGGTATAGATTCAGATGTCGATGTTATTTGGGGTATGGCTAAAGATCCTTCTCTTGGTAATAAGATAAAGATCACTATTCTTGCCGCCGGATTTGACGTTAGCATAGACACATTTAAGTCACACAACGAAGGATCAGGAGCGAAGAAAGTGTCATTCGGCACAAATAAAAAGAATGAAGAACAGTCGGAACAGGACATTAAAGAACGTCTTGCCGGTGAATATGGCATGGAAGCCATCAATAAGATGAAAGAAAACCGTGCTAAAATAGGCTATATAATACTTCAACCTACTCAGATGGATGACGACAGCTTTATTGACGCTTTCGAAAAAAGTCCTACTTATAACCGTGAAAAGAAAGTAGCTGACGAAATAAAAGAAATAGGCCGTCGCCATGGCTCTTCAAAAGACTCATCAACTGGCCAGAATAAACCTTCAAATAATAATGGTGGCACTATAATAAGTTTTTCTTGAAATGAATGACAATAAGCCGAAACCCACAATATATCTTATACCAGTTCCGCTTTCGGGGACAGGCACTGAGCGTGTGCTTCCGGCTTATAATACTTCCGTAATAAAGAAGCTGAGGTATTTTATTGTTGAAAATATCCGTTCGGCACGCCGTTTTCTTAAAGCTTGCGATAAATCAATTGATATTGACAGCATTAATTTCAGTGAACTTAACGGACATACTGATCCTCAAATCATTCCGGATTTACTTAAGCCCGCACACGAAGGACATGACATAGGCATAATTTCCGAAGCAGGATGTCCGGCAATCGCCGATCCGGGAGCAGATGTAGTGGCAGTCGCCCAATCATACGGATACAATATTGTCCCAATGGTGGGTCCTTCAAGCATAATTATGGGACTTATGGCATCGGGATTCAACGGACAAAGCTTCGCCTTTAACGGTTATCTTCCCATTGACAGCTCGCAACGTTTGTCTAAACTGCGCGAGTTAGAGAGAAAAATCATACACGACCATCAAACTCAGATTTTTATAGAAACACCATATCGTAATAATAAATTAATAACGGAACTTTGTAAATCTTTGCCGCACAACATGCGCCTTTGCGTGGCCTCAGATATAACAGGCGAACGTCAGTCTATTTTGACACGTTCTCTTAAAGAATGGTCACGCTTAAAATATGACTACGACAAGATTCCCACAATATTTCTGCTATATAAATAGGGGAGACTTCTAATGGCAAAGCGCAACGGAAACAACAATAATATAAACAATAATGCCTTTCCTGGACTGTTTGACGAAATAGATATGGGACTTGATAAAGTTCCGTCATCAATTCTTTCAGACATAGCGAGACACGTTGCGAAAGAACAAGATAAGACACCTGCACAAATCCGCATACCTATCGTACCGAAACAAAATATTCCTAATGAATTGCCTCTTGGACCCGTAGTAGTCCGACCTGTACCTAACCGTATAATGTTCATGTCTTTCGGAAGCGGGAGTAGCGGTAACTGTTCATATATAGGCGATACCACCTGCGGATTCCTTATTGATGCAGGTGTAGATCCCGAAACCGTAGTGGAAGGATTGCGTCAACATGGCATATCAATGGATAAAATTAAGGGTATATGCATCACACACGACCATGGTGACCACATGAAATATGTCTATTCAATAGTCCGAAAATATCGTCATATCTCACTATATTGCACACCGAGGGCCATGAATGGTATTATGCGCCGACACAGCATTTCTCGTCGTCTTAAGGACTATCAAATCAATATATACAAGGAAATTCCGTTCAACATTGGTAATTTCACAATAACAGCATTTGAAGTAATGCACGACGGCACAGATAATGCAGGCTTTTATGTGCAACACGACGACCGAGCATTTACTGTAGCCACTGATTTAGGATGCATTTCCGAACGCGTGGACTTTTACATGCGCCGTAGCGATTACATTATGATAGAAAGTAATTATGACTTAAATATGTTGCGGTTCGGACCATACCCAGAATACCTTAAGGCGCGAATCAGAAATGTCAACGGACATCTTGATAATAAAGTGACCGCAGAATATCTTGCTAAAATCTATACAGAAAGGCTTACTCACGTTTTTTTGTGCCATCTAAGTCAAGACAACAATACTCCCGAAGCCGCGCTCAGCGAGTCGCGGTCGGCTCTTGAAGCCATAGGAATCAAAGTAGGCACAGGATGCAATACACCCGAAGACAACGCTTCACACATACAATTAGTAGCACTTCCTCGCTTCGAATGCTCCCAACTTTACTGCCTACGTGCAAAACAATGATTAGAAACAATTAAACAAAATAGGAACACTCTAATTGAATGTCCCTATTATGTTTATATTAAAAATATTTTTTTAACAATTAGTTGCATCCGGCGCAACCATCTCCGCAACCACAGCCTTCAGAATTGTCTCCTCCATTACATCCTCCACAGCCACAGCTTGCAGGATGAAGTTCTTCAGGAGTAGCTTCACGTACAGTCTTTATAGTTCCAACAAAGCGCACATCTTTACCTGCTAAAGGATGGTTGAAATCCATAATTACTTCATTGGAAGTAACATCAATAACCTTACCGTTTATACGATAACCATCCTGAGTCATCATAGGAACATATTCGCCTGCCTTAATACGATCGGCATCAAATTTGCCGTCAATTTCAAACATCTCCTTTTCGAGATGAGCTACTTGCTCAGGGTCATGCATACCAAATCCGTCTTCGGCAGAAACCTTAACATCAAAGGCATCACCTACTTTAAGTCCGTCAATAGCCTGCTCGAGCGGTCGTATAACACCACGTGTCACACCGAATATGATTTTCTCAGGATCTTCAATGTCAACTTGATGGACAAGTACATCACCTGACGGTTCAACAGCATAAAGGTCATATACAAGTTCTACATACTTTCCAGGTTCAATCTTTTCCATAACTATATGATTTATTTAATTATTTACTAACTATATAATAACGCCCTATTTAACGTAAAAGATTAATTATCAATGCTAAAACTTATTTACTGCATCAGATGGATGAAGAATGTAGCAACGGCCACATATATCATAAGCCCCACAATGTCATTAGAAATTTGTATGAAGGGTCCTGTTGCAAGTGCAGGATTAATCTTTAATTTTTCAAGAGTAAGCGGTATGACTGTGCCTAAAACTGTGGCGAACATCACTACACAGAACAGAGATACGGCTACCGAAAAAGTCACAATCAGTTGCGACGGCATGACTATAAGATTATATATCAAAATCACTCCTGACAACACGCACGCATTTAAAAGTCCTATAAGAACTTCCTTTCCAAGTTGCTTTGCAAACTGCGACAATTCTAGCGAGCCGTTAGCTAAACCTTGAACCACTATTGCTGAAGCTTGAACGCCAACATTTCCTCCGGTTCCTCCAATAATGGGAATGAATAAAGCCAAGGCTGTGACAGCATGTAACTGACTTTCAAAACCTCCCAATATCAACGAAGCAAGTATTCCTGATCCTATACCTATCAGCAACCATGGTATACGCGCTTTAGTTTGGGCAAATATAGAGTCGTCAGCATCTACGTCAGAGGAGATACCCGAAGCCAACTGATAATCGCGCTCGCTCTGTTCACGGGCTTCATCCATCACATCGTCGACAGTAATTTGTCCTACCAACCGCCCTATGGAGTCAACAACCGGCATTGCTACAAGGTCATACTTCTCAAAGTCAAGAGTAAGATCGTCAATCGGAGTATCCGTTTTTACTGACACTGGGTCTGTCTCCATAACATGCTTTATTTTGGAAACAGAAGGGTGGGTTATCATCTTCTGCAATGGAAATACACCCTTTAATTTATAGTCATTATCAACTACATATACATAATATATTTCCTCAATATCCTCGGCTTGTTTACGCATCTCCTGTATGCATTGAGGCATACTCCAATTCTCGTTTACCACGATCATTTCCGTGCCCATCAGACCGCCGGCAGTATCCTCGTCATAGCGTAACAGATCAAGAATATCTCCTGCCTGCTCCACATCGTCAATGTGTGCAAGGATTTCATCTCGATCCTCTTCATCAAGTTCCTGGATGATGTCTACTGCATCGTCCGTATCGAGATGGTCTATGACTTGCTTGGCAATGTCCTCCGTAGACATTGCACTTAAGAGCTTATGACGATCATCTTCGTCGAGCTCCATCAGCACGTCGGCAGCAGTCTCATCATCGAGCAACTTATAAAGAAACTCTGCTTCTTCAAGGTCAAGATCCTGATACAGTTCGGCTATATCGGCAGGATGGAAGTCAGCCAACTCCTTTTTGGCCGCTTCCACATCTCTGCGTAATATAATATCTTTTATTTGGTCAAGAAAATCTACTTTCGTATTATCCTTCATCTGACTCGAGAATTTATTGGTTACGGAGTTCTGTTAGTAAATTGGTAAGTTCTATAAATTCGGTCACACTCAATTGTTCCGGACGTTTTTCCCATACGGGCAGGTCGGGTAGGGGAACATCAGGAGGAATAAGCCCTTTTATGGAATTACGAAGCATTTTCCTCCTCTGACCGAAAGTAGTCTTTACAATAGTTTTGAACAATTTCTCGTCACATCCTAAATCAGTAACTCCATTACGGGTCATTTTAACAACTCCTGATTTTACTTTAGGAGCAGGAAAAAATACATTTTCATTAACTGTGAATAGATATTCTACATTATACCAGGCTTGCATAAGCACACTCAGAATACCATAAACTTTTGAACCGGGTACCGCCGACAGACGTTCAGCTACCTCTTTCTGAATCATTCCCGAACAACAAGGAATAGAATCTTTATAGTCCAATACTTTAAAGAAAATCTGTGAAGATATATTATAGGGATAATTCCCTATTACGCAGAAATTTCTACCGCCCATGACTTTATCGAGATTCAGCTGCAGAAAATCTTTTTCTATGATTCTATCTTTAAGAAGCGGGAAATTCTTATTTAGGTACTCTACGCTTTCTACATCTTTTTCTACTACAGTCACATCATGTCCGTCCTCGATCAAATATTTAGTAAGCACACCCATTCCGGGCCCTACTTCTAATACGGGCGTACCAATATATTCGCCAAGCGTGGAAGCTATTCGGCGAGCTATAGATTCATCAGTCAGGAAATGCTGACCAAGAGATTTCTTCGGTTTTACTTTTTTAATATATGCCACTTCACTTAAATATATATGCAAACTTAACCAGAATTTTTCAATTTACCCAGAAAACTGACCTCAAAATAACATGCGCACTTGTTATTCAAAGCCCCCCATAAGAAGGTTCAACAAACTTTACTATAACATTAAATTTTTTATTTTTTTATTTTTCTTTTTTCTATGTGGTGTTTTATATTGCTGTTAATAAGTAATATA
>CAZIXM010000038.1:0-25964 GCA_964543345.1 uncultured Muribaculum sp. | reverse complement strand
GGTATATTTACAGTCTGAGTGTTAAAATTTAACGGACAATATACGGATAATCATTTAAATATTAATTATATACATTGATTATCAATACAATACATAACATTAATATAAACAATAAATAAAACTTTTTATCGATTTATAGATACATTTTGGCATCATACCATTGTAATAAAATCAACAATTTTACTATCATTAACAATTGGCCCTTTATAGATTGCATAATCAGAACAATCGATTTTACTTTTTATCATAGCACCGTATATCCATTTTGTCAGTACCGCCTTTTTATGTACCTTTGTAGCATTATGAATGCATCTTTATTTCGTCAGAATTTAAAGCCTTGGATTTTGCCGATTGCAATGATAGTCGGAGTCCTGTTTCACGACTACATCAGCATTTTGTCATTTCTGTCGCCATGCTTGATTTTCTTAATGCTGTTAATTACTTTCTGTAAAATTACTCCGAAAGACTTTAGGCTTTCTCAATTTATATGGTTGCTGTTGGCGGTACAGATTTTAGGTTCAATGGCTACATACCTAATTATTAAACCGTTCAGCACGGATGTGGCGCAAGGAGCTTTCATCTGTGTATTTTGTCCGACGGCAACCGCCGCGCCTGTTGTAACAGGCATGTTGGGCGGATCTGTTACTTTGCTGGCCACCTACTCTCTCGTAAGCAATGTGTTTGTTGCCGTATTGGCCCCAATGTTATTTGCTCTGATGGGCAGTGAAACCGATATTTCATTTTCCCAATCACTAATGATAATTAGCTCCAAAGTGTTCCCCCTAATATTATCGCCACTTGCACTTGCCTTTATTTTTAAAGCTTTCCTCCCAAAAATACATGCACAAATAGCAAGCAGACAGGCATTATCGTTCTATCTTTGGGCATTTGCACTTATCATAGTCGTCGGCAATGCTGTTAGCTTCATCATGAAGGAACCTTCTGACAAAATCCCGGAAATGATAATAATAGCTTTAGTGTCACTTCTAACATGCTGCGGGCAGTTCTATATAGGACGGCGAATCGGACGCAGATTTGGAGATAAAATTTCAGGGGCTCAAGGACTTGGACAAAAGAACACGGTACTCGCAATCTGGATGGCTCTGACATATCTTAATCCGATTGCCTCCGTAGGGCCGGCATCGTACGTAGCCTGGCAAAACACGATAAATTCCATACAGCTGTATTTCAAGACGAAAAAAGCTCAAGATAAAAGTCTGCCAAGTCCACAATAGAGCCCTCCTTTGAGAACTTTTATTCACATAAAAATGTTAACATATTATTAAAAGGCATTACAAAAATGGACAGCATGTATGAAATATTGCTTGGGCTACCTTTATTCAAAGGAGTCAGCAACGAGAAGATATCCGAAATAATCGAAAAGGCTAAATTTCATTTTTTGAAATACTTAGCAGGCGAGACTATTATCAACGCCCAAGATCCATGCACGCACATCAAATTCATCATTTCGGGGAAAGCGCGTTTGACTATTGCCAATTCCGATGACAGATTCAAAGTATCGCAGACGCTTGAAGCTCCTGATGTAATCGCTCCCGAATTCTTGTTCGGAAGAGCGCCATTCTACCCATGCTCAGCTGTCGCAATAGATGCCACCGGGATTTTGCAAATCTCCAAAAACGACTATATAAGGATACTGAATACCGACGAGATATTTTTGTTCAATTTCTTGAATATAATATCCATGAACGCCCAAAAGGCGGTCGACGGCATCCTCGCATTGACCACTGGCAGTTTGGAAGAGAGAATTGCGTTTTGGATAATTTCATTGACACAACGTGGAGGTAAGGATATTTGCCTCACATGCAAACAGCGAGACTTATACTCACTTTTCGGTGTTCAGCGCACATCGTTTATCGCAACCCTTGAAAACATGAAGAGTCGCGGAATAATTGATTACGACAGCAACGAGATAAGGATCATGTCACGCGAAAGTCTGTTGGAAATTCTAAATACCGAAGCAGATTAAGAGTCTGTCGCATAAAAAAAATTGTTGACGCAAGAGAGGTCAGCAGTCCTCATCTTCATCTATACGTTCACAAATTAAGGTGGCCGACGAAGTGTCAATTACCCTGACCTTAACTATGTCGCCAATTTTGTCGCCTTTCCTTGGGAATACACATGTCTTATTCTGCTCTGTGCGCCCTACGAGTTGTTGCGTACTACGTTTAGACACACCCTCAACAAGCACTTCCACTACCCTGCCTATTTCTTTTCTATTTGACTCTGCCGACAATTCATTCTGAAGCGCAATCATTCGGTTAAGACGCTCGATTTTTACATCTTCCGGCACATTATCCGGCAACATTTTCGATGCCAGAGTTCCAGGGCGTTCTGAATACTTAAACATAAATGCAGAATCAAATCCAACCGACTTCATCAGGTCAAGCGTAAGCTCGAAATCTGCCTCTGTCTCACCATGAAATCCCGTAAACAAGTCTGTGGAGATGCCGCAGTCGGGTATTTCCCGGCGTATGGCATCGATTCGGTCAAGATACCACTCCCTTGTATATTTTCTATTCATGGATTTTAGTACAGCATTCGAGCCGGACTGAACCGGCAGATGTATATGCTTACATATATTATTGTATGAAGCGATTGCCCTTATTATGTCGTCCGACATATCTTTCGGATGGCTTGTCGTGAATCTGACTCTCATATCCGGCGCGGCTTCAGCAACTAAAGCTATCAATTTTGCAAAATCCACGACACTGCCGTCCGGACCCACATATTTATATGAATTTACATTTTGTCCGAGCAAAGTGACCTCCTTAAATCCCCTCGCTCTCAAGTCGGCGACTTCGGCCAATATACTTGCGGTCTCACGGCTTCTTTCGCGTCCACGGGTGTAAGGCACTATGCAATATGAACAGAAATTATTACACCCGCGCATAATGCTAACGAATCCCGACACACGGTTTCCAGTTATTTTCATCGGTATAATGTCGCGATACGTTTCAGTAGTAGACAGTTCTACGTTAATAGCCTTCTCTCCGGCCTCGACTGACGCAAAAAGACCCGGCAAATCAAGATAAGAGTCCGGACCTGCCACTAAGTCTACGCCATGATTTTTAATCAAATCGTCCTTAACCCGTTCAGCCATGCACCCAATGACCCCTATTATAAGTCTCCCTTTGCGCTTTTTCTTGAGCGAGGCGAGATATTGAAGCCTACCGTAAATCTTCTGCTCGGCATTATCGCGAATCGAACACGTGTTAAGAAGCACGGCATCGGCATCATTTTCATCCGCTGCAATTCCGTATCCAGCCATCTCCATTATGGAAGCCACGACTTCACTATCGGCAACATTCATCTGACATCCATAAGTCTCGATATATATATGTTTTTCGAAATCGCCGGCTGTCATATCTTCAAATCCATTCATTGCAATAATCTTAAAAAAACTTTTCCGGGCATCTCTTGTCCCGTAAAAATTTTGAATGTAGAATACTTTTGTTTATTTTTGTGCAAAAATACAAAAAGTGTTGAAAACATCAAAACTGCGCAAGCCAGTCGATAGTTGGCAACACATTAAAATATAAACGATAAGTATAAACCAATCAGTATCTACCATGGCATTTCCTACCCTCACCGCACAAGAGGCCGCCGAGCTGATCCAAAATGGCGACAGCATCGGCTTTTCCGGATTCACAGCCGCCGGTACTCCCAAAGTGACAACCGAAGCATTGGCCGCCAAGGCCGAACGCGAACATGCCGAAGGACGTCCGTTTAAAGTGAATGTCTTCACGGGTGCGTCAACCAACGATCATGTCGACGGTGCCCTTTCAAGGGCAAACGCCATAAACATGCGTACTCCATATCAGAGTTGCCCTGACACAAGAAAGCGACTTAATGCCCACGACATACATTATTTTGACCTGCACCTTTCAGAATTGGCGCAGAAGCTCCGTTATGGCACATTTGGAGACATTGACGTTGCAATAATAGAAGCCGCCCATGTCTATGACAATGGCGAAATTCTGTTGGGCTACGGTCTGGGAATGACTCCGACCATCGCCCACATGGCAAAAAAAATAATTGTCGAGGTAAATGAAGCCATCTCAACCGACATAGAAGGGTTCCATGACATTTACATGCCCTTAGATCCGCCCTACCGTCGTGAGATTCCTATCTACAAGCCAAGCGATCGTATAGGCTCGAAACTTCTTAAAGTTGATCCGTCGAAAATAGTCGGCATTGTAAAGACTAACTTGAAAGACGGCGTTCACGGATTCTCTCCGCTTGACGATGTGACCAAGCAAATCGGAGCCAACGTATGTGACTTCCTCATCGGAGAGCTTCGTCGCGGAGCCATCCCGGCATCATTCCTTCCCCTACAGAGCGGTGTCGGAAACATCGCAAACGCTGTCCTGTTTGGTCTTGGAGCGTCAAATGAGGTACCTGCATTCGACATGTACACCGAAGTTGTCCAAGATGCAGTTGTTGACCTGATGGAACAAGGCAAATGCCGCTTCGCTTCAACTTGCTCATTGACATTCTCCGATGCAAAAATGGAAGAGGTATTTAAAAACATAGACTTTTTCCGTGACAAGTTTGTCATCCGTCCCGGTGAAATATCTAACAATCCCGAAGTTGTGCGCCGACTTGGTGTCATCACAATGAATACCGCTCTTGAAGCCGACATCTTCGGGAATGTCAATTCTACACACGTTGTAGGCACAAAGATGATGAACGGAATCGGTGGCTCCGGCGATTTCACACGCAATGCATATATCTCCATATTCAGTTGTCCTTCTGTTGCAAAAGGCGGTTTGATTTCAACCATTGTCCCCATGGTGTCGCATCTCGACCACAGCGAACATTCTGTCGACATATTGATTACTGACCAAGGAGTAGCAGACTTACGCGGAAAAGATCCGGTGCAACGTGCCGAAACCATCATCACCAACTGTGTTAATCCCGAATATAAAGAATTACTTTGGGACTACCTCCGTTTGTCGAAAAACGGCCAAACGCCACACACTCTTAAAGCCGCGTTGGGATTCCACACCACTTTTGCCGACGAAGGCGACATGCGTAAAACCGATTGGGCTAAATTCGCATAATCCCGCGACAGCATACTCTAATTTACCATAACCGATAGGGTTGTATTGGTATTCATCGCCAATAAAACCCTATCGGTTAGCATATTACCTCCAAATCGCCAAACCGGCTCTATTTACAAACCGATTTTTTCGAGCCAAAATATTGACAATCCCCCTTTTATGTATTAATTTTGTAGGTCTTTTGGGAACTTTTGCCCAAAGATACCTATATGGAAAAAAGGCATAAAGGAATATCAGTTCTATCGGCGCAAATTACCGCTACCGTAAGCGTTTCACTTGTGTTGCTGCTTCTGGGCATAATAGCTATGCTCGGAATTTCGGCTCATCTGATTACCACACAAATTCGTGAAAGCATGGGGTTTACGGTAGTTCTGTCTGACACTGCCACTCCAGAGCAGATTTCTGAATTACAGCATCTATGCTCCGAAGCTCCTTATATGTCATCTATTAGATATATATCTAAAGAAAATGCTTTAGAGCAGTGGAAAGAAGAGATGGGCGAGGATTTGATGAAAATTCTCGAAGTAAACCCATTCAGAGGAGTCATCGAGGTAAATGTGAAGTCAGCCTACGCCAACTCTGACTCCATCACCGAAATAACTTTTCCCATTAAAATGCTGGACTATGTTGACGAGGTCAATGTTGCCGTTGAAATGGTTGATAGCATAAACGATAATTTCCGCTCTATCACTGCCGTACTGTCAATTGTGGCATTAGCTCTTTTATTAATATCCTTCGCTTTGATCAATAACACCGTGCATCTCGCAGTTTATGCCCGGCGATTCACAATCCATACTATGAGGCTTGTTGGAGCCACCGGAGCTTTTATCCGAAAGCCGTTCCTCGTCAGCAACATTGTCAGTGGAATCATTGCAGGAGTTATTGCAGATCTTTTGCTTCTCGGAGTAATCATGTATGTCAGACATATCAGTCCCGATTTAATGTCAGTAATTCCATGGGATTTAATAGGAATAGTATTTGGCAGTTTAATCGTTATCGGGATATTGATTTGCGGTTTCGCATCGTTGCTTTCTACCAATAAATATCTCCGTGCAGACTACGACGACATGTTTAAATAATAGAAAATACAATTAGCATTATACGCTTATGGCACAAATCACTAACCGTCCATTATCTTCAAGGCCGGAGGCATCTAACGGAATCGAGAGAGAGAGTCCGGAACAGTTCCCTTTGGTTAAGATTAATTTTATACTCATGGCCATTTCTGGAGCCATGATTTTAATTGGCTTTTTGCTGATGCTTGGAGGCAGTAGCACAACCGAAGCTTTTAATCCTGATATCTTCTCAACCAGAAGAATCGTTATCGGCCCTACGATAGCATTCTTAGGATTCATCTTTATGGGAGTTGGAATTGTATATCGGTCTAACAAAAACAAATAAGACAAATGGATTGGATTGATGCTCTTATTTTAGGCATAGTGCAGGGATTGGCAGAATACCTCCCTATCAGTTCAAGCGGACACCTCGAAATATTCAGAGATATATTGAACATCAACATCGCCGGCGACGACATTCTTGAATTCGACGTAATGCTCCATGCCGCCACCGTCCTATCCACCATTGTTGTTCTTTGGAAGGAATTTTTCCCGCTATGTAAAAGCTTTTTTACATTAAAACTTGATTATAATTTTTACTACGTTTGCAAAATACTCGTATCTTGCATCCCGGTTGCAATTGTCGGATTCTGCTTTAAAGACTTCGTAGAGAGCCTGTTCGGAGGGAGTCTGTTAGTAGTAGGAATCTGTCTGTGCATAACAGCATTGCTGCTGACATTTGCATACTTTTTCCGCACCAGGCCCATGCTGTTAAATAGACGTGGCAATCAGTCCGAGCCACACGACATCACATGGTTTGATGCGTTCATAATAGGAATTGCCCAGGCGGTAGCCGTATTGCCCGGACTAAGCCGCTCAGGTACGACTATCGCCACAGGTATTTTATTAGGTGATAAGCGAGATAAAGTTGCCTCGTTTTCATTCTTGATGGTGATAATTCCAATACTCGGAGAGGCTTTACTTGACACCAAAGACATGATTATGGGCGATGTATCACAAACAACAGTCAGCGGACTATGCCTAGCCGTTGGGTTCTTTGCCTCTTTCATCGTCGGATGCATTGCATGCAAATGGATGCTCAATCTCGTCAAAAAGGGCAAACTAATATGGTTTGCACTCTACTGCGTAATAATGGGAATTATTTGTATCTGCTGGTAAAATCATCTTTATATGAATTTCATTGACGGAGAGATCCTTTACATTGACAAGCCATATACGTGGACATCTTTTGATGCTGTTAAACGCATTAGAGGAGCCTTACTCCGACGCATGAAAATCAAAAAGCTTAAAGTAGGACATGCCGGCACTTTGGATCCGTTGGCAACTGGTGTTATGGTAGTATGTACCGGACGTTCGACGAAGTTAATCGAATCGCTCCAAGCCGGAGTAAAGGAGTACATTGCCACCATAGCCCTCGGAGCGACTACACCTTCATTCGATCTTGAAACAAAAATTGATGCAACTTTCCCGACAGAACATATCACGCGCGAATCTGTCGAAGAAGTCCTCACTCGATTCGTAGGCCGAATCGAACAGATTCCTCCGGCGTTTTCCGCATGCAAAATTGACGGTGAACGAGCCTACAAGAGGGCACGCAAAGGAGTCGAAGTCGTAATTAAGCCCAAGATTTTGGTTATCGATGAGATTGAGTTGCTTGAATATGCCCAGACGAGCATAACTCTCAGAATAGTCTGCAGCAAAGGAACATATATTAGGGCTTTAGCACGTGACATTGGAGTAGCTTTAGGATCCGGTGCGCATCTGACTGCTCTACGAAGAACCAGAGTCGGAGATGTGACCATCGATCGTTGCATGACGGTTGACCAGATTACGGAATTTCTAAAAGAAGTGCCAATTGAAATGCCGGACGAAATTACTGAAAATGACAATATTTGAAAATTTAGGACATTATAACTTCAAAATAAATGAAACTCTCACAATTCAAATTCAAGCTCCCGGAAGAACTGATTGCTTACGAACCGTGTCCGGTACGTGACGAATCAAGGTTGATGGTGGTACATCGCAAAACCGGCGAAATAGAAAACCGCCAGTTTAAGGATATCATCGACTATTTTAATGACGGTGACGTATTTATTTTCAACGACACCCAAGTGTTTCCTGCCAAATTATATGGGAATAAGGAAAAGACCGGGGCTAAGATTGAAGTTTTCCTCTTACGCGAACTCAACGAAGAGAATAAGCTGTGGGATGTTCTTGTAGAACCGGCTCGAAAAATTCGCATCGGCAACAAACTATACTTCGGCGAAGATGAGTCTATGGTAGCGGAAGTCATAGACAACACCACTTCACGTGGACGAACTCTGCGTTTCCTTTATGACGGAAGCCACGATGAGTTTAAAAATTCGCTGTATAAACTCGGACAGACTCCATTACCCCCATACATTAAGCGCGAACCTGTGCCTGAAGATGCCGAACGCTATCAATGCATTTTCGCAAAACGCGAAGGAGCCGTAGTGGCTCCGGCCGCTGGCCTCCACTTCAGCCGCGAACTATTAAAAAGAATGGAAATTAAAGGCATCAAAGATGCATTTTTGACCGTACATTCCGGACTCGGCAACTACCGCGAAATTGATGTCGAGGACTTGACTAAACACAGAATGGACTCTGAAGAAATGGAAGTGACGCAGGAGCTTGTCGACACTGTCAACGAAGCTAAGGACATTGATAAGCAGGTCTGCGCAGTCGGCACTTCAGTTCTAAGAGGAATTGAAAGTGCGGTAAGCATGGGAGGACACATGAAGACATACTCCGGATGGACTAATAAGTTTATTTTTCCACCTTACGACTTCACTGTCGCAACAGCCATGGTGACTAATTTCCATTTACCCTACTCAACTATGCTTATGATGACTTGCGCATTTGGCGGTTACGACCTCATAATGAACGCATATTCTCAAGCCATCAAAGAACAGTACAGGTTCGGTGCTTACGGCGATGCAATGCTTATAATTTAGAGCACTGACGTACCGTCTATATCAGATATGCGGGCCGAAAATCCATCAGCATGGTCGGCCCGTATTTTTATTGTCATGACGCAACAATTGTCAAACTCCTGCGACATGATTTTCACGTCGTTGTCTTTTACACACTTCATCACATCGTTCATAGCCAAATAAGGAAATGAGAATGTAATTTCTTTCATTTCGTGACACTCAATAATCTCACCGGCTATTATAGCCTCACGAGCAGCTTCCTTATAGGCCACAATAAGCCCGCTCGTACCTAATTTTATGCCACCGAAATATCTCACAACAATTATGACTATATTGGTCAGATTAAATGAGTTTATCTGACCCAATATGGGCTTACCGGCCGTTCCTGAAGGCTCGCCGTTGTCATTGCTTTGAAAGTCAGTCCTTGCGGCCCCTATCATATAAGCCCAACATACATGCCGAGCATCATAATACTTTTTTTGAAACGAAGCAATGACATCTTTGGCTTCTACGGCCGAACTTACCGGTACTGCAAAAGCCAAAAACTTACTCATTTTCTCCTTATACCACCCTTCAGCAGGAGCTTTTAATGTATAAAAAACGTCGGCCATAATCAGTCTTTACTATTGCAAAGTTACTGATTATGGCCGACGCGTCAAAACCTCACGCCGATTTCTTATAGGCTCATTTAATATGCATGGCTGTCACGCTCCATTTCTGAAGGAGTAAGTGGTTTTTTATCCATTTTATACCATACATACGCTATATAAGCCACTACTATAGGAACAAGTAGCGAAACTATCGACATTACTGTTAATGTAAAGTGGGTCGATGAGCTATTGAATATGCTCAATGAACTATTTATATCCGTCAGAGAGGGATAATAAGGAGTGTCGTTATATCCTGCCACAAAAAACAAAGTCAGGACAACAACGACCGTACCAATTCCACTCCACCAAATTCCTTTTGTGTAATGCGAAGACAATGCCGACTTCAAAACGCCAAACAGTACCATAACTACTCCGACGACAAACAGCAATCCACTCCACCACATGTCGACATAATTAAAGAAGTATTTATTAGGAACAACAGCGAAACTGTTTTTACCTAACGTTTGATAACCATCGGCAGCAAAGAGCAACCCGACGAATGCCAGGAAGAATACAACGAACACAACTCCGTTGAGTAACACCCTACGACGGTTCAAATCAAAAAATTTCTCATCGCCTTTAATGTTATTCATAAAGTATAATGCCCCTTGCGTCCTTGCAAGAAATACTACAGCCAAGCCAAGTATCCAATTTTTCCAATAGAATATCGCCTCAAATCCGTGTGATGGTGCCCACTGCGATATGACTGGCGAACCCGGATCCAAAATGTTACCCATAGTCACTTTAAATTCTGCGCCGAAGAAGAACATCGACACTGCCACTCCGAGCAGAAAACAGCCCAAACAGCCGTTAATGGTAAGCAACACATCGTAAAATGCGGTTCCATATACATTTCCACGCTTTCTGCGATACTGAAAGCTTACGGCTTGCCCTACAAAGGTAAACAGGATTAATATCCATAGCCAGTATGCTCCGCCAAAGCTCGTACTATAGAACAATGGGAACGAAGCAAAGAACGCTCCTCCGAACACAACCAAAGTCGTGAACGTAAGCTCCCATTTTTGTCCGATGGAGTTTACCATCAAATTGCGGTAAGTGGCGTTGTTTGTTGTCAGCAACATCGACTGGCCGCCCTGAACGAACAGCAAAAACACCAACAATGCCCCAAGCACTGAAATAATCAGCCACCAATATATCTGTAATGATTCAAGTGTCATAATCGTTAAGATTTAGAAATAGCGGTAATATCCTCTTTTGAATACTTATTAATTTGTGAAAGCATGATGCTTATCTCTGCAATGAGCAATACGGTAAATACCGCTGCAAACATCCAGAATGTCAAGATTACTGACGAAGCTGAAATTTCACTGATAGCCGCACGAGTAGGCAGAATATCCTGAATCACCCATGGCTGACGGCCCACTTCCGCGGTAATCCATCCGCTTTGCGAGCAAATCCAAACCACGACTATTGACAGCATACCTATCCAGTTGACTATCTTATTTTTCAACCAACCTTGCTTCCAATAGACCCCTATAAAAGCCACTGCGAAAAACAACAACAGATATCCTCCGGCCATAACCATTATTCTAAAAGCATAGAATGTAACTGCCACTGGAGGCACGGCTTCTTCCGGAGAGTCAAGATAACCATAGCCAAAATATGGATAAGATTTACGCAATGCCTTCAACGCTGAATCCATTTCTGCCGAATTTCCATCAGCTCTAGCCTTGTCGTAAGCCCTCAATGCTTCATGCGACTCTCGACCTATGGCAATGCGCTCATCATAGCCAACCGTATGCAAAGTATCGCCTTCGGGGGTCAACTCTATTCCTTCAATTAAATCATCAATGCCGGGGACAAAAGCATTAGGATTATGAGTGGCAAGGAATGAAAGCCCGTATGGTATGGCAATATCAAACAAGTATGGATTTTTATCGTCACCCGGTTGTTTTTCCGGATTAAGAATTCCGATTCCAACCAACTCCTGTCCGCAACTTCCCCTATAAAGGCCCTCCATTGCGGCAAGCTTCATAGGCTGATGTTTCGCTACGTTAACTGCTGATATGTCACCGGTAGCCAAAGTTATCAGAATACCTGCTCCGCCAACCCACGAAGCCACTTTGATTGAATCCATGGCCATCTCCACATTGCGTTTCTTAAGCAAGAACCAGCTGCTGACTCCAATTACGAAAACGCCGGCCAAAACCCACGCACTTGAGACTGTATGCGTGAACTTGGCAACAGCAGTGTCTGAAAATACTATCGCCCAGAAATTGTCCATTACATTGCGCATCTGATCCGGGTCAAACTCCATTCCGGCAGGCTGTTGCATCCACGCGTTTGCCACAAGAATCCATAGCGCCGACAAGGCCGTTCCGGCCGCCGTCAACCATGAAGCGGCAAGATGGAAGGTCGGACTAACCTTTTTCCATCCGAAAAACATCACTGCTATGAATGTAGATTCCATAAAGAACGCCACAATTCCCTCAATGGCCAACGGTGCGCCAAAGATATCCCCGACAAACCAACTATAATTCGACCAGTTAGTTCCAAACTCAAATTCAAGGATAATTCCGGTCGCTACTCCAATAGCGAAATTAATTCCGAACAGCAACATCCAGAACTTTGTCATTGCAAGCCACTTGACTTTCTTAGTCTTCACATAAATGCTCTCCATTATCGCAACTATCAGAGCAAGGCCGATAGTCAGCGGAACAAACAGCCAGTGATACATGGCCGTCAAGGCAAATTGCCACCTCGACCAGTCAACTACGGTTATTAAATCGTCCATCTCTTATGTTTTAATTATTGTATGATTTCTCCGGTTAACTATTCATCTTTCCGATTCCATCAATGCCGAACGAACAGCCTGTGCGCGCTCCTCATCCGTATTGTAGTCTAGCTCTAGCAAATTAGGGAAAAAGAATAATTTAAAAACAAAAAACAATATGAATAACTTTACTAAAATCAATGCCCACAGGTATTTGCCTACAGTCATATCCCGAAATCCATCTCTATACAATTGATAGACCCGGTAAATTATTCCGTTATTGCTTTCAGTATTCATTCTCTCTATACGTTAAGGGGGTTGCCCTCTTTAACAGACAAAAATAAAAAATCATTTCTTAAATAACAAAAAACATCAATAAAAGTTAACACCTTATCGACGTTTTAACTTTTATATGACTATTTCAGCCATTTAAGGTGAGAGCAGACTACTTTACTGCGTGCTCTTTTATTATTCCGTGCCTATACGCATATAGGAGCTCTGACAATTCCTCTATCTGAGACATAAGCAGACGCCCTTGATCCGTATCGCGCACACGCATTCTCTTAGAACTTAGTTCAACTATTTGGGTAGTGCTTTTAATGTCCGAGCCGGTCGCTATAGCATCTTCTGTCGACGTGAACGGCTCATGTTGTACCAGCTGAAAGCCCCGGCTATGATATACGAGAGTATATCCGGCAATTCCGGTTGTGTCGTGGTAAGCTTTGGCAAAACCTCCGTCAATTACCATCAGCTTCCCATTCGCCCGAATCGGAGTCTCTCCCTTATTGATCCTCACCGGGACATGGCCGTTTATTATGTGGCGATGTTCTCCTTCAACACCGAAAGCATCAAGTATCATGTCGCAAACAGCCTCGTCATTACGCAGTTTATAATAATATCCTTTTTCTTCGCTGTGGGTTGATTTGTCTTTCAAAAAATAGCGTTCAAATGTTGCCATTTTCGACTTGTCAAAAAGCGGGGAATCCGGGCCACACCATAAATACCAATAATAATCGACAGCATAGTCACGATCATTCTCAGGAGTGTCTGTATTAAAAGCGGATCTCATCAACATGCCGATTCTGTGCATCAACTCGCGCCCTTTATATTTTACGCCATTAACATCAACGTCTTTCAGCGTTCCGTCGGAATTTAGAGGAAGCGATGCATGGAATAAAAGATTAGAATTATAAATGCCATACATACATCCGTGCGTAAACATACATTGCACATGCTTTTTCAGTTTGTCGCTCACTTGGAACGAGTGATGCAGCTTGTCTACCAAATCTCTCTCTTCCACAGTCAATTCATACGGATTTTTCGGGTCAATAGTAGGGAAATATGAATCTGTCATCTCATATTCTGTACCGTTCATAACGAACACTCCCCTCTCCTTATCTATATGCTCCAATAATTTCCGGTCTGACATTCCCCACTGAGGATGCTTATCGATAAGCCCAGCTTCAAGCTTGAACTGAATAACGCTTATAGCCTTATGCATTTGGCCGAACAGTCGGCGTGTCTTTTCATCATACTCTGAATTTTCAGGATCAACCTTTGGTCCAAAATTCTCACACGGATCTGCTCCGTATGTCTCCATGGCAAATGTTGCGAGAGGGACGAGATTTATTCCATATCCGTCTTCCAAGGTTGCCATATTGCCATAACGCAGCGACAGTCGTAGCACATTTGCTATGCAAGCGTCATTACCGGCCGCGGCACCCATCCACAATGCGTCGTGGTTGCCCCATTGCATGTCAAACTTATCATATTCACATAAAGTGTCCATAATTATGTGCGCTCCGGGGCCACGGTCAAAAACATCCCCGAGCACATGTAGTTGGTCAATACTCAGACGCTGTATTACATTGCAGAGTGCTATGATGAATTCATCAGCCTGCCCGGTGGAAATGATTGTCTCTATTATTCGGCTGAAATAAGCATGTTTATCATCGTCCGAGGGTGATTCATGGAGCAACTCTTCTATTATATAGGCAAACTCTTTAGGAAGTGCTTTTCTAACCTTGGATCGGGTGTATTTTGACGATACTGACTGACAAACCTTAATTAACCTATGCAAGGTTATATTGTAAAAATCTTCCAAATCGGTCTCCTCAACTTTCTGATATTCAAGTTTGCGCTCAGGATAATAAATCAATGTGCAAAGCGACTTTATATCCTGCTCTCTCATCGAGTTGCTGAAGAGCTCCGTCACCTTACGCCGGATATTTCCTGAGGCATTCTTAAGTATATGCCTGAAAGCTTCATGTTCACCGTGCAAATCTGCGACGAAGTGCTCCGTACCTTTTGGTAGATTAAGTATAGCTTCAAGATTGATAATCTCAGTGCTTGCCGAAGTCACATTGTTGAATGTTTGCGACAGCAATTCAAGCACTCGCCTGTCATTTTCGATTTTCTGAGGCGTTATTTGGAGCTTTTGAGTAGTCATATTCCTTTATCTTATATAGGTTGATTCCTTATATTTAGGGCAACGAAGTCTGTCTGCGACCTCCATGACCATATATATTCACAAAGTTAACAAACAATAATAACAAAAAAGACTCGTGATGGGTATTTTTTAACAATAAAAATGTCCGCTCCACCTCAACCAAACATTATAATAGCTATATTTGCAGTCTGAGAAATAGTTTAAGATGAATAAGAAAGACATTAAACGCTGCGGATTTACAGCATTGACCATAATAATAATCGCCTCTGCCACCATGTATGCTTATTGGTGTCATGTCGCTTATTCACGCTATGACGGCGATTCCGATTTATGGATATACATTCCGGCAAACTCGACCAGCACATTTATTGAAGAAGAATTGACGCAAAAAGCTGGTGAAGCAGGTAAACACGCCGCCCGTCTTTGGCAATGGTTTAAAGGAGACCCCCAAAAAGCTCATGGCGCATACAAATTATCGCCAGGAGAGTCGTCACTAAAGATATTTAAGACTATATCGCGTGGTGCTCAAACGCCCATAAAACTAACATTCAACAACATACGCACAGTCGATCAACTCGCCTCACGCATCTCTTCGCGTATGGAGATGGACTCCATTGAATTTTGCCATGCTATGGATTCCATACTTCCGGAAAAAGGCTTCAAAAAGTCGCAATACATTGCGGCTTTTCTGCCTGACACATACGAATTTTATTGGACGGCAACTCCTGAGAAGGTTCTCAAGACCCTGCTTAAATACCGCGACAACTTTTGGAACGACAGCCGACGCGGCAAAGCCGAGGAACTTGGACTTACACCAATAGAAGTAGCGACAGTCGCTTCAATAGCAGAAGAGGAAACCAACGACAAAGCTGAACGCGCAATTGTTGGCCGACTTTATATAAACCGTCTAAAAAAAGGTATGCCTTTACAGGCTGACCCAACCATAAAATTTGCAGTAAACGATTTTTCTATCAAGAGAATCACTCAGAAGCATCTCGAATCATCGTCACCATATAATACGTATAAGTTTGCCGGACTACCTCCGGGGCCTATAAGGATGCCCGAAGCCACAACTATTGATGATGTGCTGAACTCAAAACCTAATAATTATATCTATATGTGTGCAAAAGAAGATTTTTCCGGACGACACAACTTCACTTCCGACTATGCTACACACCAGAAAAACGCAGCACGCTATCGTCAAGAGTTAAACAAACGCAACATCAAATAAACCATGAATCGCCACAATACTGATCCTGATGAGCTTGTCGAATTTGACAAATTCACAAATATTGCAGATGCATACATTACGAAAGGCATTTTAGAGACCAATGGAGTCCCATGCGTCATAAACGGGCAACTCATGTCAACTCTATATTTTGGTGTACCGGGCCTCGATCCCCGTCTATACGTCAGACTTAAAGATCTGGAACTCGCCCGCAAAATCATAGCTTCAAAACCCGAAGGCTCTTAAGCCTATCTTAAAATTATCTATTTACTGTTGATTTTATGTAAAGGCATAAGCGTTATTTGCCATAATTACGTTATATAATAGAATAATGATTCAAAATTCGGCAAAATTGCACTGAGTTTTCAAGAATTATTCGTAACTTTGTACGCTTAAAATCATGTGTAAATACAGATGAGACAATTAAAAATCACCAAGTCAATCACCAACCGCGAAAGCGCATCGCTTGACAAGTATCTGCAAGAGATTGGTCGTGAAGACCTTATTACTGTAGAAGAAGAGGTTGAATTGGCTCAACGTATCAGGCAAGGAGACGAAGCGGCTTTGGATAAATTGACCCGAGCCAATCTGCGTTTTGTCGTTTCAGTAGCTAAACAGTATCAAAATCAGGGGTTGTCACTCCCCGACTTAATCAATGAAGGTAACCTTGGACTTATCAAGGCAGCTCAGAAATTTGACGAAACACGTGGCTTTAAATTCATTTCATACGCCGTATGGTGGATTAGACAATCCATACTTCAAGCACTTGCCGAGCAGTCCAGAATAGTTCGTCTGCCGTTGAACCAAGTGGGCTCTTTAAACAAAATCAGCAAAGCGCTCTCTAAATTCGAGCAGGAAAACGAACGTCGTCCGTCGGCTGAAGAGCTTGCAGATGCGCTTGACGTCCCGGTAGAGAAGATTGCTGACACACTAAAGGTTCAAGGACGCCACATTTCGGTTGATGCACCTTTCGTGGAAGGAGAAGACAACAGTCTACTTGACGTACTTCCTAATGACGACTCTCCAATGGCCGATGCCACTCTTACCCAAGAGTCTCTCTCTAAAGAAGTTGAACGCGCTCTTAAGCAACTCCATGAGCGTGAACGCGAAATTCTAAAAATGTTCTTTGGCATAGGATGCCAGGAGATGACGCTTGAAGAGATTGGTGCTAAATTTGACCTTACTCGCGAACGCGTGCGTCAAATCAAAGAAAAAGCCATCAGACGTCTTAAAGGACAAAAGAGTAAACTGCTCAAGACATATTTAGGCCAATAATAGGTCATTTTGTATAGCATTTACAGCAGGAGCGCCGTCATTCAGACAGTGCTCCTGTTGTTTTAACATCCAATTTACTAATATCCGTAGACACAATTAAATAATTTGAGGCTACCATGCATATTTTAAAGCACAATAATCCAATTTATTTTAGCAAAAGTGCTTAAATTTGTACTTAAAATGAGATTTTTCCACTATAGATGAACTGGGCGTATAAAATAGTCCGAACTATAATAGTAATCATACTGGCATTGAGCATTGGATTGCCGGCAGTGCTTTATGCCCTACTCTCTGTACCGGAAGTGCAGAAAATGGTTCGAGACAGAGGCGAAATCGAACTGTCAGCTTTATTAGGGGCAGATGTCGAAATCGGTTCCGTAAATATAGCACCGTTCAACCGTCTTACGCTGCACGACATAAAACTTATTCCCCAACCCGGTGACACGGCTTTGAAAGTAAATCGCCTTGGAGCCGGAATTAGACTCGGCAAACTAATACTTCAACGACGCATCGTTATATCTTATGCTGAGATAATCGGTTTGGAAGCAAACCTACATCGCGACTCATTAAATGGCCCCCTTAACATACAACCCATTATTGACCACCTGAAAAGCGACGACCAAGATAAACCCAAGCCTGAGTACGACCTAAGAATCAACAACATAGTTATACGCAGAAGCTCTCTTAACTACGACATCTTAAACGCCCCGACAGAATCACGTACCCACAAATTCAATCCCAACCACATTTCAATTCGCGATTTAAGGGCGGATATTTTAGTGCCACGAATAAGCAACAACGACTATACCGTTGTGCTCCGTCGTTTAGCTTTAAGCGAACAATCTGGTTTCACGATAGAATCTATCAGCGGTGAAGCTTCTGTTACCGATTCCGGACTCGCATTGAAGTCGTTTGACATCATTTTGCCAAATTCAAAGATAATACTTGGCGATATATTCTCTGACTATAATGGCTGGGAAAGTTTGTCAAAAGGCTGGAACCATATACCGTTCGACATAAAAATACTGAAGGGCTCCAACCTATATCCCCCTGACCTCGCCGCATTTTATACACCTCTCGAAAAAATCGACTTTTCTTTTAATATTGACTTTGAAGCCAAAGGAACCGTAGGCGACCTTACTGTCGATAATCTGTCGGTTAACGAACGTAGCAATTCGATCTCAATGGATATTCTGGGACTTTCAGCCCAAGGACTTCCCTCCGTGTCAGACCTTTCAGTCGACATTGACTCCTTAAATTTGAAAGTTTCTATGCCTAAAGTATGTGGTGTATTGCTTGACAAAAGCTTTGGCGATGCAAATCTTTTGTCAAAACTCGACACAATCGGTCAGTCCACATTAAAGGCAACAATATCTATTTCGCCTGACAGAAGCACAATGTCGGCAAATTTATTCACTGAGGCCGGAAATGCATTCGTTTCAACCGAATTTGACGGTTCGATACTCAACCTGCAGGGCAACGCGATCGGATCCGTTTCAGTTGACAACGCAAATCTAAGTGTCATAAACCCAAATCTTGGAAACACAGTTATGACTATGGATTTCAAGAGCAGACTCGATAAGAAAATTGATTGGGTTAAAGTTGATGCCGTAGTTGATGCTTTAACATTTAAAGGATATGAATACACCGGAATTGCCACATCCTTTACAGCCGACAGAGAAAATATTTCAGGCGAGCTTTCTGTAGCCGACGAAAATCTGTCAGTTGACATTATAGGTGAATACGGTAATGCCAATGGATTACACTCATGCAACGCTAAAATAAATCTAAGCCAAATTAATGTGCATAACCTGAATCTGACCGATAAATATCCGGGCTACACAATGTCGGCCAGAATTGATGCATCGCTCAGTGGCAATGATATAGAGAATCTTGACGGACACTTATCTATGTCAAATTTCCATTTTACCGATTCCGTTAATGACGGACTTACGCTAAATTATCTGTCAGTGCTGGCATCGGGCACTACAACGCCAAGATACATGCTCATTTATTCCGACATCCTCGACGGCCGTATCAACGGATATTACCGCATTAAGGACATTGTGCCTGCGGCCAAAAGAATATTCGGATCCATATTCCCGGCATTAGTGGCAACCGAGGGATCCATGACAAAAAACAGGGCTAAAGAGTTCCCCGTAAATCTCAGCACACGGTTTGAATTAAGAGAAAGCGCGACCACCCGTCAATGGCTCGACTTCTTTAAATCGCCTGTTAAGATTTTGCATACTGTCTCTATTACCGCCGTGCTTGATGAAGAGTCGCAGATATTGAAAGCAAGCGTTGATGCCCCATATCTGCTTCAAAAGGATAAATTCATCGAGAACACTGTTATGATATTCAAGGCCGACGGTACCTCAGGAACTACTTCACTTGACATATCGACTTTGTACCCTACAAAGGACGGCAACGCATCTGTAACCATAACAGCAGACGGAGAAGACAACAAAATAAATGGACGTCTAAGTTGGGACATCGACCGCGAACGCAAATTTATGGGCGACCTCGACTTGTCGGCTTACCTGTCGGAAAACGAGGGTGGACTTAAGACCGACATAGAAATACGTCCGACCGAAATGGTATTCAACGACACCGTATGGAATGTGCAACCCTCAAATATTATGATTGCCGACAAACAGATTAATGTAAGGAACTTTGAGGTGAGCCGCGATAATCAATTCGTAAAAATATGGGGTACGGCATCAGAAAATCCAGAACACCAGATTTGTCTTGAGCTTCTTGACATGAATCTCGACTATGTATTTGAGACATTAGCCATAGGCAACGCCATGTTCGGGGGCATAGCATCCGGAAAATTCTATGCTTCAAATCTTTTCAGTAAAAATCCGACACTCGAGACTCCCGGTCTGCATGTAAGCGGATTTAAATATAACTTCAGCGTTCTCGGAAATGCAGACATAGTGAGCCGATGGAACAATGAGACCCAGGGGGTAGAAATCGACGCGAAGGTCGAAGATGACGAAAACCGCATTTCATACATCGACGGAGCCATATACCCTATGCGCGATTCTCTTGACTTCAAATTCAAGGCTGATAAATTGCCCGTTGGATTTATGAAACCTTTCATGGAGGCATTCACTTCTGACGTTGAGGGTTATGCTTCGGGCAATGCACATCTTTACGGCACATTTAAATACATAAACATGACAGGTGACATCTTGGCAGAAGACCTAAAACTTAAAGTCGATGTCACAAATACATATTATACAACAACAGACTCCATACATTTAACTCCCGGAAACATCAATTTCGGAAATGTGATATTAAAAGACCAATACGGACATTCGGGACGACTCGACGGATGGGTTAAACATAACTTCTTTAAAGATCCGTCATTCCATTTCCAAGTCACCGATGCAAAAGATTTGCTGTGCTTTAATGTAAACAGCAACATCAATCCTGTATGGTACGGGCAGATATTCTGCAACGGGGAAGTGTTTATCGACGGTCGACCCGGACATGTTAGCGTATCAGCCAACGTCACCACGGCACCTGATTCAGAGTTTACGTTCGTATTGTCGGACAAGGAAGAAGCCAGTGAATATAATTTCCTTAGTTTCCATGACAGAGATGAAGCCAAAGAATCTTTGTTACTGATAGTAGAAGATCCCGTTGCCGCTAACTTAAAACGTCTAAAAGAGCAGTTTGCAAAAGAAAAAGAACAGCATACTTCAACCACCGAGTATGAAATAACCATTAACTGCTCTGTCACCAACGACGGAAAACTAAGAATAATAAGCGACCCCGTTGCTCGCGACGAGATTACTACCCGCGGAACGGGTTATCTCGTATTCGGCTACAACAACACCGATGATGAAATGACACTGCGCGGGACATACACCATTAGCCAAGGTGACTATTCTTTTAGCATTCAGAATCTTATCTTCCGCCCGTTTAAGATTAAAGCCGGCAGTTATATTACGTTCACCGGCAATCCTCTCGATGCAGAAGTCGATATACAAGCTACATACACGGTTCCAAATGTGTCGTTTAGCGATCTTGACGAATCATTCCTGCAAGACCGCGACCTAAAAAGCCAACATGTGACTGTGAACGCATTGTTGATGGTTCGCGGGCCGATGCAGCAACCCGAGATTGAATTTGATCTCGAATTTCCCGGACTTACGAGTGACACTTATAGCAAAGTACGAAGCATAATTAACACAGAAGATCAGATGAGCCGACAGATCATTTACCTACTGTCGTTAGGCCGATTCTATACCCCCGATTATATGGAGTCGACCACAAAAGGCAATGAACTCGTCTCGGTGGCATCGTCAACCTTGTCATCGCAATTAGGATCCGTTCTCGGCCAATTAAGCGACAACTGGAGCATCGCTCCTAACATCAGAAGCGACAAAGGCGATTTCAGCGATATGTCCGTCGATCTGGCTCTTTCAAGCTATCTGCTCGACAATAGACTTTTATTTAACGGCAACTTCGGGTATCGTGATAACTCATTATACAACACCAGCAATTCATTTGTCGGCGACTTCGACATTGAATATCTGCTGAACAGTTCCGGAAATATCCGGCTCAAAGCTTATAACAGGTATAACGACCAGAACTACTACGTCAAATCGGCTTTAACAACCCAAGGAGTAGGAATCGTGTTTAAGCGCGATTTCGACAACTTATTTTCATTCCTCAGAAAGAAAAAGAAGCACGAGCAAGACAAACAAACGCAAGAACAACAACCAGAATCAAAAACCATAGAACAATAGATATAAATGGAAGTGCTAAATTCCGTAAACGATATACTTTGGACGTATATTCTCGTCGCCGTTCTGCTTTTCGCGGCCGTGTGGTTCTCCATCAAAACCGGATTTGTGCAGATAAGAATGTTTGGTGAAATGCTCAAACTGCTTTGTACTTCCGGAAAAAGAGAAAATGAGTCAGCCGACGAGCATAAATCGGCTCGACATTCTATCAGCTCGTTTCAAGCTTTTGCGGTCTCAATAGCCAGCAGAGTCGGAACGGGGAATCTTGCCGGAGTGGCGACAGCAATCGCTATAGGCGGCCCGGGAGCAGTATTCTGGATGTGGGTAATAGCCTTACTCGGTGCGTCTACAGCATTCATCGAATCAACCTTAGCCCAAATATATAAAGTTAAAGGGCCAAACTCATTTCGTGGCGGGCCTGCTTATTATATCCAAAAAGGCATGAAGTGCAGATGGTTTGCCGTATTGTTTGCTATATTAATTACTCTTACTTTCGGTCTCGCATTTAATTCAGTACAGTCAAACACCATCTCTACGGCCACATACGTTTCGTTCGGTTGGAATCCGGTGATTGTAGGAATAATTCTAACCGCGGCAACTCTAATCATAATTTGGGGAGGAATTCAGCGAATCTCAAAAGTAAGCGAAGTCGTAGTTCCTATAATGGCTATATTCTACATTATATTAACTATTTATGTTATAATCATTCGGTTTTACAATATACCCGATGTCCTGCGTCTCATATTCTCTGAGGCGTTCACCGGCGATGCGGCATTAGGAGGAGGCTTCGGAAGTGCCCTTATTATGGGCATAAAACGCGGACTTTTCAGCAACGAGGCCGGAGAAGGTTCTACGCCTAATGCCGCGGCGACAGCGTCTATTAGCCATCCGGTAAAACAGGGACTGATACAAGCACTGGGGGTATTCACCGATACCCTATTGATTTGTTCGGCCACAGCATTCATCATTTTATGTAGCGGAACATATCTTGACGGAACATCCGGAATAGAGCTGACTCAAAACGCCTTAGATAGCGAAGTAGGAACGGCAGGTCCGGTCTTCGTGTCAATTGCCATATTCTTTTTTGCATTTACAAGCATAATCTCCAATTATTATTATGGAGAGACTAATCTTCAATTTATCCGAAATTCCCATACATTAATAATAATATATCGTATTTGTGTGGGAGCTATGGTAATGGTGGGGACATTAACTTCTCTTGAATTCGTCTGGGGATTAGCTGATTTATTCATGGGTCTTATGACATTAGTTAATCTTACCGCTCTTGCATTTTTAGGGAAATATGCCATTATGGCCCTAAATGATTACCGAGCACAACTTCTCAGAGGTTATAATCCGATTTACCGGCGCTCAACCATACCTCAGATTAAGGATCAAATTGATTGTTGGCCAAATTAATTTTTAAACTATCGAATTAACAATCTAATGGACATGTATTTATCTCACCAATCTCGTCTTGGACAACTTCGGATTAATCCGGGGAGCACTTTATTTCTCTTTATATGCTGGTGGTTGCTCGCCTGGATATTCGGTGCTGTAGTCATAACCAAAGTAGGTAGTTCAACACTCCCCTTACTGAGATGGGCCATTTTGCTGCAAGATGTCATTATATTCATAATGCCTGTCATAATGACACTGATTTTGTGCGCTAAAAGACCAATAAGTTTCGCGAAATTGGATAAATCTCCCACATTATCAAATTCAGCCCTTGTCATTCTTGCAATAATAACGGCAATACCGGCAATGAACGTTATTATAAAATGGAATGAAAGCGCACATCTGCCTGAATCTATGGTGGCTCTTGAGACATTCCTACGAAACGCTGAAGCTAATGCTGAAGCTACAATGTCGATGCTTCTGGGTGACACAACCTTGACCGGTATGCTAATATCGTTGCTTTTAGTAGGAGTCCTAACCGGGATTTCTGAAGAGATTTTCTTTCGGGGAGGCCTTCAGAATATTTTGATTGCGCTATTTCGCAATCATCATTTGGCTATATGGACCACGGCATTTGTTTTTAGCGCTATACACATGCAGTTCTTTGGGTTCTTCCCACGTCTGTTGATGGGCGTATTCTTTGGTTATCTTGTATGGTGGACCTCTTCGCTTTGGACATCCGTAATTGCCCATGCCGTCAACAACTGCATCGTAGTAATATCTTTATGGGCAGTAAAGACCGGAAAAATAACAACTGACATAAACAATATCGGCACCGGGGAATCGGCAATGGCAATATCTTTTTCAGTAATAAGTTTGCTGATAACGGCCACAATAATTTTGTTAATCAGGAGGAATAATATCACCCATATAAGACCGAAACAATAGGGATGCTTGCTTATCAGGCAGTTGCGCGATTTTTTCTGGAGAATGCAAGCCATGCGAACAGTAGCGACATGCCGCCACATGACAATAACAGTGTAATAGTCGCTGTCATAATATCTCCGATCCCCACTAAAGGCGAAACTATTCCTCCCGACAGGAATCCTGATGCGCCGAAAATCGCCGAAGCCGTCCCTATCATCTTTCGGCCCTCGTCCATTGCCAACGTGGTGGATGAAGTCAGTATGAACCCCGTAAATACGAGCATTGCAAATGACAGCATCTCGTATGTCCAGAATACCGGTAATACAAATTGTGCCAGCAATAGCAAAAGAGCCGCTACAAAAATTCCCGTTGCCCCGAACATAGCCGCAGAAGCCATTTTATGGAATTTAAGAGACATGGCCGAGCCCAGACCTATGCCCACTGCATTTATGCCAAAAAACACCGCAAATACAAGTTCACTGAAACCAAACTTATTTTGAATTATGAATGAAGCGGAAGAGATATAGGAAAACAGAACTCCGCAGGCAAAAGTGTTAAGCAACGTGTAAACGACAAAGTATTTGAGTTTAAATAACTGAGGCATATTTTTAAACAAGCTGCCTATTGAACCGGTATAACGGCGCTCCTCAGTATGCGACTCTCTGAATATAATGCATAAGCCCAGTATGACGATTCCTATACCAAACAGTATCCAAAATATACCCTTCCATCCAACAGATTCTGACACGATACCTCCTACAACAGGGGCAGTTACCGGGGCGATACCATTTACCGCGCCAATTACCGCAAGCATCTTGGCAAGCTCCCTGCCGGAATAACAGTCTGTCGCAACCGATCTTGAAAGGACAATACCTCCCGACCCGCCAAGACCTTGCAGAAAGCGGCATATATTAAAAAATTCAATTGTAGGCGAATATATACTTACAATTGTAGATACGGAAAAGAGCAACATTGCCGACACAAGTACAGGCTTTCTGCCATATTTGTCGCTAATCGGGCCAAAGAATACTTGTCCTACGGCAAGACCAAGCATACTCATCGACAATCCCATTTGAACGAGGGATGGTGTCGTATGAAAAATTTCGGCCATTGAAGGAAGCGTAGGCAGATACATGTCGGTCACAAACGGGCCAAAAGCCGAAAGCGCGCCCAAAAAGATAATCAAGAAAAGGTAGTATTTCTTACCAAACTCAGACATTACTGTAATTTTTGTGCAAATGTACAAAGAAATCCGAAATTTCAAAAACTGATTTAGAAAACAGAGAAAACAGAATTTTTAAGCGAAAAAATTCGCCACCAACATTGCATATTAAAAAATATTGTATTAACTTTGCACTCGCAAAACGGTAACGGCGGGATAGCTCAGTTGGTTAGAGCGTCGGATTCATAACCCGGAGGTCTCGAG
>CAZIXM010000037.1:0-26365 GCA_964543345.1 uncultured Muribaculum sp. | reverse complement strand
ACGCCCTCTTTTCATAACCTGCTGAAAAACATAAAACGAAGAGGCTGCGCCTATTTTGACACACCGGCTACGAGTGAGGGTACCGGACAATCGGGCGCGTTATTCAAAGCGGAAGGTTATGTCGGCGTAGTTGATTCGGCATAGTCCGCTTGTCGAATTCAGCCGTAGTTTGACGGTGGACTCCTACATTTTGTGGCAAATGATAGGCTACACGTTGAAATAATCATTACCTTTGCAATAATAATCAACCGATTTATAAATTTGTAACCAAAGAATAATCTCAAATCTATTTATTTATGAAACTTAAAAGTGTGTTATTGGCCATGCTTGTCCCTGTGTTGGGGTCGGCAATAACGGCTCCCGGTGTGCAGGAGACTGCGCATGGCGTGAAGGCTTCTCTCGACTCGATGGTGGTTGAAATGGAGTTTTATACTCCTTCAAGTATCAGAATAGTTAAGTATCCGCTTAGCGAGAGTGGTCGTCCGGCTTCTGAGAGCTACTCTGTAATAGCAAAGCCGGAGACGGTTAAGTTTGATGTTTCGAGATCAGGGAGCGGAGTCACCGTTAAAAGCGACCGTCTGAAAGCTTCGCTTAATCTGCGCACAGGCGAGATAATATTCGCTGATGCGTCGGGGAAGAACTTGCTTAAGGAAAAGTCTACGTCATTTATCCCCGTGTTGGATGCCGGCACACCTTCGTTGAGAGTGTCACAGTCGTTCATCCTCGACAAAGATGAGCCAATCTATGGACTTGGAAACTATGAGACCGGCAAGCTTTCGTTGCGTGGATTTTCACGCACCTTGATGCCGGGCAATATTGAGGACGGCATTCCTGTGATGCAGTCGATAAAGGGATATGGTATACTTTGGGACAATTATTCTCCCACCGACTTCAATGATAACGCCGATGGCATGTCGTTTTCGTCGGCCGTGGGCGACTGTGTGGACTATTATTTTATGTACGGTGGCAATGCCGACGGTGTGGTAGCCCAAATCCGAGCATTGACAGGCGAAGTGCCGATGTTCCCCTTGTGGACATACGGTTTTTGGCAAAGCCGCGAGCGATATACAAGCCAGGACGAGGTCATGGAGGTAGTGGCCCGACACAGGGAGCTTGAAGTGCCTTTCGACGGAATCATTCAGGATTGGCAATATTGGGGAAACAATTATCTGTGGAACGCGATGGAATTTATGAATGCCCAATTTCCGAATCCGAAGCTTATGGTCGACTCCATACACAACATGAATGCCCATGCGATAATCTCGATCTGGTCATCGTTCGGACCGGCAACTAAGCCTTACCGCGAACTCAACGAAAAAGGCCTGCTGTTTAACATCGAGACATGGCCTCAATCAGGCATATCCGAACAGTGGCCTCCGCGCATGGACTATCCGTCGGGCGTTCGAGTTTATGATGCCTACAGTCAGGAAGCGCGTGACATTTATTGGAATAATCTGCGCAGGCTGTACGACTTAGGCCTCGACGGATGGTGGATGGACTCGACAGAACCTGACCATTTTGACGTTACGGAGGAGTCTTTTGATACGCCTACGGCTTTAGGCTCGTTCCGCCGTGTGCGGGGTGCATATCCGCTGATGACGGTAGGTGGCGTGTATGACCATCAGCGTGCCACGTCCGCCGACAAGCGAGTGTTCATACTGACGCGTTCGGGCTGGACCGGACAGCAACGGTATGGATGCAATGTCTGGACGGGTGATGTAAATTCGACATGGGACATGCTCCGCAACACTGTCCCGGCTCTCCTTAACTTCACACTTACAGGAAATCCAAACTCCAACTCGGATATAGGCGGTTTCTTTTGTAGCGGATACAACACCGTCTATGGCGACAATTCGGCGCCTAAAAATCCTCTCTTCCAGGAGTTGTACGTGCGCTGGTTGCAGATGGGTGCTTTCAACCCCATGATGCGGTCCCATGGCACAGACATATATCGCGAAATATATTATTTCGGCGAAAAAGGTCAACCTGTTTATGATGCAATAGAAGATGCGATACGTTTGCGCTATTCGCTGCTTCCTTACATATATTCAACGTCTTGGCAGGTGACTGACAATAATTATAGCTATCTGCGAGCGTTGATGATGGACTTCCGCAAGGATAAGAACGGATGGGAGCGCGCCGATCAGTTTATGTTCGGACCGAGTCTGCTCGTGGCTCCTGTGCTTGAAGCGCAATATACTCCTGAGCAGGTTCTGAAGATGGACGAAAACACCGGATGGAACAAGAATGAAAACACCGGGACAGCTTCTGCGTCTTCGTTTAAGGATGTTGACTTTCTGTCTCCGAAGTCGGCGGAGGTATATCTGCCGGCGGGGACGGCGTGGTATGACTTTTGGACCAACGAAAAGTTGGCCGGAGGTAAAACGGTCAATAAAACCACCGACATTAAGACAATTCCGCTATATGTGCGCGCAGGAAGCATAGTGCCATTCGGTCCTGATGTTCAGTATGCTATGGAGAAGCCCTGGGATGACATTGAAGTGCGTGTCTACCCCGGTGCAGATGCCGAATTTGTACTTTACGAAGATGAAGGTGACAATTATAATTATGAGAAGGGTATTTACTCGACCATAACAATGCGTTGGAATGATAAAAATCAAGAACTTACCGTGGCTGACCGATCCGGTCAATTCCCTGGTATGATTGGAAGCCGCAAGTTCCGCTTCCGCAACATGGCCAAGCTGGAATCTGCACCAGTGATTGTCGACTACGACGGCTCGGCCGTAACAGTAAAGCTTTAGCCTCCTTCAGCCACACGGTATGACTGATTCGGTATAGCCATCGATGGTGGGAAGGTGTTGCACCACCAACACATAATACAGCGGCATCTGAAAGATGCAAAAAATTGAATGACGGCTTAGTCAACATGGAATTATCGCATCTGAAAGATGCGTAGAACTGCATAGCCGGGGATTGGCGCAACGCGCCTATCTCCGGCTTAAATTGCGTAAAACAATTAAATCTGCAAAGATTTAATTTGATAACATCTTAGTTATAAAATCTTTACAGATTTGACCCATCTCCCTTGAACCTTTCCAGGCAAATCGACCTGACGGTCTCTTTACCCGCTACACAGTTTTGTGAATCTTGCAGATTTGACTTTTAGGACGGTTGTGTACCACTACCGATACCACGTGTGGCTACGCCAATCGGGATGTCCCTCTATCCCGGATATAGGTAGCGTAAATTACAACTTAGAGTTGCTTTTGAGATAGAGTCATGCTATTGGCAGAGGGTATTACATCTCGCCGTAGGCAACGACGGTTTGACCGTCGCACATGCGCTACTCTTTGTCGACGAATCAGACAATAAAATGGGCAATCCGTAAAATTTAGTGTAAAAATTCTTCCAAATATTTGGAATTAACAATGCCATTTCATATATTTGCGAAATAAGCCTCTTATATCACCCTTTTATAGAAATAGGATGTCTTTAAATATTTTTATTAACCATTAAAAACTATATTATAATGAAACGAACCCTCCTCAACGGTGCAATAGCGCTCATGCTCGCCGGAGCCATCGCCTCCTGCCAAGAATCAACGTTTGACACAGTTCCCTCACCCTCCATCGACGGCATAAGCCTGACTTCCGTAGACGACCCCGACCCTTATATCGGCACCGAGAATCAACTGACCACCTCCGATGCCGGCAAGGTAGCCCGACTTTTCTTCAAAGGCAACTCCGACAGCCGTGCATCTTCCGACGTGACAGTAAAAAACGTCGTGACCATCCAGGATTCCGAAGGCAATCCTGCAATATATGCCGTGAATCTTGACGACGGTTACCTGCTCGTATCAGCCACAAAGTCATACTACCCGATTCTGGCGCAAGTCGACCACGGCACCTTCTCGCTTGACGATACCCCGTCCGGTCGCGATGTCGTTATCCAAGACATAGTCGCCGACATCGAAACTTCAAAAGACTCCGTTACTGACTGCTCGCTTATTTGGAAACTTTACGAAAAGCCAAGAAAACCACAAAAAGAAGCAATTTCACGAGCATCTTTAGATTACGGCTCAGAATTTGACCGATTTACGGATTATTGGTATGGATATGGCTATAACATTTATTATCTAACAGAATGCAAAGACATATTGCCCAGTAGCGTTTACGATGAATTTTTATCATATGTTAGCTACGAAGATCCATGGGAGGGCACACAATACTCCTATGAGCATACAGCCATGGTAATAGAAAAGGTTAACAATCCTCTTGTCCAACCGCTTAAAGGCCCATACTTAAAAACTACCTGGAATCAAAAAGCACCCTACAATGGATACGAATACCCTTTATATGGATACGACGATTCGCCTGCATTAGGATGTGTCACTATAGCGGTTGGCCAGCTAATGCGATATTTTGAATATCCTCAAGATTATGATTGGTCATCCATGCCAAATAGCCTATCATACTACGAATCTTCTACTACGCTATCATCTTTTCTAAACAAACTAAAGGTCGAACTAAAAGTCGACGCGAATGGAGGCTCAAACATCTACAATGCACAAACCGCACTTAAAAACTATGGCTACAGCTGTCAAATCGTATCCCATAGCACCAGTGCCATAGAGACATCTTTAAATAAAGGATATCCAACCTACGCTCGAGGGGTTGGACAGGGTGTAGGTCATGCCTGGGCGATTGATGGATATAAAAAGAATAGTTATTTTTTAGAATATAGGGTTTTCCGCTTAGAAGGTACTCAAGCACCAAAATTCGCTTATGATGAGGTTGGCGACTGGACTAAGCAACTTAGAGATTCCGAAACTTTCTACCACATGAATTGGGGCTGGGGAGGACTTAACGATGGTTGGTATATCGACAACAATTTCAGTTATACAACAGATCGTATGGAACTAATCATTAATGGATATTAATATGAAAAATTTAATCAATATACTCTTGGCGATCCTTCTAATGCCAATCACCGCCTGCCAAAGCAAGGATGACAAATACAGCAATATAATCGATGGTCCGTTGGTCACCAACGATGTGTTCTATCTGAACGGTGGGAAACTCAAATCCGTCCATGAAATGTCGTTCACCGTTCCCGCAGGACAGGAATTTTTAGAGCTAACGGTCGTGTCAGTGTCCGGCATTATATCCGTTTCCGATACGGAAACATATCAAAAGGCGGATGCCAAAATCCTTCCATACGGCATAATTTGGGAGGAATCGTGGGAACACTCTAACGATGAAATCCCCGACGGTCAGTTTCTTTCATCAGAAATAACTGACGAATCAGTCCTCTACGATATTGTGGAATATTATGGACAGCCGAGGCAAAGATACATCCAAACAGTACAAATCAGCCGACAAGACGTACCCACAGCCAAACTAAGGCTGAATTCGACAAGCGGACTGTGCCGTAGCAACTACGCCGACATAACCGTCCACTTTGAATAATAATCATCGGCTTTGGCATCCTTTTCCTAACACTTACCGGGCAAATCGGTCTGACGACCGCTTTGCCCGGCTACACAGCTTTACGAATCTTCCAGATTCGGAATACATTATTTATATGGTGGAGCCGCGTGCAATGTGTGGGGCTCCGCCATTTTTGCGCCGTAGGCATGGCGGTGTAGCCGCGAAGGCTACGCCATGTCGGTTTGCTCCACTATCCCGGGTATATCTATGTGGCTATGCATCTGATTGATAAAGGATTGCATCTTACAGATGCGAGAATTAGTGCTCTGAACTATCTAATTTTCGCACAGCCAATGCACGGAAGGAACTACCCTCTCTTTCTTACTTCGATTTCAACCGGCGAATTTCCGACTAAACGGGTGAGCATTTTTTCGAGGTATAAAGGTTCATATTTATTTCCCATATCTTATATTTTGGTGCTGTCGTATTTGCGTGCAATTTAAATTAAGAGGGATGAATTAAGTTGTTTAGGTTATTTAATTGGTCGACAAATTTGCGTCCAACTGGAATTGGTGAAGCGTAGTTATGGAGATATATAGTTCGGTTAGAATATTTTTCGATAGCTGAAACGGATACTATGTATGACCTGTGGACTCTTAGAAATCTTTCCTGCGGAAGCATGCTCTCCATCTCTTTCATGGTGATTTGAGGGACTATTGTAGAGTTGTTTTTTCTGTAGATTTTCACATAATTGTCCATAGCTTCAATCAATATTACGTCGTCAAGCTCTACAACGACATTCTTGTAACCTTCCCGCAGTGTAATTATTTTTGATTCTGCCCGGTATATTTCGGAGTAGCGTTCAAGATATAATTTTGCTTTTTCAATGGCTCGTTCAAACCTTGGATAGAAAATAGGCTTATGCAGGAAATCAACAGCGTCTACGTTAAAACCTTCAAGTGCATAATCGGCATAGGCCGTTGTGAATATCAGACATACCCCTTTGGGCATATTCCTCGCCATTTCAATTCCATTATGTGAGTTCATTTCTATGTCAAGGAATACTATGTCGGGATGATATACGTTGATGAAATCCATACCTGCTATGGGCGACGTGAAGCATTCAATCGCCATGTCGCCCTTGCGTCTGCAGTATTCTTTAATGATGCTCAGAGCTATAGGCTCGTCATCGATTGCCACGCACCGAATCATTTGTTTAAATTTATAGAGAGTGTAACATTATAATATTTGCCGTCGGAGCCGCATGTCAGGGAATGTCTGCCGGGGTATATCAATTCCAGCCGTTTGCGGCAATTGGATATTCCGGTATGTTGTCCCGAGTGATTCTTGCGATGGAATATCCTGTTTTTTGTGGTCAGAGTCAAAATACCATGATTTTCTATAATGTCAATGTAAATTTTACTCTCTTCAACCGGCGAAATGCCATGTTTGAAGCAATTTTCAATTATGGATACAATCAACATCGGCGGTAAAACTAACGCTTCATCTTCCATTTGGATGGTTAGATTTACAGAGGTCATTTCGTTCAGTCTAAGTTCTTGCAGTTCAACATATTGGCGAATATATTCCATTTCATCAGAAATAGGAATCAAATCTTTGTTTGATGTGGAGTGAACGTACCGAAGCATTGAGATGTATTTTTCGAGTGACGGCAGTGCTTTTGGATCGCTTGTCAAGAAGAGTCCATACAGAGAATTTAGTGTGTTAAACATAAAGTGGGGTTTAATCTGAGCCTTATATTGTGCGAGTTGAGCCTTGTCGCGTTGTGCCTCAACCTCCAATCTGTGGGATTTCTGTTCGTTGGCCTGCGTCAAAAGTCCGACAGCGAAGCTAAAAGCCTCCACAATCATAAACAAGGACCATACGGCCTGTTGATACTGCAGGACAGACGGGAAAATTCTCACTATCCCGACATCGTAGATGTTAGGTTTTGGGTCATATAGGTTTATGCGGGATAGTAAAAATGTTACGATTAGCGAAACCGCAATCAGGGCAACCGCGCAAACACGTTTACTCGGACTTTTGAAAAAGAAGGGCACGGTTAATGTTCGGTTGATTATGTAGGCGGTATAAAGCCATGCCACAACAGTAGCCATATACCATGGAAAGTTATGAAACCATCGTTCTATCGGGAAAATAAGTGCAATCAATGGGAGCACGAAAACGAAGAATGCGATGTCGATATATATGGGAAAGTTTTTCATACTGAAATATTTCTGTTCAATATCAATGCAAAGATAAGCAATTAAGAGCTAAATAGGTACCTGCAGCGGTGTCATTGACCACTAATTTTGTGCAGTTAATCAATTATCATTCGGACGATAATCTACTTGATGGTTTAATATTTTATTTTTGTAGTAAAATACAGTGAGACGGTATGAATGTAAAGACTTTTATTGACCGACCGGTGCTTTCAGGGGTAATTTCGGTGTTAATCGTTATCTTAGGGCTTTTGGGACTTTCCCGATTGCCTATTGAGCAATTTCCAAATATAGCACCGCCCACAGTCCGGGTTCAAGCAACATATACGGGCGCAAATGCCGAAACTGTTATGAAGAGTGTGATAGTGCCGCTCGAAGAGTCGCTTAACGGGGTGGAGGATATGATGTACATGACATCGACCGCAACTAACACGGGTACAGCATCGATAACCATTTATTTTAAGCAAGGAACTGATGCGGACATGGCTGTCGTTAATGTGCAAAACCGTGTAGCGTCGGCGCAAGGATTGTTGCCGGCCGAAGTGACAAAGAGCGGTGTGACTGTGCGAAAGAGGCAAAACAGTACATTGAAGTCGATAACTCTCTACAGCCCAGACGACACATACGACACAAAGTTCCTGACCAACTATATGAAGATAAACATTGAACCTCAAATATCTCGAATAGCCGGGGTGGGAGAGGTAAATATCTTCAGTGCGGAATATGCCATGCGAATCTGGCTTGATCCTGCTAAAATGTCGCAATACGGTCTTATCCCCTCTGATGTTGATCGGATTTTAGCGGAACAGAACATTGAGTCGCCGACAGGAACTTTAGGCGCAGAATCTAAAAACACGTTCCAATATGTACTGAAATATCGTGGCCGCTATGAAGAGGCTCCCGATTATGAAAATCTTGTCGTGAGAGCTCTGCCTGACGGATCGGTGCTTAGGTTGAAAGACATAGCCAAAGTTGAGCTTGGCGCGGTCAACTATGCTATGATAAGTGAGACGAGCGGTCATCCTGGGGCGAATGCGATGATAGCACAGACTGCCGGTTCAAATGCTAATGAGGTAATAATGGAAATTGACCGTACGCTTGATGGAGTAAGAGAAAATCTGCCTGCCGGAATGGTGTTAACAGATATCTCAAGTACAAAAGACTTTCTTGACGCTTCAATAGCTAAAGTTATCGAGACATTGCTGATAGCCCTTGTTCTGGTGGTTTTTGTGGTATATTTGTTTCTTCATGATTTACGTACCACAGTAATTCCTGCGGTTTCAATAATGGTATCGCTTATTGGGACATTTGCGTTTATATATGCGATGGGCTTCACTTTGAATATGTTGACGCTGTTTGCCTTGGTTCTTGTAATAGGAACTGTCGTGGATGATTCTGTCGTAGTGGTCGAAGCCGTGCAGGCAAAATTCGATGCAGGAGAGAAAAATCCCTATAATGCAACGGTTTCGGCTATGGGTGGGCTTTCTGCCGCTCTTATTACGACGACGGTTGTATTTATGGCGGTTTTTATTCCGGTATGTTTTATGGGGGGCACCTCCGGTACATTCTATAAGCAGTTTGGCATGACAATGGCGGTGGCAGTGGGCATATCGCTTGTTAATGCCATGACTTTGTGTCCTGCCTTGGCCGCATTAATGATGCGTCACGGAACTGCCAATGGCGATGGAATTCCGTTTTCAAAGCGATTTGGCTATGCTTTTGACCGATCGTTTGAGACAGTAGTAGGTCAATATCGCTCGGGAGTGCTTTTCCTGATAAAATATAAGTGGATTGTCGCGGTTCTGTTTTTGTTGTCTATTGGCGGACTTTCATGGCTCATGTCTACGACGAAGACGGGACTTGTGCCTCAGGAAGATATGGGAACTTTGAGCTTGAACATCCAGGTAATGCCCGGCAGCAGTCTGTCGGAAACGGAAAAGGCGATGGACGAGGTGGAGGATGCGATACGTGATATTCCGGAGATATATATTTACTCGCGGGTAACAGGCAAGAATGCTCGCCATGATCAGTCGGCTTCTGCGGGTTCGTTTAATGTAAGGCTTCGTGACTGGAGCGAACGAAAGAAAGCCGGTCAGGATATAAATTCAATAATAAAGGAAATATATAGACGTACTTCTAAGATTGCGTCGGCGCAGGTCAGAGTATCGCAGTCGCCAATGATTTCGGGATACGGTACCGGAAGCGGGTTTGAACTTTACGTTCAGGACCGTTCAGGCGTTTCAACGGAAGAACTGCTTAACGTCACGCGGCAGTTCATAGATTCGCTTAATAGTCGGCCGGAAATATCTCGTGCATATACGACATTTGACACTAAATATCCTCAGTACATGGTTGAAGTTGATGCTGTGAAGTGTCTGCAAATGAATGTCTCACCGTCGGATGTGTTGTCAACTTTGTCGGGATATGTAGGAGGTTCCTATTCGTCAAATTTAAATAGATTCACAAAGTTATACAGGGTGATGGTGCAGGCAGACCCTGCAAGCCGATTGGATACGGAGTCGCTCAATAATATGTTTGTCAGAACTTCTACGGGAGATATGGCACCTTTGGGGCACTTCATAACATTAACTCGCGAATATGGCTCGGAAAGCCTCTCTCGATTCAACCTTTTTCCGTCGATCTCGGTATTCGGCGAGACCGGCGACGGATATAGTTCAGGAGAGGCAATAAGCGCCATTAAGGAATCTGCCTCTAAATATCTGCCGAAAGGATTCGGTTACGAATTTGGAGGAATGTCAAGAGAGGAATCTGCTTCGGGTAATATGACAATTCTCGTTTTTAGCATCTGTCTGGCATTTATCTATTTGATACTCTGTGCGCTTTATGAAAGCGTCACTGTGCCTTTTGCAGTCATAGCGGCAGTACCGGTCGGATTGGCCGGATGTTTTATCTTTGCACGTTGGTGGGGCCTCGAAAATAATATCTACATGCAAATTGGTCTAATAATGCTGATCGGCTTGCTTGCAAAGACGGCAATACTTCTTACGGAATATGCAACAGCCCGTCGTAAAGAGGGTATGGGGCTTGTGGCCTCGGCAATATCTGCTGCCAAGGCGCGTTTTCGGCCAATAATTATGACCTCGGCAACGATGGTATTCGGAATGCTTCCCCTTATGTTCGCATCCGGAGTCGGGGCAAACGGAAACAGGTCAGTAGGAGTAGGAACTGTGGGAGGCTTATTGTTTGGTACTCTTGCATTACTCTTTATGGTGCCTGTGTTTTTTGTGGTATTTCAGTATTTGCACGAAAAGATTATGCCTAAACGAAATTATAAATAGAATATGGAACGTAAATTATTAACTTTAGCCGTATTTCACGGTTTAGATGTATTTCAATAAAAATTATAGAGAAGGTACCGCGTGTCGGATATGAAATTCATCTGAAGGACGGATTAAGACTCACTTTCGACACTCATGGAGAGCTGATTGAATAATTAAAGACGGTGTGTCAAAATGAGGCTGCGCCTATTTTGACGCAGCCTCCTATTTAATTTTGTGCATCTTTAAGATGCGATAATTCCATGTTGACTAAGCTTCTTGATAAGGTTAGATGTCGTAGGTAATGGTTAGGGGTTTGCGGATGTCGGTGGGATTGACCGTCACTGCGGGGCAGTTTTTGTCGGTGTCGACTTCTATTTTGGCTTTTTTGCCGTTTACTTTTACTGAAGCGGAGTCTTTAAGGCCGGGCAATAGGAGCCGATAGCCTCTTTTAGTTATTTGTCCGGGGTATGTGCCTTGTGTTGGAGAGACAGTCACGGTAGCCTTGTTTCCGACTTGTTTGTATGTGAGGTCGGTGGTGGCGTATATCCCTTTTTGGTAGTCGAGCGATATTCCGTCGTCCTCATAGAGTGAATATGTATTTTCTACATCGGTTGAGGCGGGGTAAACACGCATTACGAGGGTGGAGAGTTCGGCAGTTGCGGGACGAGGAGTATAGGGCTGAGTAGGCAGTATCCAGCCGCCTTTTACGTACATGGGGAATTCGTCGAGCGGTTTGCTGACAGAAAGAGTCTGTCCGCCTTCGATGCGTTGGTGGTTGAAGTAGTCATACCAGACTTCACCGGAGGGAAACCATACGGTCTGCGATGCAGTTTTGTCTGGTCCTTCGCCCGGGGTAGTAATGGGCGCGGCGAGGATTAGGTCGCCAAATGTGAACTGCCGGGGAGAGTTGAAGGCTTCTTTTTCATGACCAAAGTCAATGTACATGCTTCTGTTAAGGGGTAGCATGGTGTTGTGAGTTTGCCAAACGCTACTATAGATGTAGGGCATGAGTTCGGAGCGCATGTGATACATTTTGCGCATGGCTTTAGTCTCACGGTCACCGCTTATCCAAGGGCGCCGGTCGAGCCGAGCATCTTTTGTGGAATGTACTCGCAGTGCTGCAGAAAGTGCGCCGAATTGGGTCCATCGTGTTGTAAGTTCGGGGTTTGGGTCGCCTCGGAATCCGCCAATGTCATGTGCCCAATAGTAGCATCCGCCGTTACCGCTTCCGGCCGTCAATTTGACTTCAAAGGCGAGCATTTCCCAGTTGGCCTGGGCATCGCCGGAGAATTGGATCGGATGGCGATGGTCGCCCCAACCGGCCCAGCGTGAGTAGCCGGCTCCGCGCTTATTGTCGCGCATAGAGTTGCGGTAGTAGAGCTCGTTAATCCAAGATAAAGTGGTGGTGTTTGTGCCGGGAACGTATGGGTAGAGATAGTTCTGCTGCCAGTCGAGCCACCAAAAGTCGACACCGATGTCTTCTGAGGGGTGGTGGGCATACTCAAAGAAGCGCGCCATATATTCCGGATCGCCGGGATTGAACAGAGGCACTTCGCCGTCGTTAACGCCGAGCGCTTTTGCAAAAGCGGGGTATATCTCTTCGTGGGGTCGGATGCCGTCGTGGGGATGGTCGTTAAGCGACACCGTTATACCTCGACGATGAATCGAATCGAGCAATGCCGCGGGGTCGGGGATGAGTTCTCGGTTCCAAGTGTAGCCGTTCCAGTTAAGGTGTCCGTTGTGTCCCGTGCCGAGAGTGGCATCGTTTGTGTGCCAGCCCATGTCAAAGACAATGTTGTCGAGAGGGAAGTCGTTTTCGTCATATCCACGGATAATGTCGAGAAATTCGTCAGAGGTGTAGTCCCAGTAGCGGCAATACCAGACACCGTGGATATACTTACGGGTCATCGGGACCTTTCCGCTAATGGCTCCGAGCGAAGCAAGTGCGGCTTTATAGTCATTGCCGTAAATGAAGCAATACTGATCTTGGATATGATTTTTTGTGTCGCGTGGCTTAATCCAACCGTCGACGAGAATGTCGGAGCGTCCGTCATCGATCATATACCATCCATCGGTGCTCAAGATTCCGTCATCCATGGGAATCTCACCGGTTACGCGGTCGAGCGTTTCTACGGGACCGCCAAGGTTGTTTTTGGTAATAAACCGGTTTGTGAACTTTTTTTCTTTGCCGTTTAATGTGTAGAACACGTTTAGATTGGAAGTGGAAAATGGAAATCCGTCGTTGTGGTAGCGGATGCGCAGAGCCGGTGTAGTTATTTCGAACCAGTCGTCATCGAGCGGGGTGACGGTAATTGAGTCGGGGGATAGGGTATTCGACCGGTCGTAGGCGAACATTGTGGGCTGATCAATGAATTTGCCGTCGTTGGCGTATTCAAGCCGTAATAGCGTGGGTGTGATTACGGTCAGACGGGCATTCCCAAATATGAGGGGATTGCCTTTCGTGTTGGTTGATGCACTTAGCTGCGGTAATCCGAGAGTGAGCGACAGGATTAATGAAAAGACTTGCTTCTTCATTGTGAAAAGGGATTGGTAAGGAGGTTATTTGCGTTTTTGTGTGGCGGTGTATACGTTTCCGTATGGGTCAGTTGCGCGGACGGTCACCGTTTTCCACTTTTTCTTTGAGGGTTTGTACAGGAACATGTGGTCATTACGCTTAGTAGGCTCGGCGCTGGGGCGTTTTTCCCAGGGGTTTTTCCCTTGAAGAAGTTTCACAGCGGCAGGGTCGAGCGCAAACTCATTAGAAAGAGTTGTCCATTCGCCATTGTCTTCTTTAATCTCCACAGCCCAGTCATTGTGCCAGAAGAAAACATTAATCAGCAGGCTGTCGTTATCGATTTTCGCAGGCTTTCCGTCGGCGTCTTTTCCGAAACGGAAGGAAGCTTCATCGGGATTGTAAATTTTAATCTGATAATCGCGAGGAGTAGCCGAGCCTTTGTAATAGTTGTTTACGAGCTTGTTGCCGTCAAATTCGTACATGGCGAATCCTCTGGGCGTGCCATCGTCGCAGATGTCACCGTTCCAGAAGGCACCCATCATTGCGGCAAGAGTCTGTTCGGTTATATTCGGTGCGATATTAGTCTTGAAATTGTAGTGAGTGTGGCCAGAAAGAATTCTTACATCGTTGAAGTCTTTGAGCAATTCATAAAGTTGGTCGGCATTGTTGATTTGTGCCGGGGCATTGCGTCGTTTAGTGGGAATATGCATGGCGACGAGCAAAGATTTGTCTTTGTCGACGTATGCAAGGTCTTTTTTTAGCCAGTCGAGCTGTTGCGGAGTGATTTCGCCGGTGTAGTCTCCTCTGCCTCGAATTCCGCTCATCAGAACATCGTCGAGGACAACGAGATGCCAGTCGCCGATGTTGCAGGAGTAATAAGTCGGGCCGAAAGCGTCGCGAAACTCTTTGTCGGCGAGGGCGTCGTCGTGCACGAATTCGTTGTGGTCGTGGTTACCGATTACTGGAAATACGGGTATTCCCATTCGGTTGATATGGTATTTGCAGGAATCGTAGAGGTCGGGATTGTTCCAAACAATGTCGCCGAGATTAATGCCGTAGACATTTCCTGACAGCGATGAGGCAAATTCAATCATTCCGGGCATGATTTGTTCGTCGAGCATGGCAATCTCGACAAGGTCTCCCGGTTGAACGTCGGCCATCGCCAATAATTGAAACTGTGTTGCTTTTGGCTGACTTTCTAATTGAAAGTCGATTTGTAATGGCTTGGTTCGGTCGCCAAAATCAATTTCTTCGTAGATTTTCGGCATCCCGTCCTTTAAAGGGATACGGCAATCGGCTGGGACTGAAACGAATACATGCTGACGACCGGAGGAATTCATTTGATAAACTCCATCGTCGTCGGTTGACACGACGTTTATTCCGTCGCTGACAACCACTCCTTTACGAGGAGATCCATCGACGGTAACACGTCCTACAAGGTTACGCCCCGAAAGAGGGCGGATAGAATCAGATTCAGTTGCTGCTGATGCCGAAACGGCGAAAATCAGCGAAAGAGCGGAAAGCGAAAATATTTTCATTTTAGGGTAGTTTAGTTTATTATTCTTTAAATCAATCGCCCGTATACACTATGACAACTTGTTTGGTAAAAGGAAAATTCTTGTCCGATATCCATAATCACGAAGACTAATGTGTGGTATTTACATTTGAGGTTCAGTATAAGTATTATTAAAATTAATGGTATGATTGAAATGTCAATGTTGCTTTTGTTGGTGTGAAACGAAACTTTGGTGTTTCATTTCGCAACAAAAGTAGTCATCATATTTCAAATGGCAAAATTTATTATGTATAAAATGACTGTTGTAACGAAGTTTTAACATTTAAGGGTGGAAATCAGCTCATCGGGGGTCATTTTTAACGTTGGATGGTGCCAATCGGGAGCAATTTGGCTCATGGGAATGAGAACAAACCTGCGCAGGTGCATCCTTGGGTGCGGTAAAGTCAGTCTTGGAGAATTGAGCGTAGTCTGTCCGATGGCTATAATGTCAATGTCAATAATGCGGTCGATATAGTTTCCCTCATGGTCGCGATGGGGGAGTGGTGAGATGGTGCGCTCGATATGCTGCATAATGTCGAGCAGATTGATGGGGTCGCCATTCCATTGAATGGCCAGTCCGAGATTTAAGAACTGACAGGTTGATTTGTAGCCCCAAGGTTCGGAGGCTATAATTTCAGATCTGAGAGCTTTGCAATGGCATGTATGTTCAATCAGGGCGACAGCCTGCTCTATTGCAGAGAGTCTGTCGCCCTGATTTGAGCCTATGTTTATGTAGGCGACGGGCATTTTTTAGAAGCTAGGGCTTAGATGGTCTTCTTAACTTCCACTTCTTCGAATGCTTCGATAAGGTCGCCTTCCTGAAGATCGTTGTATCCGGCAATGCTAAGACCGCAATCGTAGCCGGACAGCACTTCCTTGACATCGTCTTTGAAGCGTTTTAGCGATCCTAATTCGCCGGTGTAGCGAACAATGCCGTCGCGAATCAGGCGCACTTTGCATGAGCGTTTGATTTTTCCTTCTCGGACGATAGCACCGGCGATGGTTCCGACTTTTGATATGTGGTAAGTCTGCAGTACTTCAGCCGTTCCGACCACCTCTTCTTTGATTTCGGGAGCAAGCATACCCGCCATGGCATCCTTGACTTCCTCGATGGCTTGATATATGACTGAGTAAAGTCGGATTTCGACGCCATCGCGTTCGGCTGCGCGACGAGCGGGCAAAGACGGTCGAACCTGGAATCCGATAATGATGGCGTCAGATGCCGCGGCGAGCGTCACGTCGCTTTCCGAAATTGCGCCAACAGCTTTGTGCAGTACATTTACCTGAACTTCTTCGGTGGACAGCTTGATAAGCGAGTCAGAAAGGGCTTCAATAGAACCGTCGACATCGCCTTTGACGATTATGTTGAGTTCGTGGAAGTTGCCAATGGCTTTGCGTCGGCCAATTTCTTCAAGAGTCATGCGCTTATTGGTGCGGAGACCAAGTTCGCGCTGGAGCTGCTCGCGCTTGTTGGCTATTTCGCGTGCTTCTTGTTCGGATTCGAGCACATTGAACGTGTCACCGGCTGTGGGAGCGCCGTTAAGACCGAGAACAAGAACTGGGGTTGCCGGGCCGGCTTCTTTGATTCGTTGGTTTCGCTCGTTGAACATGGCTTTGATTTTGCCGTAGTGAGTTCCTGCCAATACGATGTCGCCGACTCTCAATGTGCCGTTGTTAACAAGCACGGTAGCGATGTATCCCCGACCTTTGTCGAGCGAAGACTCTATAATCGAACCGGTTGCGAGGCGTGAAGGATTGGCCTTCAGGTCGAGCATCTCGGCCTCGAGAAGCACTTTCTCCATCAATTCTTTCACACCGATGCCTTTCTTGGCAGAAATATCCTGAGATTGGTATTTCCCGCCCCAATCCTCGACGAGGTAGTTCATCGCCGCAAGCTCTTCTTTGATTTTGTCTGGATTGGCAGTGGGTTTGTCAATCTTATTTATGGCGAAAACGATTGGGACGCCGGCGGCTGATGCATGGTTGATCGCTTCGACGGTCTGAGGCATCACGTTGTCGTCAGCGGCAACAATGATTATACATAAGTCGGTGACTTTAGCACCGCGGGCGCGCATTGCTGTAAAAGCTTCGTGTCCGGGGGTGTCGAGGAAGGTTATGCGTCGGCCGTCGTCAAGTTTGACGTTGTAAGCACCAATATGCTGAGTTATACCTCCTGCTTCACCGGCAATCACGTTGGCATTGCGAATGTAGTCGAGGAGCGAAGTCTTACCATGGTCGACGTGTCCCATTACGGTAACGATCGGGGGACGAGTGACGAGGTCATCTTCTTCATCTTCTTCCTGGTGAATTGCTTCGACCACCTCGGCTGACACAAATTCGGTCTTAAATCCGAATTCGTCAGCGACGATGTTGATGGTCTCGGCATCAAGACGCTGGTTGATTGACACCATAACGCCTAAATTCATACAAGTGGCGATTACGTTGTTGACCGGAACGTCCATCATCACAGCAAGGTCGTTGGCAGTTACAAACTCGGTCAATTTGAGAATCTTGCTTTCGGCGGCCTCCATCTCTGCCGCTTCTCGTTCGCGGGAATGGAACGCTTCGCGCTTTTCTTTACGCCACTTAACACCCTTCTTTTGGTTCTTGTCCTTGTTAATTAAGCGTGCAAGTGTCTCTTTTACTTGTTTCTGGACATCTTCTTCACTGATAGGAGCGGCTACCGGACGCTTGTTGCGCTCTTTTGCACGGCCGCCTCTGTCATGGTCACGTCGGCCGTTTCCGCCTGACTGTGAGTTGCCACGGTCATTTCCGGATTTACGGTCGGACGGCTGCTGGTTAGAGGTTTTTTCTATGTCGACCTTCTCTTTTCCTATTCGGCGGCGCTTTTTCCTGTCGCCTTGTCCAGCGGCTCCGGAGTTTGAACTCTGTCCTTGATTTTGGGCCTGCTGGGCTTTGTCTTTGGCGATACGCTCGTTGCGACGCTCCTCTTTGGTCTTTTTCTTGGGACGAGTCTGTTGATTTATTGCGGGAAGGTCAATTTTACCTATGACGTTGAGCTGAGGCGTTCCTTTTGGGGGCGGAGTTGTGAAAATCTCCGGTTCGGCCGCCTTTTGAGTGGTGGCAGGCGTAGCTTCTTTATGTTCCTCTTTAGCAGGAGCCTTATTTGCCTTTGCTTCGTTGGCACCGTTAGGAGTCTGAGGCTTCTTAGGCTCTTGCTTTGCCGAGGTTTGTTGCTCCGGGCGTTGTTGTGGCTGTTTAGCTTCGGGCGCCTTTTGCTCGGGTTTTGGAGCAGGCGTCGCCTGTTTCTCTGCAACGGGTTTTGGGGACTGTTCCGCCTCCTTTTTTTGCACAGACTTTTCCTGCGGGGCCTGAACTTTTGGAGTTTCCGGGGCTACAGTTTTTGATTTTTCTGGTGATTGCGAGGCGGGTTGCTCCTTAGGCTTAGGGGCTTCTTTAGTTTGGCTAGCCTGAGCTTTTTTTATGGGCTGTCCTTTTTTGTCGAGGTCAATGTGTCCGACCACAGTGGGCTTAACAGTTGCTCTGAGCTTAATCTCATTCGGCTCATTGGCGACGGGCGTTTTAGCCCTTTCTTTCTGCCTGTCGGAAGAAAGTTGTGCGGATTTGATTTTCAAATCCTTGTCTTTGTCGTATTCAGCTTTCAGCAACTTATATGCGTCGTCGTCGAGCTGGGAATTAGGATTCATGTCGACGCTAATGCCCTTTGACTGAAGGAATTCGACGGCCGTGGATAGGCTGATGTTTAGTTCTTTTGCTACTTTGCTTGTTTTATATTTCGCCATGTTATGAATTAGGGATTGTCGAAATTAGACGGTCTATTAGTCTTCGAATTCTGCCTTAAGAATTGATAGTACGTTGTCGACGGTGCTTTCTTCCAGGTCAGCCTTCTCGATGAGAAGTTCGCGAGGAGTTGCGAGAACGTTTTTGGCAGTGATGCAACCGATGTTCTTAAGGGCATCGATTACCCAAGAGTCGATTTCATCTTTGAATTCGTCCAAGTAGATGTCGTCGTTGAATTTTTCACCGGTGTCGCGGTAGACATCAATCAAGTATCCGGTTAGTTTGGATGCCAATTTGATGTTAAGGGCACCTTTACCAATGGCTAAAGGCACTTCTTCCGGGCGAAGGAATACTTCGGCGCGTTTTTCTTCAGTGTTCAATCTTATTGATGACACTTTTGCAGGGCTTAGGGCGCGCTGAATGAACAGCTCGGGGTTGGAAGTGTAGTTTATTACGTCGATATTCTCATTGCGCAGCTCACGAACAATGCCGTGTATTCTTGAGCCCTTGACGCCTACGCAGGCTCCAACCGGGTCGATTCGGTCGTCGTAGCTCTCTACGGCAATTTTAGCGCGCTCGCCGGGGATGCGGGCAACGGCGCGGATGTTGATGAGGCCGTCGTGAATTTCGGGAACTTCAAGCTCGAAAAGGCGACGCATAAAGTCTTCTGATGTTCGTGAAACTGTGATCTTTATATTGTTGTTTTTGTTGTCGACTTTTTGTATCACGGCACGTATGGTCTCGCCTTTCCTGAAGAAATCGCCCGGGATGGACTCTGTTTTTGGGAGAATCATTTCATTGTCCTCAGAGTCAAGCAAAAGAGTCTCTTTGCTCCAAGTCTGGTAAACTTCTCCGGAAACGAGCTCGCCTTCGCGACCTTTAAACTGCGAGAAAATGGCTTCTTTCTGAAGGTCGAGAATCTTGGACTGTAAAGTCTGTCGGAGATTCAGAATGGCTCTACGGCCGAATTTTTCGAAAATAATCTCACGTGTGTGCTCGTCTCCAATTTCCACATCAGGATTTTGGTCGGCGCGTGCGTCGCTCAAAGAGATCTGAGTGTAAGGGTTGGTAACTTCGCCGTCAGGCACGACTTCGAGATTCTGGAAAATCTGTACGTCGCCTTTGTCGGGGTTCATAATTACGTCGAGATTCTCGTCGGTACCGAACATTTTGGCGAGCACATTGCGGAATGATTCCTCAAGCACGGAAATCATTGTGGTCTTGTCAATATGCTTCAGTTCTTTGAATTCGGCAAATCGCTCCACCATGTTGGTGGCTTCTTCTTTTTTGGCCATAATGTATTTGGAGTTTATTTAAAATCGATTAGGTATTTGACATATTTGCATCCGTCCATGGCAAAAGTCTCAGGGACGACAGTCTCAACAGGCTTCTTTTTGCCCGGCTCTTTGACTTTCTTTACAGTTTCCACGATGAAGGTGTCGTCATCGACGTTTACTGCCGTAAGGGTGCCTTTGATTTTTTTCCCGTCGTTGGTGAGGACTTCCACCTGATTGCCGACATTCTTGAGATATTGCCCTTTGACCTTGAAAGGGGATGTCAAACCTGCCGATCCGACTTCCAACTCATAGTCTTCTTTGTCTCGGTCAAATTCTGCTTCGATCTTGCGGGTAATGTCGGCGCAGGTGTCAATATCGATTCCTTCGGGGCTGTCAATCTCGACGACGATACTGTTGCCGGGATTCACTTGTAGGTCAACGAGAAAAATAGAAGTGCCCTCGATGGCCTTTACGATAGTCTCTTTTAGAAGTGTTTTGTCTATCATTCGACGGTTGTTAAATAATTTAATATGGCTTTATACGGATCGGAGGGGACATCTGCCCCCTCCGATCCGTAAATCTGTATGCAAAGATATAATATTCTTGTCCAAAGTGCAACCATAAGTGGGTAAAAGCCTTTGTCAGTTAACATTTATGGCTTTAATTTTATGAAAAATTAACAAACGGCGGTGTTGCTATGAAGTCGTTTGCGTGTGAAGAATGAAGTGATAGTAGATGTACACCACCCGATTATGGCTACCAGAAACAATACGGCCAACATGTCAGATGCTTCAATTCTTACCGGATATATGTCGGTGGTCATCATGTCGTGATTGCCTCCGAGTTTTATAAAGCCGAAAGTTTGCTGCGAGAGGCAAAGTAGTATGCCAGTCAAGATTCCGACAATGCCTCCAATCAATGATATTAGCCACCCTTCAAGAAAGAATATGCGAGAAATTATGCGCCGTGAAGCTCCAAGCGCGAACAAAGTGCGTGTGCTGTCTTCTTTTTCGATTACGAGCATTGAAAGGGTGGAAATGACGTTGAATGAGGCTATGAGAAGAATGAAAGCTAAGAGCAGAAAAGTGATCCATTTTTCAACCTTAATCATTTTAAAAGAGCTTTCTTGTTGGAGCAGACGGTCTTTGACCACCAATTCAGGGCCGAGAATGTCTGCAATATCGTGGGCGGTGCGGTCGATGTCAAAATCGGGGTCAACCTTTATTTCAATTGCCGATGCTTCGGTGGCATAGTTTAATAGGCGGCGCATGGCGGATAGGGGTACAATTACCATGTCGGTGTCAAATTCGGCTTGATCCATCTGGAACACTCCACCTACGAGGAGTGTGTCAGACCTAAACGCACGTGTGGGATTGGCGGGATTGATTCGCCCTTCCCGGCGAGGAATGTAAAGTTGTAACGGAGTGACGAATCCCGGACGGGCTTCGAGATCTAATGCGGTTCCGACACTTATTGTTGCGAAATCGCCCCATACGGAATCGGTCAGAATGAAAGCTCCGTCATCTTTAGTTATTGAATCTATGGCTACCATTGATCGGAAGCTCTCAGTCACGCCTTTTGCTTTTACTGGCATTTGTCGCCCACCGTAGATGGCCAATGCCCGTTCCTCTAATGTAGATGCGGCCTCACGGACGCTTTTAAGACGACAAATGGCATCGGCGATAGAATCGGCATTGTTGATGACTTTTCCGTTGACGGGTTCAATTCTGAGGTCCGGAGTGAGTTCGGATATTTGACTGTATGCCAGATCGGAGAAGCCGTTGAAAACAGAAAGGACACATACCATAGCTGCCGTGGCGAGAGCAACTCCCGCCACGGAGATGGACGATATGATATTTACGGCGCTATGCGTCTTTTTAGAAAAAAGATAACGCCATGCTATTTTCAGCGAGACCATCAAATCGGCTATGCGGATAGTTGGGACTTCAGTCTGTTGCCGACGATTTAATTTTGCTGGCTTTCATCGGGATGTCCCGGATGCTCGGCGTGGTCTTTAGCCAAAAGTGTGTCGATATTCTCGAGGTAGTCAAGTGAGTCGTCAAGGAAAAATGTCAGTTCCGGAGTTTTGCGGAGCTGATAGCGTACTTTCTGGGCGAGCTCATAACGAATGGTTTTAGCGCTTCTGTTGACATTGTCGAGGATGTCTTTGCTTTTGTCAGAAGGGAAGACTGACAGGTATGCTTTTGCGACACTCAGGTCGGGCGATACTCTGACGGCACTTACGGAAATTAGCACGCCACGGGTCTTTGCTGTCTGTTGGCGGAATACTTCGCTGAGCTCTTTTTGGAGCAATCGGGCGATTTTGGCTTGACGGGTTGTTTCCATAATTGAATTAGTGTTTGGTTATATATATTTAAAATAACGCATTAATGAGTACAAAGTTACTTATCCGGGGCTGATTGTGCAAATTCAGGTTTTTTATATATTATTGTCAGGCCGTCGCGCAGGGGTAAAATAACATTTTCCACTCGTGGGTCGTTGTTGACATAATCGTTAAAGGCTAAAATGCCGGCAGTCTGCGGGTCGTGGCATGATGAGTCGGAGACTTTTCCGTACCATAGCGTGTTGTCGGCAATTATGAATCCTCCCGGGCGGACGCGAGGGAAAATCAAGTCGAAATATTCAATATATGTGCGTTTGTTGGCATCGATGAACACAAGATCCCACTGTTCGTCTATTTTCGGAATTATTTGGGCCGCGTCTCCGATGTGAAGATGTATGCTGTCGGAGTATTTCGAAGCTCCGAAATGTCCGCTAATGAAATCGGCAAGCTCGTCGTTGATTTCGATGGTGTGCAGTTGTGAGCCGTCGGGCATACCTTCGGCAAGGCAAAGGGCGGAATAGCCTGTGAACGTGCCGAGCTCAAGTATGCGTTTGGGACGAATCATGCGGCAGATCATTTTCAACATGCGTCCTTGAAGATGCCCGGAGCACATGTTTGAGTATAAGCACATTACATGCGTGTCACGGTTGACTTTTCGCAACAATTCGGGCTCGGGGTCTATGTGCGACAGTATATAATTCTCTAATTCTTCAGTCATTATTTAGGTAGCGGTTCTAAATTAGGCAGTCGAAAAGTTGATGCATTGTCCATTATTTCGCCTACATTGTTAATTTCAAGGAAAGATGTTCCATGTCCTTCGCCGAGAGTCCCCCCCGAGGTACGCTATAGAGTCTGAGCGGCTGATGTCGGCTCGGTTAATCATCTGCTTTAACGCCTTTAGAAGGTATAGCCTTGGGGAGGTGATTCCTTTTTCAAATTTAGGAATCACGCCGTAAGATAGCGACAGCCGACGTACGGCCTCCGGGCGGTAGCATAAAGCAATGGTGGGGTAGTTGGCGCGATATGACGAGATGTAACGGGCCGTTTTTCCGGAGAAACTGTCGGTGAAAATGACTTTTGTGCCTAACACAACTGTAGATGCGACAGCTTGTCGGGACAGGAATGAAGTGGTGTCGGCCTCAAACGCGGGCACGGGGCGTTGATTTGCGAGTGACTTTTCTACTTCGGCAGCTACTTTTGACATAGTAGAGATTGCTTCGACCGGATATTTTCCGCTGGCCGTCTCTCCGCTAAGCATCAGTGCGTCGGTATGTTGGTTGACGGCATTTGCAATGTCGCTTACTTCGGCTCTCGTGGGCCTTGGGCTTTCAATCATCGAATGAAGCATCTGGGTGGCTACGATTACGGGCTTGTGGCGGAGTATGCATTTTTGGATAATCATGTTTTGTATTGCAGGGATTTTTTCGGCAGGAACTTCTATGCCGAGGTCGCCTCTTGCAACCATTATTCCGTAGGAAGCTTCAAGAATGCTGTCGAAGTTGTCGACTCCTTCTTGGTTTTCAATTTTTGAAATAATCTTAATGTCGCTGTTGTGGGCATCGAGTATTTCCTGAACTGAGTGAACATCATTTTCGTCCCTTACAAAGGAGTGGGCAATGAAGTCGACACCTAATTCTATAGCGATTAATATGTTGGCTCGATCTCGCTCGGTCACTGACGGCAATGCAATCTGCACCCCAGGGATGTTTACGCTTTTTCGTGAACCGAGCCTGCCCTGGTTAGAGGCTGTGGCAAAGATGGTGTCGCCGTCAATTCGGTCTATGGCAAAATCTATTTCGCCGTCATCAATCAGAATATGGGCACCCGGATAAACATCGTTTGCAATCTTGCGGTAGGATAAGCAAATGTTGTCGTGTGAGGTAATTCCGTCAGGATTTCCGGTGAACGTCACCTTATCTCCGGTACGGAACTCTATGGGCATGTCGTTGATGTTTGTGGTGGTTCTGATTTCGGGGCCTTTCGTGTCCATCATAATTCCGATGGAATGAGACACCTCCCTTACGTTCTTTATGATTTTCTCGAATCCTTCGCGATTTAGGTGGGCGGAGTTCATTCTGACTACGTCCAGCCCGTTTTCATAAAGTGCGCGAATGAATTCCACGTCACATCGGCGATCGGATATGGTTGCGACTATTTTTGTGAACTTTTTCATGTTTGGGTCAATGTTACTGATTATATTCCAGTTTATTTTAGAGCATGAACGCGTTTTTGCGTTTCGCTCTATATTAACTAATGCATGAAAAGGTTAAATTGTTGAGTCGCTTCATTTGTCGTTTAGCCGTGCGTTGTGGAAAGATTCGACGGCGAGTCGATAACCGTCAGTGCCGAATCCGATAATGATACCTTTGCATACCCTTGACAGCATTGAATGATGGCGGAAATCTTCTCGCGCGTGTACATTAGATATATGGACCTCTATTACGGGGGTCTTTATGGCTGCGATACAGTCGGCGATGGCGAGTGAAGTATGTGTGAATGCACCTGCGTTCAGTATGATGCCGTCATGGTCGCCAAAGCCGTCGTTTTGTAGGCGGTCTATTATGTCGCCCTCGTGATTGCTTTGAAAATATTCGATGTTATCGGCCGGATATTTCTGTCTCAAACCTTTAAGCACCGACTCAAAGCTGTCGCTGCCATATATGCCAGGTTCCCTGATTCCGAGTAGGTTCAGGTTAGGCCCGTTGATGATGGTGATATTCATTGTCGTTTTTATGTATTTGGCAAAATTACGATTTTTTTGGATAATAATTTGTCGTGTCACAAAGATAATGACTAATTTTACGCAGTTAACCAATATTGTGTTATTGCATTATAGATAATTCAGCTATGCGAAAATTGTTTTTATTGCCTTTACTGGCGTTGATGACGGCAGTGTTGACGAGTGCCGGTGTTGACGATAACGGAGCTTCTTCCGAGAAGAAGTGTCTGGTGGTCGGAGTGGCATTTTATAATCTCGAGAATCTTTTCGACACCATTAATAATAATGGTAAATACGATCTTGAATTCTCGCCGGAGGGTGCTCGTATGTGGAATACTGAAAAATATAATAAGAAATTGTCAAATTTGGCTCGTGCGATAGTTGCAATGGCTACGCCTGAGACTCCGTACGGTCCCGGAATAATCGGCATCAGTGAAGTTGAAAACCGAGGTGTGGTTGAAGATCTTGTGAAGCGTGTAGACGAATTGCTGGTGTCGGAAGGGAAAGAAGCATGGAATCTGCAAATTGTGCATCATGATTCGCCCGACCGCAGGGGGATTGATGTCGGTCTGTTGTATAACCCGTTGTATTTTCAGGTGGAAAATGTCAATAACCATAGACTTGTCATTCCAGATGAGCCGGATTTCTTGACTCGTGACCAATTGTGTGTGTCAGGCTTGATGCTCGACGCTCCGATGAGTTTCATCGTGAACCATTGGCCGTCTCGTCTTGGAGGCCAGGCTCAATCGAGCTATTTGCGTGAAGCGGCTGGTCGATTGTCTAAGCATATCGCCGATTCGCTGTTGGCTGTCAATCCCGGTCAGGGTGTCGTTATGATGGGTGACCTTAATGATGACCCGCAGGACAAGTCATGTGCTGTGGCCTTTGGAGCGGTTAGAGACCGTGAGCAAGTCAATGACGATTGTTTTTATAATCCGTTTTGGTGGATTCTTGACAATGGAGTGGGAACGCTTTGCTATAAGGGGCAGTGGAATCTGTTTGACCAAATCGTAGTGTCTGGGAATCTTCTCGAAGGTACACCCTATGGCGTGCAATATTGGAAAGCAACAGTGCATAATCATGAGTTTTTGAGAACAAAAGGTGGGAAATATCATAATTATCCACATAGAACTTTCTCCGGTAAGGAGTTCCTTAATGGCTATTCAGACCATTTTCCCACTGAAATTTTCTTGATTAGGGAGGTTTCGGAAGATTTTTGAAAAAAAAGTTTCCGAAAAATTTTGTGGGTAAATAAAAAGTCGCTACCTTTGCACTCGCTTTTCGGGAGCGCCCCAACGGG
>CAZIXM010000036.1:0-28342 GCA_964543345.1 uncultured Muribaculum sp. | reverse complement strand
AGTGAAGTCAACCAACGGTGATACTCACCTTGGCGGTGACGACTTCGACCATGTCATCATCGACTGGCTTGCCGACGACTTCCAGAAAGAATATGGCGTAGACCTCCGCAAGGACTCGATGGCGCTTCAGCGTCTTAAGGAAGCTGCCGAAAAGGCCAAAATCGAACTGTCAAGTTCTACTACTACCGAAATCAACCTTCCTTATATAATGCCGGTCGACGGTGTTCCACGCCACTTGGTAAAGACACTGACCCGTGCAACATTCGAACAGCTTGCCGACAAGCTTATTCAGGCAACTGTTAAGCCGTGCGAACAGGCTCTTGCAGATGCCGGTCTTAAGGCTTCTGACATTGACGAAGTAATTCTTGTGGGTGGTTCTACTCGTATACCTGCAATCCAGGCCATAGTACAGAAGTTCTTCGGCAAGACCCCGTCAAAAGGCGTTAACCCTGACGAAGTTGTTGCAGTCGGTGCCGCCATTCAAGGTGGTGTCCTCTCTGGCGATGTTAAAGATGTGCTTCTGCTTGACGTTGTGCCTCTGTCAGTCGGAATCGAGACTCTCGGTGGCGTGATGACTAAGCTGATTGAAGCCAACACTACAATACCTACCCGTAAGAGTGAGACATTCTCTACTGCCGTCGACAACCAGCCTTCTGTAGAAATACACGTTCTCCAGGGCGAGCGACCGATGGCTAAGGATGACAAGACTCTTGGTAAGTTCCACCTCGATGGAATCGCACCCGCTCCGCGTGGTGTCCCACAAATTGAAGTGACATTTGAAATCGATGCCAACGGTATCCTTAACGTTTCCGCAAAGGATAAGGCTACTGGCAAGGAGCAGAGCATACGTATAGAAGCTTCTTCTGGTCTTACTGACGCTGAGATTAAGCGAATGAAGGACGAGGCCGCCGCTAACGCCGCCGCTGACGAAGCTGAAAAACAGCGTGTTGATACTCTTAACAAGGCCGACACTGTTGTATTCCAGTCAAAGAAGCAACTTGAAGAATTTGGCGCAGCAATCCCGGCCGACAAGAAATCTGCTCTCGAAGCCGCTATTAAGGATCTTGAAGATGCCCACAAGGCTCAGAACGTTGCCGCTATCGACCCCGCTATCGAAAAGATACAGAAGTTGTTCGGTGAAGTTCAGCAGGACATCCTCAATGCTCAGCAGGCACAGGCCGGAGCACAGCAACCTGGTGCCGGTGCCCAGCCGGGAGCCGGAGGTTCAGCTCCACACGACGATCATGTAACCGACGTCGACTTCGAGGAAGTGAAGTAGTTCTTAAATACAAACGATAATAAAATGGAGTGTAGCACGAGATGTTACGCTCCATTTTTTTTGTGACAATTGGAAATGCCTCAAATTGCCGAACGAAATTGCCTCAACTTGCCGAACGAAATATTTTTAGTACTTTTGTTCAGTGATTTACAAATTATGAAATTCACATCGATGATGTTACTTGCCAGATTTTTGTCGAGTGGCCTGAAATGAAATTTTAGGAAGCAAAAACATAGGGACTGTGGCTCCGACTACCATAGCCAAAAGGATAAAGAAGCATGTTATGCCATTGTAGGCAAATAAGTAGAAATAGTGAAGAAATGAGTCTTCAGAGGCATGATAGAGGCACATAACCAGTGCACCGAACGTCTTATAGGCATAGATTCCGGGAATCATCGGTAACAACGACGGATATAGGTAAGTCTCTGCCGGAATGCGGGTCTTAGGCGAAATCAGCACGGCCAATACTCCAATAAGAAGAGATACCGTGGCTGAGGCCGTCACTATGTGCCATCCGGCACATCCGATCAAAATGAAGCGCAACGAATGTCCAATGGCCGCAATGGCCGCGCAATATAGATATGCTCTGCGCGGCGGATTACTTATGGCAGAGAATCCAATGGCGGCAATGGCGGCAAACAGTGCGTCTTGAATAAATTTAGAAAGCATAATGCAGAGAACGTTATTTTATGTCAAAACATACCTAAATTCATAAGAAGCATCCCAGTGCACAGCCCAAGTGACAGGCAGCATGATATAACCACGGCATTCATCATCCTGCCGAACGAACATAAGTAGTGCCGGTCAATCATGTCGCAAAACGAGTTGATAAACGGTATGCCGGGAACCAAATACAGCACGCTCGTGCCCACTGCTATCTCAGGGGTGGTTCCAAGTGAGAACATAGAGTCGGTCGACGCAATGACGACCGAAATAAATGAACATATTATGGCTGTCAGCCTGAAGTCGACACGGCGATCCATCAGCAGCTGTTTTACCATATATCCGGCAAACGTGGCGCCAAACACAACCACCATTGCCACCAAGTCGCCACCGAACAGTCGGCAGAAAGACGCATTAGCCAACGAGACAAGTAACAAAAGCACCCAAGGATTTGGCCCGGCGGTTTGTCCTATTTTAGCCATAACCTTTACGGCCTGGCGAAAGTCGTAATGTCGGTCAGCCATTTGCCAGCTCAATTTGCTCAACAAGGCTATTTTTGCAAAGCTTATTGGCAGTTCCCGAATAGCGACAACCGACGTAACCGTGTCGCAGTCGCCGCATACGGTTAGATGTATATGTCGGGGAAGAATGCTGAAGGCCGCCTCCATGCCTTGTGAACGGGCTATACGGTGCATGTTCTTTTCCATGCGAATGCACGTGGCTCCGCTCCCAAACAGCATCACAGCATATTCCGACAAAAATCCGGCCACCTCTCTGACGGTTGGTTTAGTCGTCGTAGTCGTCATAGTCGTAGTCGTCACTTATGCGTTTGTCACCCGGTACATAAATTTCTTCCCATTCGTTGCCGACTTCAATTATTCTATGGTGGTGTATGGACGGTTGTCGGCGAGAATGTCCGCATCCTGTAGAGCGCATCCTTAAAACCAACGCAAGGATGAAAACTGCAACGATGCAAATCCACGTAATCAATGGTACATTCATAGTTTCTATCATTTAGAGCCTGTTGTAGAACAAGCTTTATCACTTATATTATAGAAACAAACTTCCCGAGCGTTTTGTCGTAGGGTTAATGCACACAAAGCCAGTGGTGTAACATTTGTTAACTCTTATCCGGCGTGAGAGCGTCGATAGTACAGAACAACGGCTATTATTGTGTATATAAAGTTTGGAATCCACATGGCCACTAACGGTGACGTGTAGCCCGACACCGCGAAGGTCGATGTCACGGTCATAAATAATATATAGCTGAAACTCAAGACAAGTCCGATTCCGATGTTGATGCCCATTCCTCCCTTGACCTTCTTTGATGAAAGTGACATGCCTATCACAGTCAGGATAAATGCGGCGGCACACATGGCTATGCGCTTCTCTTTCTCGATTTCAAAAGCCTCTATATTGGCTACCCCGCGAGACTTCTGCCTGGTGATATATTCATTAAGTTCTGGCGATGTCATGGTTTCTTGATCTGACGACGATATTAAGAAGTCACGCGGTTCTACCGGGATTATCGTGTCGAGCTTATTACCCTTTCTGATCTGCTCCTCCATGCCTTCGATGTCGCGAATCATATAATCACGGACTGTCCACTGGTACAGTGAGTCCCACTTCACCGTATTGGCGGTCAGTCGTGATACAAGTTTTTTACCCTCGAATTTGTCCAGCGAGAATCTGTAGCCGGTCTTGGTCGTGTTGTCGTAGCGGCTCATGTAGGCTATTACGCCGGGTGACACCATAAGCTGAATGTTGTTGCCATAGTCCACGCGTTTATTTTTTACATACGTGTTAGTGTATTCGATTCGTTTGACGTTGGCCGGCGGAATTATGTATGCGCTTAACACCCAAGTCAACGCTGCTATAACCGCCGCTGACACCATATATGGGCGCATTAAGCGACGGAAGCTGATGCCCGACGACAGCATCGCTATGATTTCTGAATTGTCGGCAAGTTTCGATGTAAAGAAGATACACGCAATGAAAGTGAAAAGCGGACTGAACTGGTTTGCAAAGTAGGGGAGAAAGTTCATAAAGTAGTCGAAGATCGTCGCCTTCAACGGTGCTTTTAGGAAAGAATCGAGCTTCTCGTTGACATCAAACATCACGGTGATGGCTAATATCAGCAAGATGGCGAAGAAGTAAGTTCCGAGAAACTTCTTAATGATATATATGTCGATTCTTTTGAACATTGTCTCCAGTTTAATATTTATCTTTCAGGCAGGCTTTAGGCGGTTAAAGTCGGCGTGTGACCCTTTCGACCATATCTTCTTTCCACGGCTTGAAGTCGCCTGCAAGGATATGCCGGCGCGCTTCATCAACGAGCCATAGATAAAATGCAAGGTTATGGATGGATGCTATCTGCATGGCCAGTATCTCTTGAGCAACGAACAAGTGTCTGACGTATGCCTTGGTGTACGCCCTGTCGACGAAACTCGGGCCGTCCTCCTGAAGTGGCGAAAAGTCATCCGCCCACTTTTTGTTGCGCATGTTCATTATGCCGTGGGAGGTAAACAGCATTCCGTTGCGGCCGTTGCGGGTGGGCATAACGCAGTCCATCATGTCGACTCCTCGCTCGATTGCTTCAAGAATGTTGGCCGGAGTTCCTACTCCCATCAGATAGCGGGGCCGGTCTTTAGGCAGAATCTCGTTAACCACATCTATCATGTCATACATCACTTCTGCCGGCTCGCCTACGGCCAGGCCGCCGATGGCGTTTCCTTCAGCTCCTAATTCCGCCACTTCCATCGCCGCTTGGCGCCGAAGATCGGTATATGTGCATCCTTGAACGATAGGGAAGAAGGTCTGTCGGTAGCCGTAAAGTCCTTCAGTTTCGTTATACCTTTTCCATCCACGTTTCAGCCAGCGCATTGTCAATCCGAGGGATTGTTTTGCATAATCATAGTCGGCTTTGCCCGACGGACATTCGTCAAGAGCCATCATAATGTCGGCGCCTATGACGCGCTGTATGTCGACCACCCCTTCAGGAGTGAATAGATGCTTAGACCCGTCGATATGGCTGCGGAAATAAGCTCCTTCCTCCTTGAGTTTGCGGTTGGCGGAAAGCGAAAACACCTGAAACCCGCCGCTGTCGGTCAATATCGGGCGATCCCAGCCATTGAACTTGTGCAGCCCTCCTGCTTTTTGGAGTATTTCGGTTCCCGGACGCAGGTATAGATGATATGTATTGCCAAGTATGATTTGTGCCTTTATGTCATCCTTAAGTTCGCGGATATGCACAGCCTTTACACTCCCTACCGTGCCTACCGGCATAAAGATGGGGGTACGGATTGTGCCGTGGTCGGTCGTTATCAGACCGGCGCGCGCATTACTTGAGGTATCGGTGGCCTGTAGTTCAAATTCCATAATTGACTGCAAATTTACACATTTCCCTCGAATTGTGGCAGGAATTTTGTAACTTCGCGGTAAATAACGTCTTTCCACATAAACATACGGCATTTGATATGGCAGAAAATTCACTCTTATCGCGCCTTGACGGAATTGAATCACGGTTTGAAGAGGTAAGTACATTGATTACAGACCCGGCGGTGATTGCCGACATGAAGCGCTATGTGCGTCTTACTAAGGAATATAAGGATCTTGAGAAGCTTACTAAGGCTACCCGGGCATATAAGACGCTCATTGATAATGTTGCTGAAGCCCGCGAAGTGCTTGAGACCGAGAGCGACGACGAACTCCGCGCCATGGCTAAGGAAGAACTTGACGAAGCCACAGCGAAAATGCCTGAAATGGAGGAGCAGATTAAACTGATGCTCATACCGGCCGATCCTGAGGACGGGAAAAATGCCATTGTGGAAATCCGTGGGGGCACAGGTGGCGACGAAGCCGCTATTTTTGCCGGCGACTTATTCAAAATGTACACCAAATATTGCGAGTCGAAAGGTTGGACTGTTGCAGTGACCAGTTTCAATGAGGGCACCGCAGGCGGATTTAAAGAAGTCGTGTTCTCAGTTACCGGCGAGGGCGTTTATGGTATCCTTAAATACGAAAGCGGAGTTCACCGTGTACAACGTGTACCGGCTACTGAGACGCAGGGGCGTGTTCATACATCGGCGGCCACGGTTGCCGTATTGCCCGAAGCCGAAGAGTTTGATGTGGAAATTAATGAAGGAGAGATTAAGTGGGACACTTTCCGAAGTGGTGGTGCTGGCGGTCAGAATGTTAACAAAGTTGAGTCTGGAGTGCGTTTGCGCTATATGTGGCGTAATCCTAATACCGGCGTGACCGAAGAGATTCTGATTGAATGTACGGAGACGCGCGACCAGCCGAAGAATAAAGAACGTGCTTTAAGCCGGCTGCGTACTTTCATCTACGATAAAGAACACCAAAAGTATCTCGACGATATCGCGTCTCGACGCAAGACTATGGTATCGACTGGCGACCGTTCGGCGAAAATCCGTACGTATAATTATCCCCAGGGACGAATCACCGACCATCGCATAAATTACACCATTTATAATCTGTCGGCCTTCATGGACGGCGATATCCAGGACTGCATAGACCACCTGATTGTCGCCGAAAATGCCGAGAAACTCAAAGCCTCCGAACTCTAATCCCCTTTTGACATGTCATATCAATCAATTGATGCACTTCAACGTTCTCTTGCCAATACGGTATTTGCCCATGTTAATGATTCCAAAAAGGCTGCTGGACGGGCTTTAGGGACAATTGTGGAAATTATCACGTTTTATTTGTTGAAAGAATGGGGGCTCGGTCCAAATATTGCAATAGAAACAAAACTGCCTGAATATGGGAATGTAGATATAACTCATAATGTAGAGTTTACGCTTCATAAAATAGAATCATTAAATATAATAAAGAATGATTTTGATCTTCCCATAACTTCTCGTAAAATACTTCAAGCAGCTCAACTTGAAATAGAATGTATTAAGACCGGAAGTTTAGTTTCCTCGTCGGGGATTTTAAGAAATGCGTTTAATGTAGGGTTTGACGATTCTTCTTTGATTATTGCTAATTTGACGAACGATAAGATAGAAGTGTCTACATTGAGGAAAAAAGCGTCAGCAATGTTTGAGTGTAAGCGTGTCGGTGTGGAAGAGGGGCAAAAGAAAGGCCCACAGACGATTGAAAAGGCTAAGCAAGGTGCATACGTGGCAATAAAATCGTCTCCTCTACAGAAAGTCCGCAACGAAAAAGGTGAGCTGTTAGGAATTTATTTTTATGACAATAAGCATATAATAGCCCCATACGAGGAGCTGCTTGAAAAACAGCTTGAAGTTATGTGTGGACAGGACATTGTTTTGACATTTGGGATTGTTAGTAACCATGGAAACTGGTTTACTTCCCAAGATATGAATAAAGAACTTAAAGTATTAGCTCAATCATACGATAGGCTTCTGTTTTTAACAGATGAAGGTCTGGCGCAATTTATTACGGATACCGTTTTGTATCCTCACGAAAAATATATACCTATTCGCGAGGCGTTTTTATCGAGTTATGCAGAAGGCAAAAAGCGGAATAGATTCACGAAATCTAATATTTCATTAGATGCCCACAATGCATTGTGCTGTTATTTTTCGGAGAATATAGACAAAATAGAGAATTGGTTCAATATCATTTCTCCTGCGAATATGGATATTGGCTCAATAAAATTACAACTTCTAAAAATCTTTAAGGTACGGATATGACAGCTGGTCGAAGAGTAAACACAACAAGTCAGAGTTGGTGCACTCCGAAGAAATACGTTGATTCGATACGTAAATTCTTTGGTGGAGTCATTTCTTTAGATCCATGTTCAAACGAATATTCTATAGTGCAGGCACAGACAGAATATCGTTTGCCCGATATGGACGGATTGGATGAATCGTGGAATTTTACTACGATATATGTGAATCCTCCTTATGGGTTAGACCGATATCGAGGAACATCTATAAAAAATTGGTTAGCTAAATGTGTTGAGGCTTATCGAGAATATGGGTCCGAAATTGTCGCGTTAATTCCAGTAGCACCGAATACTTCTCATTGGAAGAAGTATATTTTTGGAGAAGCAGATGCTATATGCTTCTTATACGACACTAGGCTACGTTTTTTGGTCGAAGGGCGAGATGAGGGTAAAGGTGCTCCGATGGCGTGCTGTCTAATATATTGGGGAAGCAGAATTGACGAATTTCAAAGCAACTTTGATACTTTCGGAGCGACGGTAAGAATCGATGATTTGAAAGGTCGAAAGTTGGGCCGTAATAAAGAGGATGTTTTCCCTATATTATTTTAAGAATTGACAAAATTAAATTATATAGTTGGTATGAAACGTAAAGAATTAGTCGACAACATAAAGCGCAAAGGTTCGTTCCTTTGTGTCGGGTTGGACACTGACATTAAAAAGATTCCGCAGCATTTGCTCGCCGAAGAAAGTCCGATTTTTGCATTCAACAAGGCCATAATCGATGCTACTGCTCCGTATTGCGTGGCATATAAGCCGAATTTAGCATTTTACGAGAGCCTTGGTGTCGAAGGTTGGGTAGCGCTCGAAAAGACAGTGAGATACCTAAAAGAGAACTATCCCGACCAGTTTATAATTGCGGATGCCAAGCGTGGCGACATTGGAAACACGTCTAAATTATATGCAAGAAGTTTTTTCGAGCATCTTGATGTGGATGCAGTAACGGTGGCTCCTTATATGGGTGAGGATAGCGTGACACCTTTTCTTGGTTACGATGGGAAATGGGTGATTTTGTTGGCGTTGACTTCAAATAAAGGTAGTCATGACTTCCAATTTATGAAAGACGCCGATGGAATGCGTCTGTTTGAGAATGTCATTACTAAGTCACAGACTTGGGCCGGCCCCGAAGAGATGATGTATGTTGTCGGTGCCACTCAAGGTGAGATGTTTAAGGACATCCGTGCAGTGGCTCCTGACAGTTTTTTGCTTGTCCCCGGAGTCGGAGCGCAGGGTGGAAGTCTGGAAGAGGTGGCTAAATACGGCATGATTGACGATTGCGGTCTGTTGGTCAATTCTTCACGGGGCATCATTTACGCCTCAAGTGGAGAAGATTTTGCCGAAGCGGCAGGTCGTGAGGCCAAAAAATTGCGTGACCAGATGGCTTCGTTGCTCCGATAATTGTTCCGCATGACGGCGTTTTAGATTAATGACAACAAAAAACAAGAATTTTTAATTTGCTATTAAAGAAATATCTCATTAATTTTGCAATATCAAGAATTTGAAAATTAACAAACGCCAAAAATCAAAGTACAAACTAAAAACATATCCAACAATGAAAATCGACAATTACAACTTTGCAGGTAAGAAGGCAATTGTCCGCGTGGACTTCAATGTGCCTTTGGATGAAAACGGTAAGATTACCGACGATACCCGTATCCGTGGCGCTCTCCCCACTTTGAAGAAGATTCTCGAAGATGGCGGCAGCTTGATTATCATGTCGCACATGGGTAAGCCCAAGGGCAAAGTTAATCCTAAATTTTCTTTGGCTCAGATTAAGGACGACGTAGCTAAGGCTCTCGGTCGCGACGTTAAGTTCGCCCCTGACTGTGCTGATGCCTCTGAAGCTGCAGCTAACCTTAAGCCCGGCGAAGTGCTTCTGCTCGAAAACCTGCGTTTCTATCCTGAAGAAGAGGGTAAGCCCGTAGGTATTGAAAAGACCGACCCCGCATACGACGAAGCCAAAAAGGAGATGAAGGCACGCCAGAAGGAATTTGCCAAGAAGCTTGCAAGCTACGCTGACGTATATGTTAACGACGCTTTCGGTACGGCTCACCGCAAACATGCTTCCACTGCAGTCATTGCTGACTACTTCGATGCCGACAACAAAATGCTCGGCTATCTAATGGAGAAGGAAGTGCAGGCTGTTGACAATATCCTAAAAGATATCAAGCGTCCTTTCACCGCCATTATGGGTGGCTCGAAAGTTTCTACCAAGATCGGTATTATTGAAAATCTTATGGACAAGGTCGACAATCTGATCCTTTGTGGCGGTATGACTTATACTTTTGCCAAGGCTCAGGGCGGCAAGATCGGTAATTCAATCGTTGAAGACGACAAACTCGACCTTGCTCTCGACATCATAAAGAAAGCTAAAGAAAAAGGTGTTAACCTTATTCTTGGCACTGACTGTGTTGCGGCCGACTCGTTCAGCAACGATGCCAAGACTATTGTTTGTCCCAGCAACGACATACCCGACGGTTGGGAAGGTCTTGATGCAGGCCCCGAAACCCGCAAAGCTTTCGCTGAAGCTATTGTTCCCTCTAAGACAATCCTTTGGAACGGTCCTGCCGGAGTATTTGAGTTTGACAACTTCACTGCCGGTAGCCGTGCCATAGCAGAGGCTATTGTTAAAGCCACTGACAATGGCGCATTCTCTCTTGTGGGTGGTGGCGACTCTGTTGCCTGCGTCAACAAGTTCGGATTGGCCGACCAGGTTTCTTACGTTTCGACCGGTGGTGGTGCCCTCCTCGAGGCTATTGAAGGCAAGGTGCTCCCTGGAGTAGCTGCTGTTCAGGGCTAATTTTAAGAATGGAGTTATAGCATCTGAAAGATGCACCAAATGTTTAGCCGGGGATTGGAGCGTAAGTGACAATCTCCGGCTAAATATGTCTTTATAGCTGAATCTGGTAAAGATTTGACTATCTATTAATTAGACATGAATCGCGTTAGTTATGGAATACGGTGAAGACTTTTGGACATGGGTGCATGAGCATATTAATGAAAATCCATACGAACTCCGGCTTCGTTGGGCCGGAAAGTATCCATGGATTGACGATGCCATAATGCAAATTGAATGTCGGCGCAGAACTGCTAAAAAGTTGCCTGACGAATTAAAGTATCCCCGCTTTTTCTTTCCGACACTTCTCTCTGCCGAACAGTCAACATCAGACGCTCTTGCCGACTTCCATGTGTCGCTTTTTCCCAAAGGAGCTAAAGTGCTTGATATGACTTCAGGCTTGGGAATTGATGCTATACATCTGTCCCGCATCTGCCGGGTGGTGTCCGTGGAAATAGATGAACGTGTATCGGACGCGTTGGAATATAATGTCGGTATTCTTGGACTGTCCGATAAAGTAACTGCCTTATGTGGCGATTGTTCCGACTACATTCAGCAGACATCCGATCAATATGATGCCGTGTTTATTGATCCTGCACGTCGAGGCGATAATGGGCAACGTCTGTTCAGCCTGTCAGATTGCCGTCCTAATGTGGTCAGTTTGCTCCCCGAAATATTCAAAGCCTCTCCGCTCCTTATTGTAAAAGCGTCCCCCATGCTCGATTTGACCCAAACCTCGCGTGAACTTCCCGGGATAACCGCGCTGTATGTCGTAGGTACCAATACCGAGTGCCGAGAACTTGTCGCGGTGGTAAGTCGGGATAAGGTCAACGAGATATCACCGATTATTCATATTTGGACTCCAACATATCAGTTTGCTTTTACGGTCGAAGAGGAGAAGAGTAGTCAGCCGACTTTTGCGTTGCCGCAGGCAGGAGGTTATCTGTATGAACCGTCTGAAGTGACTATGAAAGCGGCACCTTGGCGTGTCTTGTCGGCGCGATTTGGCATTAACATGCTTCATCCTAACTCTCATATTTACTATTCCGATAAGAAAGTAGATGGTTTTCCCGGCGACTGTTGGCATATCGACCGAATATTGCCTTTTTCATCCTCTGAAATTAAGCGTTTTGCTCGTCAATATCCCAAAATAAATGTCGCCGTCAGAAATTTTGGTTGGACAGCAGATAAACTTCGTGACAAACTAAGAGTCAAAGATGGTGGAGACTTCCGACTGATGGGCACCACTCTTCTTGACGGAAACAAGTCAATGATGGTGCTGTCAAGAGAGGTATGATTTACCACAAAATATAAAAAGTATTGCTTATGAGACGTTTTCTTTTTAAGATAATGATAATTACCGCGGCATGGGTCGTAACAAGTCCATCGGTTCATGCTTCTTCGATGTCAGCACCCGTTGCCGTTGATGAACTCCCTCTGCCGGTACTTCCCGATGGAATGACCGACCCTGTAAGCCGCGCCGACTACATACTTCTCCACTTTTGGGATTCAATGGATTTTTCTGACGGCGCTAAAAGCAATAACCGTGAGTTCATGGAGCAGAATCTTGTCAACTTCTTTTCTGTAATGCCACATGCTTCAGCCGAGGGCAGGCAAATAGCTGTGGAGAACATTATGAGTAGGGCTTCGGCCGATAAACAGTCTTTCAGCCTTGTCGTTGAACTTGCCGAACATTATCTGTATGAACCCGGCTCGCCTATGCGCGACGAAGAGTTGTTCATCCCATTTGCCGAGGAGGCTGTCAAATCTACCGTATTGTCTGATGCTGAACGCATACGCCCCAAATATCTTCTGGATGAGGCAATGCGCAACAGAGTAGGCACAATGTCAGCCGACTTTACAATGCGTCTACGCGACGGCTCGACAGTGGATATGCATAAGTTTTCCGCAGGGCGGCCGACAATACTGATGTTCTACGACCCTGACTGCGATCATTGCGCTGAGACAATTGCTGAAATTAAGTCAGATTCAGCACTGTCTGCTTTGATAGAGTCTGCCAAGCTTAATATGATAGCCGTCTACCCGTTTGGCGAAGAAGAGGTCTGGGACAGCAAAGATGTTCCCGCAAAAATACCTTCCGGTTGGAGCGACGCTTTTGCTGATTTGTCTGAGTCCGACATATACAGTTTCCCCGAGATGCCGGTTCTATATCTCCTCGATGGACATGGCCGAGTACTTCTCAAAGATGCCCCCTTCTCAAAAATCGCTACCGTCGCAAAATCGCTATAGTGGGAAACGGCTCCAAGATATAGCAAGACGGTGTGTCAAAATAGAATTATCGCATCTGAAAGATGCAAAAAAATTGTATAGCCGGGGATTGGCGCGTAGCGCCTATCTCCGGTTTAATGTTTGAAACAGAAATAAAAATCTGCAAAGATTTAATATTTCAATATTCTAATTGTCAAATCTTTACAGATTATGCACTCTCGTTATCGGATCTCCGGGCAAATCGACCTAACGGTCTCTTTACCCGGCTACCCAATTTTGGGCTTCTTTCAGAAGCTTTTGAATTTTGACACACCGGCTTGGCGTGTTTATGAAAAAAAGGAACGCTATGCCATTTTAAGAGCCAGATCTGTTATCCATATCCAAAGCGGACAGAATCCGATGAACAGAATGACACTAAGTGCCAGCGACGAGGTTCCTGTCGCTTCGTAAGTATCGTATTGGCTCGCAATGATTACTCCGGAGAATGCCGGTGGAAGTGCGCCGGCCACAACGAGCATCTTCAAGTTAAGCGGATCCATGTGGAATATCATACCAACTATCAGAAGTGCCGCAGGCATCACTATAAGCTTAAGGATACATCCGAGGATAGCCTGCCAATTGATGGTGATTTTTACGGCCGAGAGGGTTACACCTGCCGCAAACACTGCCATTGATGCATTGGCTCCCTTAATCAAGTCGAATGAAGGACTTGCCCATTTCGGCCAGGGTATTCCAACAATAACCCAAATTACGGCCAATATTGGTGCCCAGGCCACCGGCTGCTCCAATGCGTGGATTACCGGTTGCCATGCGCTCGGACGCTTCTGACCCGCTGCCACCGGATGAAGCTTCTCGTTGCTGGCGTTAAGAAGTGACAATCCTACAGGTATACCGACGGCGTTTACCACAATTCCTACAATGGCCACCACGAGGGCAACGTAAGGCGTTGTGCCGAAGATCGGCTCCAAAACTGCAAAGCCGAGGAATCCAATTGTCGGAGAACCGCTGATTAATGCCATAATTGCGGCATCGGCACCCGTATTCTGCTTAAAGCAGTATTTATAGATATAATAGACGAGCATGAAACATGCCATCATCACTATAAGCGATATAAGCGTCAACTTTATGTCGCGGACAAGCATTTCTCGGTCGGCATCGACGATGGACACGAACAAAGCGGCCGGCAATGCGAAGTCGAGCACAACTTTATTGAATGCCTTGGCATCTGCCCCGGTAAACATCCCTTTCTTACCGGAGATATATCCCGCAAGCATAACTACGATGATCGGGATAATGGCATATAGGAATATGTGTACCATAATTTACGAAATTTTAGATTTATACTGTAATGTCCTGAAGTGATGCGGGGTTCAGGTAGCCTATATGTCCGCTCTCTTTTCCTGAATCGGCGCCTAATTGTACGTCGATAAGGCAAGGCTTCTTGGAAGCGATTGATTCAGTGAGTGCTTTTGACAGTTCGTCGGGAGTAGTGACGTAGTATGTCTGTGCTCCGAATGCATCCCCGAGTTTGTCGTAACGGGCATTTATGTCGAGGGTTGTAGGTGCCGGATCGGTGGTCTTGTCCATCGGAACTCCGATGCCGTTATAGATACCGCCGTTATTGAATATCACGACAGTTACCGGCAGTTTGAAGCGGCAGATAGTACTGAAGTCCATACCTGAGAATCCGAACGCGCTGTCGCCTTCGATAGCCACCACGCTCTTGCCGGTAGCTACCGCGGCTCCGATTGCCGAACCAATACCCATACCCATGATGGCCCAAGTGGCACAGTCGATTCGATGACGCGGAACGCTCATATTTACAGCGTCGCGCGTGTCGTCAAGGGTATTTGCGCCTTCGTTGACGAGAATTATGTCCTTATTGGCCTCGATTATTGGCTTGATGGCGCTAAGCGCAGTCCAATGGTTCATCGGCATAGCAGTCTTTGCTCCGTCGATACGGGCCGAGAATTTGGCGTTTTTCTCTTTGGCTTCTGCCTGCAGAGTAGTTACCCATGTGGGATCCGCGCTAATCTTAGCCGATGCGAGTTTGCCAAGGATGGCATCGAGCGACAATCCCATATCGCCAACCACCGGAGCGGCGATCGGTACATTGACATCGATTTCCTGAGGTTCTACTTCGAGCTGTACGAACTTCATGTCGGGATTCCATTTGCCCTTGCCGAACGAAAGCATCCAGTTTAATCGTGCGCCTATGACGATTACCACATCAGCCTTCTCCATTATAGTAGAACGGCACGACAGAGCACTAAGCGGACCGTCGTCCGGCATAAGTCCCTTGGCCATCGACATAGGCAGATAAGGAATGTTATACTTCTCAATAAGTTGCTTGATTTTGTCGTCGATTTGTGCGTAAGCTGCACCCTTTCCGAGAAGCACAGCCGGACGCTTGGCCGAAGAAATTATTTCAACAGCGCGGTCCACGGCCTCTTGGTTAGGAGCTACGGGCGAATATACGTCAACCGGGGTATAGAGAAGCTTTTCGGCATCCTCGCGGTTCATAATCTGGCCAAGAGCAGGAGTGGTCATGTCGATGTAGACTCCTCCCGGACGACCGCTGACAGCCGCACGGTAAGCACGTGCCACAGCCGCTGGAATGTCCTCAGCTTTGCTGCATCGGAAAGCCGCTTTTACAACCGGTTTGGCAGTATTGAATTGGTCAAGCTGTTCGTATGTGCCCATATTCATGTCCACCATCGTGGGGTCGCTCGCGCCCGAAATCTGAATCATGGGGTAGCAGTTGACGGTAGCGTTTGCTGTGGCCGTAAGTCCGTTCATAAAACCAAGTGAAGAGACGGTCATCAGTACACCCGGTTTCTTAGTCAGAAAGCCCTCGGTGGCGGCGGCCATTCCGGCCTGTTGTTCGTGGCGGAATCCCACGAATCGTATACCTTGTCCCTGCACCATGTAGCCGGCTTCCGTGATAGGTATGCCGACAAGTCCGTAGACATTCTCTATGCCCACATTTTTCAGTGCGCGGGCCAGAATGTACATACCTGTCACCTGCTCGGGAAAGTGAGGTGCTGACGGTGTTGTGTTAGTTGCCATAATATATCAATGTTTTAAGTCCGTTACTTTGTTGCGGCCGGCAGTGGTTCTGTCGTTCCGTTCTTTGCAAATTCAGCTATCTGAGCGTCGGTATATCCTATGCTCTTCAACACTGCGTCTGTGTCTGCGCCAAGTGCAGGAGCCGGTTCGTATGTAGGCTGGAAGTTGCTCATCGTAAACGGACATCCAACCGTAACATATTCGCCGATTTTGCCTCCCTGGTTGATTTTGACCAGTGTGTTGCCGTCATACAGGCTCTCGTCGCTCATAACTTCCTTGGTTGAAAGTACCGGGCCGACGGGAACGCCGTACTTTGATAGAATCTCGACCACTTCATATTTGGTCTTGTCGGCTGTCCAAGCGCCGATTCTCTTGTAAATCTCCTGTTTGTGTTTGTCGCGTGCGTCGGCAGTGGCAAAGTCAGGATTGGTAAGCCAGTCTTCGAAGCCGAGTCCTTGACATGCGAGCTTGAAGTCTTTTTCGCCACGCTGAAGGATAATGTATACGTAGTTGTTCGCGTCTATTTCAGAATCAAGACCTCCCGCCGGTTTACATTTATATGTCCATCCGAGAACGCCGCCGCCCTCTGTGTTTCCGGAACGGGGCACGCAGTCTCCGAATTTTCCGTCAGGGTACTGTGGGAATTGGGTCAGGTAGCCTATCTTATCGAGAGTAAGCTGGTCACGGGTCTTAATACGGCAGAGGTTAAGACATGCATTATGCATCGACTGATATACGTAGCATCCTTCGCCGGTGCGTTCGCGCTGCTGTAAGGCGGCAAGAAGTCCTATAAGCAGGTGCATACCTGTATTAGAGTCTCCCAGTGCGGCACCGCTCTGGGTAGGGATATTATAGTCGCCGTCAAACCAACCAGTAGTTGAAGCTGCTGCTGCGGTTACCTGTGCAATAGGTTCGTAAGCCTTCAGATCCTTGTACTTTGACGAAAGAGGGAAGCCTTTGATGGTTCCATATATACATTTAGGATTAAGTTTATGGACAGCATCCCAGCTGAAGCCCAACTTATCCATGGCTCCCGGGTGTAGATTCTCGACAAAAATGTCGGCGCCTTCAATCAGCTTGGTCAGGATGGCCTTGCCGTCAGGAGTCTTTGCGTCGAGAGTCAGTGACTTTTTGTTGCTGTTCAACTGTAGGTAGTAATAGCTTGGTTCGTCTGGGTCAAACTGAAGCTCCTTTCGTGTGGCGTCGCCGACACCCGGACGTTCGATTTTGATTACTTCGGCTCCGAGCCATGCCAACATTTGCGTACATGACGGGCCTGATTGTACCTCTGTAAAGTCAATGACTTTAATACCTTGTAGCGGTGCAGTATTCATAATATATATATTTAAATTAGTTATATTTTGGTTAGTATAGTTATTCAATAAGCCTATCAATTTAATAACACTATATATTGGAATTAGTTTCGGTTTCTGCGAAAAAAGTATTAAAATTATATAAAAAGGCCATTTGGAAGTCTTCGAGCCATTTTAGGCGAATATTTGGCCGTAAAAATGGTTTAAAAATTGCCTTATCGAAAACTTAATCAGCGCATGTTGGAGATGAAGTTTTCCAAAAATATTTATAAGTCCCTAAATGATAGGTGTTTAAAATTTTTATAAGCCTAAAAAGTTTTCCAAAATGAAAATTGTAGATAACTTTATGCGTTAATAATTTGTTCGTTTAAAAAACTATGTGTAGCTTTGTCATGCTTTTGCAAACACCTTCATTTAAATATTCAAAACCAACTCAAATGATACAGACAGTAGTTAAACGCGACGGGCGCGTCGTGGGCTATAATGACGAGAAAATCAAGGCAGCCATTCGCAAAGCCATGCTTCAAACGGAGATGGGCGAGGATGAGGCGCTAATACATAAAATTACCGACCGGATCAGCATGACAGGCCAGGAACGCATGACTGTGGAGCAGATTCAGGACCGTGTAGAGATGGAGCTTATGAAGAGCCCCAGAAAGGAGGTTGCGAAACGCTATATCGCATATCGCGACCAACGCAGCATTGCTCGTCGTGCCAAGACCCGCGACATGTTCCTTGAGATTATCGAGGCAAAAAACAACGACATCACCCGCGAGAATGCCAATATGAACACTGACTCGCCGGCCGGTATGATGATGAAGTTTGCCAGCGAAACGACGAAGCCCTTTGTCGACGACTATCTGCTGTCGCACGAAGCCCGCGAGGCCGTCCGCAACGGGTATCTCCACATTCATGATAAGGACTATTATCCCACTAAGAGCCTCACTTGTGTCCAGCATCCGCTCGATAGAATCCTCAAATACGGATTTACTGCCGGCCACGGCGAGTCGCGCCCGGCAAAGCGTATCGAGACAGCAAGTATAATCGGCTGTATTTCGTTGGAGACAGCGCAGAACGAGATGCACGGCGGCCAGGCCATTCCTGCTTTCGACTTTTATCTTGCCCCCTACGTCCGCTCCTCCTATATCGAAGAGCTGAAGACCATTGAGGCATTCAATGGCGAAGATTACTCAGAACTGTATGATGCTCCGGTCGACGACTACATCAAGCGTCCGCTCGACGGCCTTACCGGAATTGAACGCGTAAAGCAACACGCCATTAACAAGACTGTAGGTCGTGTGCACCAGGCTATGGAGGCGTTTATACACAACATGAACACCATTCACTCCAGAGGAGGCAATCAGGTGGTGTTCAGCTCCATTAATTACGGAACCGATACTTCTGCTGAAGGTCGAAGCATTATCCGCGAAATACTTAACTCAACTTACGAAGGCGTGGGCAACGGCGCGACGGCAATTTTCCCTATTCAAATCTGGAAAAAGAAACGTGGTGTCAGTTACCTGCCCGGTGACAGAAACTACGACCTGTATCAGCTTGCCTGTAAAGTGACGGCACGTCGCTTCTTCCCCAATTTCGTCAATCTCGACGCTACATATAACTTCCACGAGAAGTGGGACATCAACGACCCAAAACGTTACGAGTATGAAGTGGCTACTATGGGATGTCGCACTCGAGTGTTTGAGAACCGTTTCGGCCCGAAGACCTCCATCGGACGTGGCAATCTCAGTTTCTCCACCATCAACATTGTCCGCATAGCCATCGAATGTATGGGTTATCTCGATAAGGAGGAGCGAATCCGTCGGTTCTTCTCAAAACTTGATGAAGTGCTTGACATCACGGCGCGTCAGCTCTGCGACCGATTTGATTTCCAGAAGACTGCTCTTGTCAAACAATTCCCCCTGCTTATGTCGCGCTTGTGGAACGGCAGCGAGAATCTTAAACCCGGCGACACGATCGAATCGGTCATCAACCAAGGCACACTCGGAATTGGTTTCATAGGCCTTGCCGAATGTCTCGTGGCCCTTGTCGGAAAGCATCATGGCGAATCTGATGAAGCCCAGGCTCTCGGTCTTAAAATCATCTCCCACATGCGTAGTCGTGTGAATGAATTTGCTGAAAAGTATCAGCATAACTTTTCAGTTCTTGCCACTCCCGCCGAGGGTCTATCCGGTAAATTCACCAAGCTCGACCGAAAGACGTTCGGCATAATTCCCGGAGTTACCGACCGCACATATTATACTAACTCCAACCATGTGCCTGTATATTATAAGTGTTCTCCGCGCCATAAGGCCAAAATCGAGGCTCCATATCACGAGCTTACCGGAGGCGGCCATATTTTCTACGTCGAAATCGACGGCGATGCCACCCACAATCCGCAGGCCATAAGCGATATCGTTGATTTGATGGACAAATACAACATTGGTTATGGTTCGGTTAACCACAATCGCAACCGCTGTATGGACTGTGGCTATGAGGATGCCCAGGACGGCCTTGATGTCTGCCCGAAATGTGGCAGTCATGCTATTGACAAGCTCCAGCGAATCACAGGCTATCTCGTCGGCACTACCGACCGGTGGAACAGTGCCAAGTTGGCCGAACTTAATGACCGCGTAGTGCATAAATAAGAGCGATGCAAAAACTTCGCGTACTTGACATAGTGGGCGGAACCTCGGTCGATGGGCCGGGGCTCCGCACTTCCATTTATTTTGCCGGTTGTTCTCACCATTGCCCCGGTTGCCATAATCCGCAGTCATGGGATCCGGAAGGCGGCCGCGAGATGTCGGTTGACGAAATCATGCGGATTATACGCGAGAATGACTTTAATGTGACTTTCTCCGGTGGCGACCCTCTATTTCAGGTCGACGCTTTAGTGCCGTTGGCTCGCGCAATAAAGGCCGAAGGCTACACGATTTGGTGCTATACCGGCTATCTTTATGAGACTGTCTGCGACGATTCTCGGCTGAAAGCCATTTTACCTTATCTTGATGCTGTTGTCGACGGCCCGTTCGTCGAATCGCTTCGCGACACTACGCTTCTTTTCCGTGGGTCATCCAACCAGCGAATCATTAAGACGAATAACGACTAATATCTTTTATCCTTGTAGCTATGATAATGTCAGGTGGTCGTATATCGAACAATCTTTAGTAATTATTGCGTCTTTTATGGGTGCCGATTGGCGATAAATGTGTATTTTTGTGAAAAAATACGGACAATTATCCCGCTACAGATATGAAGAAGGCATTAATCACCGGCGTTACCGGCCAGGACGGTTCGTTTCTGGCAGAATTCTTGTTGGAAAAAGGCTACGATGTTCATGGCATTATACGTCGTTCGTCGGTAGACTACCGCGAGCGCATCGCACATCTTGAAGGCCATGCGAACTTTCATCTGCATTACGGCGATCTCGGCGATTCGATGGGGCTTGTGCAGGTGATAGGCAAGGTGCGTCCCGATGAAATTTACAATCTTGCCGCACAGAGCCATGTGCAGGTCTCGTTTGACACTCCTGAATACACCGCCAACATTGACGCGACCGGTGTGCTACGCATACTCGAAGCGGTAAGAATGTGCGGCTTGTCTGATACCTGCCGTATTTACCAGGCATCGACATCTGAGCTTTACGGCAAAGTCGAAGAGGTTCCGCAAAACGAGCAAACGCCGTTCCATCCCTACAGCCCGTACGCCGTCGCCAAGCTTTATGGATATTGGATTGTTAAGGAGTACCGCGAAGCCTACGGAATGTATTGTTGTTCGGGAATTCTCTTCAACCATGAAAGCGAACGTCGTGGCGAGACTTTCGTTACCCGCAAGATTACTCTGGCCGCAGCCCGTATAAAACAGGGCAAACAAGACAAACTTTATCTCGGCAACTTGTCGTCGCTACGCGACTGGGGGTATGCTAAGGATTATGTAGAGTGCATGTGGTTGATACTCCAAAACGATAAACCCGAAGACTTTGTGATAGCTACAGGCGAGCAGCATTCGGTGCGTGAGTTTTGCGAACTCGCATTCCGCAACGTCGGCATAGAGCTTAAGTTTGAAGGAGAGGGGATTAATGAGAAGGGAATCGACCGCGCTACAGGTAAAGTGCTCGTCGAGGTATCGCCCGACTTTTACCGTCCGACTGACGTAGTGAATCTTTGGGGTGACCCGACCAAAGCCCGGAAGGAACTTGGATGGAATCCGCAAAAAACTTCATTTGAGCAGCTTGTGAAGATTATGGTCGATGCCGACATGGCTAAAGTGGCTGCCGAACGTGCCGAAGAGCAGGTGAAGCTTAACCTTGCCGAATATTTGGAAAAGGGTATAGTAAAGTGACGAAAATGGAAAAGGACAGCAAGATTTACGTGGCCGGCCATCGCGGAATGGTAGGTTCGGCGATAGTGCGTGAGCTTAAGCGTCAAGGTTATGACAATATCGTTGTACGCACCCATAAGGAGCTTGATCTGATTGACCAACGTGCCGTAAATGACTTTTTCGCGCAGGAAAAGCCTGAGTACGTGTTTCTTGCCGCGGCTAAAGTAGGAGGCATTGTAGCCAACCAATCAGCTTTGGCCGATTTCATGTACGACAACATGATGTTGGAGATGAACGTCATACATGCCGCATGGCGCAATGGGTGTCGTAAGCTTCAGTTTCTTGGGTCGTCATGCATTTATCCGCGAATGGCTCCTCAACCAATGCCTGAAAGCTGTTTGTTAACCTCCGAGTTGGAGAAGACAAACGAGGCATACGCTCTTGCTAAAATATCCGGCCTCAAATACTGCGAATTTATTAACCGTCAATACGGAACTGATTATATATCAGTAATGCCAACTAATCTTTACGGACCTAACGACAACTATCATCCGACTCACTCTCACGTGCTTCCTGCATTGATACGTCGTTTCCATGAAGCCAAGGAGCAGGGACTGAGCGAAGTGACTTGCTGGGGCGACGGTTCACCCTTGCGTGAATTCCTTTATGTCGATGACTTGGCTAATCTGTGCGTATTCTTGATGAACAATTATTCCGGAAATGAGACTGTGAACGCCGGCACCGGCAAGGAGCTCACCATAAAGGCTCTGACCGAACTTGTAGCTAAGACGGTAGGATATACCGGGGCAATTAAGTGGGATACTTCAAAGCCCAACGGGACTCCGCGCAAACTCCTTGACGTAAGCAAAGCCACAGCGTTAGGATGGACTTACCGCACGGAACTCGAAGACGGAATCCGCCTCGCCTACCAAGACTTCCTCACAAATCCCATGCGGGCCGAACGCTGATCTTAATTAGTTTCTGAAAGAAGCTAAAAGTTTGTTGCATGGGCAATCGTTATTTCAATAGCTTACGGTCGTTTTCTCCACTCTCCAAAACTTGCATTTGGTGAATCGCAATTTGATTGAGTTTGATTAAACGCGCAGATTGTGGTATTCCCTGTTTTATGAACACGGCATTGAGATTTTCCATGTTCGATAGACATATTAACTCGTTAATGGAAGCATAATCGCGTATGTTTCCTTTGAGGTTGGGGTTGGTGTCGCGCCATTGTTTGGCTGTCATACCAAACATCGCAACATTCAACACATCCGCTTCGCTGGCATATATGATGCTTGCCTGAGCTTTGGTGATTTCAGAGGGAATGAGATTATGCTTGATTGCATCAGTATGAATACGATAATTGATTTTCGATAGTTCACGCTTTGCAGACCAGCCGATCTGCTTCTGTTCTTCTTCCTTTAGTCGTTGAAATTCTTTTACAATATATAGTTCAAATTCGACTGAAATCCAACTTGCGAATTTTAATGCGATGTCTTTATGTGCGTACGTGCCACCATAGCGTCCCGACTTAGCGATTATTCCGATAGCATGGGTCGCTTCTGTCCATTTCTTTGGAGAGAGAGTGAAGGCATTTAGCCCTGCTTGACTTCTAAACCCCTCGAATTCGGTGGGTTTAAAATTAGGATTATATAGTTTCTCCCAAATACCTAAATACTCAATTGTGTTGCGGTTTCGCATCCAATTGGCTATAACGGCATTTGGCTCATCGCTTTTATGGCGAGCGAGGTCGGTCAAAGATATGTAATCATCTCCGTTGACTGAAATGATTGTGATGTTTGTGTTTTGGACTATGATTTTAGCCATAAACGCGGATTCGGTTGGGATTTTAGTCGCAAAATTACTAAAAATATCTAAATTTGCAACGGATTCAACCGAATGTCAATGCCGAAAGACGAACCACGTGATACATCAAATGATTGCTCAGAAGCATAACTGACAGATGTCTTAAGAGTCGATTAAGTGAATGGCTTCCATGAACCGCTTGACTGTGGCAGGATTGCCGGTGTACTTCCCTTCATCTTCGCTGAGTTTGCATGTGTCGCAGTAAAATGGCCATGATTCCGTAATCTTAACCGCAATCAGTTTTATGACTATGTTCATAGGCTTCACTCCAGGAAAGTCGTTTGTGAAGTGGGTGCCTATGCCGAACGAAGGTATGCATTTACCCGATGCATAAGTGTTGATTTTTATTGCTTCTTCAACGTTTAGTCCGTTACTGAACACGATTTGTTTGGTCGCCGGATCGATATTTAGCGAGCGGTACTTTTCGACTATCATGTCGAGCTCTTTGTAATTGTCGCCGCTGTCTACGCGCAGTCCCTTAAACATGTTGGCATAGTCCTCCGAGAAGTTAAGGCTGAAGATGCGCCATCCGTAAGTGTCATACAGGAAAGTCCCGAGAGCTCCCCTATATGTCTGTGACCATGTCTTCATGGCCAGATAATTGGCCATCTGAGGTCCGTACATGCCAGCAATAGCGCAGATCAGCTCGTGCGCCATAGTGCCTACCGGGGTAAGGTCGTATTTCATCGCGAAGTACACGTTGCTTGTGCCGATGAATTTGCCCGGACCCGACAAACTGTCGTTGCACTCCTTCATGGCTTTAACCACAGTGTCTTGTGCTTTGAAAGACGCCCTTCGCCGTGTGCCGAAATCGCTGAAGATGCATCCTGCTTCGATTAGCCTGCGTGCTTTTTCCTGCGACCGCAAATAGTAACTGTCATAGTCCAGCGCAGAAGTTTGTCCCGTCATTTCATAATATAACTCTGAGATTATGGCGAGCACTTTCACCTCAAGCATGATTGTGTCGCTCCAGCAACCCTCAAACTCTACGCTTAAATGGCCTTCTTCGTCTTGGCTGACAGTGACCCACCGGTGGTCATATCTGAATCCTTTAAGAAAGCTGTAAAACCAGGTGGGAATGTAGCGGCACCGCAGGCGCATGAAAGCTATTTCCTCCTCTGTTATAACAACGTTCTCGAGCAATTCTATCTGATGGCGCACTTCATCGGCAAACCCTTGAGGATAAGCAGTGCCGTTGCGGTCAATGAATTTATACCTTACGCGGGTGCGCGGATAGTTGTCGATTACGGCGCAACACATCGTAAACTTGTAAAGGTCGTCGTCGGTGAAGTGAGTTATAATCTGTCGCATGATAGTCTGAGTTTGTGGTTTGTGTCATTAGTCTTCCGGCTCGTCGCACGGAGTTTTTGGCAGGAAGTGGTGCAGTAGCAGGAAGCCTCCGATGCCTGCTATAAGCGATCCGACAACAATGCCGAGTTTGGCGTTGTTGAGCAGTTCGAGACCGTGCTGTCCCATCTCGTCAAACGACAGATTGGCAATGAAGAGCGATACGGTGAACCCGATGCCTCCCAGCACGGCTATTGAAGCCATCATCTTCCAGTTGGAGTGCTGAGGCATTGGCGCAAGATGAAGCTTGACTGTAGCCCACGAGAAGATGAATATGCCTAAGAATTTTCCAATCACGAGGCCGCAGATAATGGCCAGACTTATGCCGCTCACGATAGAGTCAGGTTGCATACCGGCGAAACTGATGCCGGCATTGGCAAAGGCGAAAATCGGTATTATCAGATAGTTTACCACCGGGTGAAGCGAGTCTTCGAGCTCTTGAAGCGGCGAGATCACTTTGTCGGAAGCCGACTCTATTTGCTTGAGCCAGTCCATCTGATCCTTGTTGAGGATGGATCGGCGCGACAGTAATTCATCGTCTTCGGCATTGAATTTTGCGATTGACCGGCGTATGGTCTGCACATATTTCTTCGGGGCGAATACAGGCGTTGCGGGTATGCAGAATGCCACAAGCACCCCTGCGATGGTAGGATGAATGCCTGAGTTAAGGAACAGATACCATACGACGGTTCCGATCAACAGATAGAATATCTTGCTCTGGATGCGGAGTATTGAGCCGAGAAACAGCACAGCGAGCAGGCCTAAGGCTATAAGTATAAATCCGATGTGGATGTCTGTCGAGTAGAATGCGGCGATAACTATGATGCCTCCGATGTCGTCGACAACAGCAAGTGTGGTGAGGAATATTTTCAGAGATACGGGCACTCTTGCGCCGAGCATTGCAAGAATGCCGAGCGAGAAGGCTATATCGGTGGCCATCGGAATGGCTGCACCTCCGCTATAATCGGTGCCGGCGCTCAGAGACATATAGATGGCCACAGGAACTATCATACCTCCAATAGCGGCGATTATAGGCAAAAGTGCCTGTTTAAATGAACTTAGCTCGCCCACAAGCACCTCGCGCTTTATTTCAAGTCCGATAGTGAAGAAGAATATGGCCATCAACGCGTCGTTGATGAACTGGAGCATGTTCATTGCGTGACCTGCATGGCTGAATATGTTGAAGCCACCCACTTGAAGTCTTACTTCCTGCTCCCAAAAGTCATTGTATAGGTTGCTGACTCCGGGGATATTGGCTATAATCATGGCTAATACTGTGGCCGCAATAAGGACGTTGCCTCCCGAAGCATGGCTCCGGATGGCGCGTTTTGCCGAAAAATATACCTTTTGCGGAAACCCGCCTTTCTCCTCTTGAATCTCTGACATGATTCTCTACATCTAATAGTGAATAAAAAAAGTGATATACCGTCCGGTTTTGCGGATGGTATATCACTATAACAATAATTAATATAATTTTGTTAGTCGAGCTTAAGCACTGCGAGGAAGGCTTTTTGTGGCACCTCGACAGAGCCTATCTGCTTCATGCGCTTCTTGCCTTTCTTCTGCTTTTCGAGCAGTTTGCGCTTTCGCGAGATGTCACCTCCGTAGCACTTGGCTGTAACATCCTTTCGGACGGCCTTGATGGTCTCTCGAGCAATGATTTTAGCACCGATGGCCGCCTGAATGGCAATGTCGAACTGTTGGCGGGGAATCAGCTCCTTTAGCTTTTCGCACATGCGTCGGCCAAAGCTTACGGCATTGTCCACGTGCGTTAAAGTGCTCAGCGCGTCGACGCTCTCGCCGTTGAGCAGGATGTCGAGCTTGACAAGTTTCGACTCGCGGAAGTCGTGGATATGGTAGTCAAACGAAGCATAGCCTTTGGAGATTGACTTCAGCTTGTCGTAAAAGTCGATTACTATTTCACCCAAGGGGAGGTCAAACGTCAGTTCGATTCGATTGCCCGAAATGTATTCCTGCTTGACTAATTCTCCGCGCTTACCGAGGCAGAGTGTCATAATCGGGCCGATGTAGTCAGCGGCGGTAATTATTGAAGCCCTGATATAAGGCTCTTCGATATGGTCGATCAGAGTGGGGTCGGGCAGACCGGATGGATTGTGGACTTCGGTCATTTCGCCCTTCTTGTCGTAGACGCGGTAGGATACGTTTGGTACGGTCGTGATAACGTCCATATCAAACTCACGGCCCAAGCGCTCCTGGATAATCTCCATGTGGAGCAAGCCGAGAAATCCGCATCGGAATCCAAATCCGAGTGCCATTGACGACTCGGGGGTGAATGTCAGCGAAGCGTCGTTAAGTTGCAGTTTTTCGAGCGAGGAGCGGAGATTCTCGAAGTCCTCAGTCTCTATGGGATAGACACCGGCAAACACCATGGGCTTTACTTCCTCAAATCCATCGATGGCTTTGTCACACGGGTTTTGAACGTGGGTTATCGTGTCGCCCACGCGCACCTCTTTTGATGTCTTGATTCCTGAAATGATGTATCCTACATTTCCCGCCGAAAGTTCCTCACGTGGCGACATGTCGAGCTTAAGTACCCCGATTTCGTCTGCATGGTATTCCTTCCCGGTGGATACAAACTTCACGAAGTCGTTCTTTCGGATGGTGCCGTTGACTATCTTGTAGTAAGCGATTATTCCACGGAACGGGTTGAACACGGAGTCGAAAATGAGGGCCTGTAACGGCGCTTCAGGGTCACCGGCCGGTGCAGGAATGCGTTCGATGATGGCCTTAAGTATTTCCGGCACTCCGATGCCGGTCTTTCCGGATGCTCGGATGATCTCTTCGCGTTTGCATCCGAGCAGATCTACTATCTGATCCTCAACTTCATCGGGCTTGGCGCTTTCAAGATCCACCTTATTGATGACGGGTATAATCTCAAGGTCGTTGTCAATGGCCATGTATAGATTAGAGATGGTCTGTGCCTGAATTCCTTGCGATGCGTCGACAATTAAAAGTGCTCCTTCGCAGGCGGCTATCGAACGGGACACTTCGTAAGAGAAGTCAACGTGTCCGGGAGTGTCAATCAGGTTAAGTGTATAGCGTTCGCCGTCAAGAGTGTATTCCATCTGAATGGCGTGGCTCTTGATGGTGATACCGCGTTCACGCTCGAGCTCCATATCGTCGAGTACCTGTGCTTGAAGATCTTTCGACGCGATGGTGTCGGTATATTCAAGCAGACGGTCGGCAAGGGTGCTCTTGCCGTGGTCTATGTGTGCTATGATGCAGAAATTACGTATACGTTTCATATCGGACACAAAATTACGCAAAAATTACCATATAGAGCGCACTCCCTCGGGCGATTTCGTAAATATATAACATTATACGGCCAATTGTCTGTCCCGGCTCTTCGCTATTATGCTTGCTCGCAGATAATCTGTATCAGTGTTTCAGACTTCCGACCGGAACGATCAGCACACCGTCGTCAGGTCGCCGATAGGCGTACTGCCCGACTCCTGTGAGAACCATGAGGAAAGAGGGGGGATTCATCTTGGTCGTGTCAATCTTATCGGCTAATTTTTTGAGATTATTCGCGTAGTGATAATATTTTGAATTACAAGCATAAAAGTAATTTCATTGTGGCATTTGGCCGATTTTTATTGTGGCATTTGGCCGATTTTTATTGTGGCATTTGGCTGATTTTTATTGTGGCATTTGGCTGATTTTCATTGTGGCATTTGGCCGATTTTTAT
>CAZIXM010000035.1:0-28704 GCA_964543345.1 uncultured Muribaculum sp. | reverse complement strand
CCGGAAAGCTACCCAATTTTAGGCTTCTTTCAGAAGCTTTTGAATTTTGACACAGCCCCCTTTTAATAAAACTTTTAGATTAATTGGGAATAATCTTCAAAATCAACGCATTTCAAGGTATGACACCTTGTCCATGTCACCATAATCAAGGTTTTCACCACCCATACCCCAGATAAACATATAATTGCTCGTACCTGCAGCGGCATGTATCGACCATTCGGGAGACATCACTGCCTGTTCATTGTGAAGCCATATAAGACGATTTTCTTGAGGTTCGCCCATTAAATGACAAATAGCATTCCCTTCGGGAACGTTGAAATAAAAGTAAGCCTCAACTCGACGGTCATGTGTGTGCGCAGGCATTGTATTCCAAACACTACCCGGCATCAATTCCGTCAGACCCATCTGCAATTGGCACGGCCCCTCCTCGAGTACATTAGCGACAATAAGTTGGTTTATTATACGGTCGTTGCTTTCCTCCATCGTTCCCGCATGAAATGAATTGGCCTTAATGCTTCCTTTTCGTCCGTCGATAGTGACAAGCTGAGTCTTATACTCCTTATGCGCAGTAGTTGAGTTAATGTAAAATTTAGCCGGATTAGACGCATCTTTACTGCGGAAAGTGACATTCTTATTTCCTCGGCCAACATAAAGAGCATCTTTAAAGTGAAGTTCATAATCCTTTCCGTCAACGCTTACAACTCCGTCACCACCAACGTTAATAACACCGAGTTCGCGACGCTCAAGAAAATATTCCGACTTCAACGGATCAATAGTCTCCAAAGTCATAGTTTTATTTACCGGAACCACTCCTCCGAAAATCAAACGGTCGTAAAGCGAATAGGTCAGATTTATTTTATCCTGCTCCATAACTTTCGGCATTACGAAGTGGCTACGGAGCTGATCTGTATCATAATTTTTTACGTCATCGGGATGACAGGCACGCATAAGAGCGTAGTCAGTCTGCGCCACAGCAGTCACAGATGCGATTGCAATAGCAATTGTCAATAGAGTCTTTTTCATCTTAAATATATTGGTTTATAGTTACTTGTTTTTTATGTTTGTCATTCAATAGTGACAATAAGCGGCACCTGAATCCGGGAAGAAAAGTCTTGCATATAGTTATTCCAGTCTTCGCATGAATCTACACCACCCTTACTCCATCCGGAGCCCCAGTAATAGACATAATTGTCACCCGGATTGTAGGCCGACTCAGCTACGACATGGCCTAAGGCATCCCCTACGGGTTCAGGCATGGCAAGTAATCTCGCCTCTCCATAACCGCCTGGAACAAATGCACCTATATATATTACCCCGTTATCTTTGTTGACGTTGTCAGTAGAATCTGCATAGGCTATATATCCGAAGTCTTCGTTCCACCAGTATCCGTCAGGATTTTGCTTATGGACAACTATTCCCGAGGCAAGATGAGCCGGATTCGTCAAACCATCGTACTTAATTTCCGTACGGTTCAAGTGTGAACCTGCATCGAGGGTTATTAACCGAGTCTCAATGACTGCGCTGTCTGATTCTACCGTCAACGGATTATACACCATCTTTAGAGTAAACCGAAGAGGACCATTGTCAAGAATCTCATATTCCTTATATGCGTATGGATAAATCAGCGTAGAATCGACCATCAATGCAGTTGCTCCCCCGCCCAATGTCGGGCCTACGGTATAAACATCCATGCCATTTCCGTGGTCAACATGATATGAAAATAAATCAACAAGACTGTCCGCTTCATGGTGGCGACCTTCGCGCCGTAAGGCGTTAGGACGTTCCCAGTTTGCCGGATCAAGTTCTAATTGATAACGATGGTCAACCACGGGATATTCCACACTCTTCGTAAAAACATCATAGCCATAGACACGTTCGCCTCTATTCTGAGTGCCCGGGCCGTATGCTCTATATGCTGCCTTATCATTCTCCCACGCTATGTCGTCTTGACGGTCGGCATAGTAATAACCTACCGACACCGTGTCAACAGCCGATGGCGCGCCTTTCATTAAAGTATATTTGGCGGAAGAATTTGCTTGCACAGAAACCGGGAAAATTACATTTCCATCGTATGTAATCTGATAAGGGACTTCTTCACCCCGAGAATCTATAATTTTAAACGGGCCTGAGATGCGAGCCTCAACATCACTTAAATTCATGGTCACTATCTCCCCAAGTCGGTCTGTGGGAAGCTCATTATCCACTCTCACAGTGACTCCCTTAGAGCAACCTGACACGAGTGCCGAAATTCCGAGAAGAGCCGGGATAAGACTTTTGGTTATATTATTCATAATTTCAAATATATATTAGTTTCTGCTAATGGATTATTATTTTTGCTCTGTATCAATTCATGAGCAACATCTGCTTCGCTACAAAATTAGCCATTTTTGTTGACAAATAATATCCACCTATAGATTTTTAATCAAGAAAATTCGTCATGGAAATCCGTTATGTCAATCTTCGCCGCTCTGCATTCAATTAAAATACGTAACTTTGTCTCAAGTTCCGACACTTATTATAATACCTGCGTAATTTGATCTGACAGAAATATGGATGAATTATACTATCAATCTATCGACCTGTTAAAGCAGTTGATTTCAACGCCATCAGTTAGCCGAAATGAAAAGGTTGCCGCCGACATTATCGAAGATGCTCTTAAAGCAAACGGATTCCACACTTATCGTAAAGGCAATAATGTATGGTCGTTGTCCTCAGATTATAGTTCTGAGCGTCCGACACTGCTCCTGAACTCCCATATTGACACTGTTCGTCCTACGGAAGCATGGCACCGCAATCCATTCTCGCCGGAAATTGATGATTCAGAACGGCTGTTTGGACTGGGAAGCAATGATGCAGGAGCCTCAGTGGTATCGCTTTTGGCGGCTTTTTTAATAATGGACAGTAAGTGCCGTTCATATAACATGGTATATCTTGCTTCGTGTGAAGAAGAGGTTAGCGGACATGATGGCATCGAATCTGTAATTCCTTTATTGCCTAAAATTGACGTAGCAATTGTGGGCGAACCGACAGGAATGAGACCCGCAATAGCTGAAAAAGGATTAATGGTGCTTGACATTGAGGTTGACGGAAAATCCGGACATGCCGCACGCGACGAAGGTATCAACGCAATTTATCTGTCGATTCCAGTAATTGAGTCACTTCGCGACTTTAAATTCCCCAAAAACTCGCAGACTCTCGGCCCGATAAAAATCAGTGTGACGCAGATTGAAGCTGGCACCCAGCACAACGTAGTTCCCGCTCTATGCAAAATGGTTGCCGACATACGCACAACAGATGCTTACACTAACGTCGAGACTTTAGAAATACTCCGCAAAAATATTGCAGGATGCCGAATGACTCCGCGTTCCACCAGGCTAAATCCTTCGTCAATCAATAAAAGCCATCCTATTGTGAAGAGGCTTGAACTCATGGGCTATGAACCCTTCGGCTCGCCCACCCTCAGCGACCAAGCCCTAATGCCTTGGCCGTCTGTAAAAGTCGGCCCTGGGGATTCTGCCCGCTCACATTCCGCTGACGAATATATCTTTACATCTGAAATACGTGAAGCAATCGAAGTTTACATAAAAGTCCTCACCGGATTAAAACTTTACTAAGAACATATAAAAGAAAGTGCCATAGGAATGTATATATCCTAAAGCACTTTCACCGCTATTCAGAGTTCTGATTTTTCATTGACGAACAGGTATTGTTTTAGTCAACGGTTTTTCGTTGCGGAGCATCCGCGCAGCCTCACCGGTTAACCATAAATAATGGTCGCTTGGCATACCGTCCATGCCGACAAACTGAATGTCTTTACCGACAGGAGGATTGTCGGTACATTTAAATATGGCTGTCCCCTCATTTACCTCATCAAACATCGCCACATAAAGCATTTTAGCTCCTGAGTTTAATGCCGTATAAATCTGTTGCCAATAAAATCTTCCGCCTTGGCGCGGAATCGAGCCGGCCGGCTTTACGTCATCCGGAAATTCAAACCGACTTAGGTTATGCCAGCTGAATCCGGGAGTTACAACCGGAACATAGCCCAACCCATGTTCATTACACCACTTTATGTCGCCAAGAATTACGTCGCGGTAACGATCCATGTCATTATGGAGCAACGGGGTGAATCTCTGGACCATCCAAGGTAGCACTATGTCACACATACATATCAACTCATGCAGATATGGATCACTGACACAATCCGAATCAAGATTACGCCAATATGTAGGGACACCGATCATAACACTGCATCCTCCATATTCCAGATCATTCTTTAGGAATTCGATAAACTTTTCGACTCCAATATTCCTAATGTTATATGGTCTGTCGGGGAATCCCACACCCCATATAGTCACGAGCGGATGTCCATTATAGAACACGTATGTATTCTCTCCGGCAGGATTGGTCACTTTGAGCGAATCGACAAGATATTTCCAATCGTCGATAAGCATCGAACAGTTATCCGTTTGCGGATTAAAGCCTGAAAGGTCGTACATTACACCTATAGCCCGATTATTGTCGCGGGCCGCATCCATTGCATATCGCAACACCTTACTGCGCCCACGGGCCTTAGGCATCGCCGAACCCCAGAAACGCTGCATAAATACACCATCAAGTCCATAATCCTTCATCCACTTGAAATGCACCTTAACAGTCTGTTCGTCATCGGACGAAAAAAATCGAGCCTCAGAACCGTCGGCATGTTTCAATCCTGTGGGGTAAGTGTTTTCATACTCACTTATGTCAGGCCACATATCGATTCTAACCTGATCTTCAGAGCTAAACCATTTACCCTTCGACGGTTTGTGGAACCAACCTTGGTAACCTGCCATCACAAGCCCTTCATAGGAAGGGTAACTTGTCACCGTAGAATGTTTGCTTCCGGTAGCGAAAGTTATACCCGTCGCATTTATACAGAATAATCCTACGAGACTCAACTTTTTCAAAATATTAGCAGTCGACCTATTCATATCTTTTTCATTAATAATTGAATATTATTTTACAAATTTTAATGCCGAAGTATGTCCTTCGCCACGTGCCACGGCAATATAAATGCCAGGCTTCAATGTTGCCACATCGACCGGATCGCCGGTATAAAGTCCGTTAGTAACCCTCACACCCGACATATCATATACTTCTATCGAAACATTTCCAAATTCTCCGTCAATCGACAATGCGCCCTTGTCGTAAACAAGTTTAAACAAGTCATTTTCAAAGACACTTTCTACACCTGACACCATCAGTTTTCCCACATAAAATTCGTGTATCGACCAATAGTTGCTTCGTGAGCCGGTTTGATTGACTCTGACTTGACTGCCTGACACCTCGTCAAAAGTTACAATTGTAGTTGCGCCCCCGTTGGAGCCGGAAGCCACCTGTTGCCAACTACTTCCGGAATAAATTTCCACTGTGTATGCCGCGGGGCCGTCAGACGCTCCACTCGGAGCCGCATCCAAAATCAGCGTGTTTAAAGTCACCGTTTTATTAAAATCCACCTTAAACCATTGCCCTGCTGTCTGCGATCCTTCAGTATCCCATCGGGTTGACTCGACTCCATCAATGGCATTCTTAGCAATTCTTGTACCTGTTGCATCGTTTGATGCCGTCGCTTTCCATGACGTACGCGATTCAAGATCCGAGGAATTACCCAATTCCCAAGTCGATGACAAATTGTTCAACCACATTGCAAAAGCCTGCTCATTGGCTGATTCATTAGGATTATCTACGACACTGGAAATTATTGATGTACGATATTCGTCGCTATTTTTACTGCTTACAAGTTTTTTCACTCCACCTATATTGGCATTGAATATATTTAGCTCACCGTATGTACCTACCTTGCAGGTATGTACCGAACCGGAAGCATACATGTTCGTCAGTGCAAGGCTAACTTTTCCGCCATTAATTTCGGTTAAATATTCGCCACCTCCCCAAAGGTCAGAAGAAAAGAATGTGACTTTATTTTTAACAGATTCTCCGGTAGTAATAAAATATGCCGGAAGATAGCTGTGATTGATAGTTTTTGAAGCGTCATTATGATTCAACGCCACTATCTGACTGTTTACCAAATCCAAATCGCTCCTTATCCCGTTAATAACAAACGTGTTCACCGCTCCGTCTACCGCATTTCCCAGTGATAGACAATTGAGCGCACCTCCGGCACCGTCACTTTGGAAAAGCATGCCCTTGTTACAGCCGAAAAGGAAATTATTATATAAAAACTCATCAGTGCAGTCGCCGACAATCAAAAAATCCAAATCCTCTTCATTTTGTCCATACGCTTTGGATGAATATCCGTTTGACATTTTTGAACTATTGGGCCAACTACCGAACTTACTTTCGTGTCCGCAGGCGTAGACAATCGTGTTAAACTGCGTGTTAGCAAATGTTCCTCCAACTGAATTTCCTCCAATATGTACTACATTCATAAACGCATGTCCGGCCAGATAGTCTACATAATGGTTATCACATTTGTTGGTAAATAAATCCAACCCTCTATATGCACATCTCAACGCCACATTGACAACATAGCAGTCGGCGTTTCCACGAATAGTGTATGGATATTTCCGCACATTTGTCGGGTCGTCTTGAGTGGGATAATTAAACGACAAACCTCGCATACCGCTCCCTTGACTCATCGAGATGAATGGTGTGCCATTTTCATTTCCTTCGCCCACGCACACTTCAATAATCGCTCCCTGACCACGAGGCACCGTAGGAATATCACTCGATCCTTTAAGCTCGACTCCCGTGGGTATTACTAAATTAGAAGAACACTTATAGTGTCCGCTCGGCAAATACACTATACCACCACCCTCTGAGGCCGCCTTATCAAGAGCCTTTTGTATTGCGGCAGAGCAGTCAGCCAACGATGTCGGGTCGTCCAGAATCGTACCGGGCACTGCTCCGAATTCCGGCTCCGTTACTACATAAAGTGCCGAGCGCGATGGACGATTTGTGCGAACAGCCATTAAATCAGCATCATAATCAGGCATAATCGGATACGAAAATGTACCATTATGTGACGTAGCACACTCGAAGATTGAATTGTTTACAAGTGACGCGCCTGAACGATATCTGTTGTCGTTAAATATAGTTCTTGCCTTCGCCCCAATATTGACGTTCTTGCCTATAATGTTATGCACAGCTTGAAAGTGACCGCCGTTGACATGAGTAACACCGTCAAGCGTACAATCCTGAAACATCAACTGTGAGGTGGCTGACTCAGTCATATTGACCGCAGCCGAATTACCCTCAATAGTACATTCATAAAATTGTGCGGGTCCTTCAGCTCCATCAAGTAACACGACTCCGGTATTGCATGACTGCATGTTTACGCGGGTAAACATGATGCCGGCACTGCTACAGCCTGACACTTGCACACCTACTTTGCAGTTCTTTAGCTCAAATCCATAGTTATGGCCATTCGGCTTGCCCCCGCCGTCGACAGTCGACGGCGATTCTTCGGCAAGAAAACCGACGCTGTAGCCGTTAGCCGAATAATTGCAGGTATATGACCAGTCGTTTCGACGCATAACTATTCCTTTAGCATTATTATACAGCCAAGAGTCGATCTGTCCGGCAGAAGGAGAACCTGACAATCCTGATCCTTCCCAATATTTAGCCGAGAAATCTATTCCGTCAAATCGCCCGACATCAGCAATGCAGTCCATCTCAATTCCCTCGCTTAGAGGGGTGCCGTATATGTCGAATATATTCGGACAGCCTCCTCCATTTTTAGGATTAAACTGCACTCCAATGTATGAATTGATAAACGTACAGTGGCGCACATTGCAATAATCGTTGCCCCAATAACCGGTCTGGCCAAACAAGACGGTGGCAGGATAAGGCACTATCGATGCAGCATTTTGTTCGGAGTACCAAAATGCCAGATTTGTCACTAAAGACGATGGTTGCATAACTATGAAGGCCTGAGCGTATGACGTGGAATTCTTCCCGTATTGTATATTGAATATCGTTCCCTCTATTTTGCTTCCTGCATCCGGACGTTTCCAGTCACCGCGGATAGTTACTCCTCGCGGCACTACAATCTGCGATTTAAACAAATATACTCCTTCCGGGAAATAGACTATTCCTCCCGTAGGATTTCTGTAGTCTCCACGGTCGTTGCTTTTTGTACCCACTCCGGCAGCCTTATCCAAAAGAGTTTGAACCATAGCCGAGCAATCTGAACTCCCGTCATTAGAAACCCCATAGTCAAGAATATTATACGTGGCAACTGCCAAATCCTCATTATAAAAGCCGGTCTTGTCTATTAGATTATATGACGGCGAATAATCCTGAGCCACAGTTACTTGATTTGCAACTATACCTAAAAGGAATAATCCTGCAGCTATACTTGTTTTCATAACATTCTGAATTTTAATAGTTTTCATTATAAGATGCACTCATCAACGGAATAAATTCGCTGTTGTTGCCGCACTTAAATTTACCCGTAAATTCAGCTTTGTCATTTTCGCTTACCTCAACAGTCAGTTTATTCCAACCCTGCTTTAACGGCAGTTCATAGAAGCGGGCCTCGTTTCTTCCCTGATTAGGTGTAATGTCCATATCACCAACCTTTAGAGTTGCTTTTTTAGCCTTAACTTCCAGTTCCAACTTCGGAACATTTGGCTCAATGAGCAAGTCGTCAAGCGGACGTGGGCTGAAAGCATAGAAAACAAACTGCCAACCGTCAGCTGTACGGACGAGATGCTCCGAAGCCGAAGCGGGGAATATGACCGTTCCGTCGCGGTGGAAGAAAACATCATTTGCATCAATTTGCTGTCCTATACGGCTAACGCCTGCATTGTCAAGAATCGTAGCCAATGTGTTATACCCTTTTTCAGAATTGGCAAACTCATTAAGCGTACTGATATATATGTCACTTTTCCCGCCGGCATACTTGACAAAAACCGGCAATGCCGAAGTGCATTCATTTTCTGAACGTAGCGTAGCCGCAGTCTTCAGCTCTTCCGGACGTTTATTCCACTTACGCCAATCCGTTCGACAAGCATTAAGAAGCACCTCGCCGTTGTCAACAATCGGGCCGGATAGCGAATAGTTAGATACGTCCGCATTCTGTAGCTCACAGAAATAAAAGTCGCTGTTGTTCAATCCACGTACCCATGAACGCTGTTCCGGTATAAATGAAGATCTCCGTAATTTTTCAACAGTTAATGTATAGGGCAAAATTCCAGCAAACGCGCCTGCCGACTCCGGGGTTACTCCCCATATCCAGACATCTGCACCCCTATCCATTGCCTTGACAATAAAGTCCATATCTTTAGCAGATGGAGCTGTTGAACCATCAATAATAATCAACGCATTTGATGGATTCTTCAATGATTTGGCCCAGATTACGCCTTGTGCATCCATTATTGTCTTGACTTTACTGTCAGTGGCACCAACGTAAACAACATCTTTATAAGGGGTCGAAGGATTGGCTTTCGGAGCTTCATATTTAGTCTTGTCTATAACCGCCCAATCGCTATAGGCGGGGCCTCCGGAAGCATTTGCCGCACGAAGGGCTGCAAATAGCGGCCACTCTTCATACAACGGCAGATTGGGGTCATAACCAGGATTAAACGTAGAGCTGTATGGGCCGACGCGTTCTGGCTGTACTCCAGGAACTCCCTCAACAAATTCCCCGAAGAATATTCCGTCAGACTCTACAGTCGGCTCTGAAGTTAAATCTTCTTTACCCAAAGGAAGCGGTTTTAGGCCATACCACACCATATTAAATACCGTACTGAAGCTTGCGCCCATGTCGCGCTGATCTTTAATAAGATTGTAGCACTCATTGGCAAGACCTTCCATTCGACCCTCTTGCGATTCGTATGCACGCTCGCCGTTATATTTCGACACCTGTTCCGGAGTTCCATAATATGCCATACTATGCTCGCCCATACCCCACGGCTTGCCTATGGCTTTCCATTCGTTCATTGAATTTTTATCACCGTAGTGACCAACCGTAACGGGCAATATGCCGTCACCGTCATCTTCACCGTCAGAAGAGATCCACGGACGAGTCGGATCAAGCTCACGAACTATATCGCGCCATTCTTCCCAGGCCTTAACCTGCTGAGGCATTAGATCCGGACGATTAAACACATAAAGTATAACCGGCTTATTCTCATTGCTGACAGACCAACCAAACACAGAGGCATGATTGCGGTCGCGCTTCACAAATCTCGACAGATGATCCTTTGAATTTGTCCAAAACAGTTCAGAGTCAAGCTTAGGTCCGCCGTCGCTCGCCCAGTTGGCAGTCTCATCAAGTACGCATATACCCATCTCGTCGGCCATATCCAAATAAAACCGCGGATAGACTTGAGCATGAGGACGAACAGCATTTCCATTCATATCCTTTATGGCTTTGAACCAAGCCCAGGCGTATCGACGCGTCATCTGAGGTATTCCCTGAAAATGCCATGAATCACTGCGCAATGCGTATGGCTGTCCATTCAAGCATTGCTTGTCACCGGCCAGAGTCCACTGACGCCAACCAAAACGCTCGTATTTCTTGTCAAGAGTCTGCTTTTTGTCATTGACTTTTAGCACCAATCCGTACAAGTTCGGTGTCTCAGGCATCCAATAATCCAATCGCCCGTCTACTTTAACCGACAACGACGTTTTTATGTCGGAATTTTTAGGGACATTAACTGTGACAGGCTCAAAAACAATGGCAGTTTCACCAAGAACAGAAGAAGGCACAGGAGCCGTATTAACGTCTGTACCGGCTAAATTTATCCACCGACTTACATCGCCACCGAGCGTCACCTTAGCATCAGCAGAAGTGGTATTGGTCAATTCCACCTCAACTTCGAGCATATCCTTATCCACCAATGGCTTTACAAAGACATTACTGATGTTAACTTTTGGTTCGGCAAGCATATACACATCCTGCCAAATACCGTTAATATGGTATCCCCACATCGAGCCTGCAGGGACTATGCGTCGACCTACGGTAGAATTGTCTTCAAAAAGTTTCTGACTTCTTACACCGACCAGGATTTCCGCAGTTTTACCTGGTGTAACTACCTCTGTTATATCGCATGAAAAGGGCAAAAACAAGTCAAAATTTTCTCCTACTTTTTTCCCGTTGACATAGACAACCGTCTCTCCCGCAACTGCCTCAAAATACAGCTCGATGTTCTTTCCATCCCAATCGGAAGGCACTTCAACCGTCTTCTTAAGCCAGCCCATTAAAGCCTTTTCCCACTCCTTAGGATATGAAGGATAATTTCTGTGATCCGGTCCTTCAAGGCCACGATATGCAAAATCATTTATGTTCCATGGCGACGGTATTTTAATCTTCGTATCACTCCATCCGTCGGCTGTAGGCATAGGTAATTCCGGCGCAACGCCTCCCCCTTGTTTATAGTCCGACGGAAGAGCCACCGGCTGGAATTCCCAATAGCCGTTAAGGCACTTCTCTTGACGGAACGGAAGTTCCACTTCATTGACAATACCGACTGAAGGAGCAAATACGAAAGGATAAACCGAACGACCGTTAACCGGCATTGTCGTCAACATTGATACAATAAAGATTGCACAACTTGTAAAAATCTTTTTCATCGCAATATAGTTAGAGCTTTTTACTTATTTATGTCATTTTAATTTACGCTCGTCAATCACCATTTGTCAGAGCGGAACGGCAACAACGGCAGACCGTAAGTGTCATAAACTGAGACTTTCGGATAATTGTGGTAGGCATACCGCACCGCCACTGGCGATTCGATATCGTCGTTCCACACTACCAACCGACAAGTAGATGTCTCAATTTCAGCCTTAGCAGGATAGAAAACTTTATCACTGCCGGCTATCTCGAAACCTTCCAAATCAGTCCACATAGGCGACAATCCATGTGGCACATTATCTACATTTACATAGACTTTTTTACCTTGGATGTCAATCGAATTATATACCGGCGATTTGACGCCATATCCCGTCTGTCCGTATGTATCCACAAGTGCCAAGCGAGCCAAACGCGATGCCACGGTAGCCTTATCGGTCGGATGAATCGATACAGGATGTCCTGCGTCGAGCGCTGAGACAATCTCACATTTTGGCGTTGACTTCATTACCTCGGTCTGAGCTTCGCGGAAACGAGCTGCCGACACTCCATCAGGTCCTTCATAATTAAAAGGTGCTATCTCTACGAAGTACACCGGAAATTCACCACAATTCCACGATTCACGATAGTCTTTAACCATCGCCGGCATCATCTTTTCATAAAGTTCAGGATTGTCGCGGTTGCTCTCGCCCTGATACCATAACATTCCTCTAATAGGAAACATTTGCAAAGGCGCAACTTTGGCATTGTATAGCACACATGCATCGTTGAAAATGCTTTTAATCTCTCCGTCAGATTGAAGATGCGACTTATCGACTTCCGGATACAGCGAAGCCACATCAGAGCTTAACCAAGCCTCGATTCGTGATCCGCCGAGAGTGCTTACAAGCACGCCTACGGGCACATCAAGCACATTATTTAAATAGTCGGCAAATAGATATGCGATGGCACTGACATTTGCGACCTTCTCCGGAGAGTTTACCACCCACTCCCCTTCCATATCGTCAAGCGGAGTCTTTGATGACTGACGAATCCATGACCCATCGCGCGAGTCTGTGACAAAAGCACGTATATTCTTCGACGGCTTTGCTTTTGATATATAGTCGGCGGCATTGTCAACGGGCTGTCGATCAAATCCGCGTACAGGCATCTCCATGTTTGACTGTCCGGAACAAAACCACACCTCCCCGACAAGGACATTATTAAGTACCAGCTTCTCGCCGTCGCTAAGCGTAATGCTATACGGCCCCCCTGCTCCGGGAGTCGACAAGTCGGCCGTCCAACTACCTTTCGCATCTGCGGTAACCGTTATACTGCCGGAATTCCATGATGGCGTTACTGTGACTTTTGCATTAGGTTTAGCCGTACCGCGCATCTTGACTACAGTATTCTGCTGGAGTACCATGTTGTCAGAAAATACTGACGGCAACTTTACTTCGGCAAACGCCGATACTGCAATGCATAGCATTGATGCAATAATGTTAATGGCTTTATTATTCATAAGGTTAACAGTTTTAATTTGCACTTTGGTTCTTACGGGTACAAAAATAGCAGGCCCCGATTAATATTAGTAGTAATAACCAATTAATCGGGGCTACAATTTTAAATATGTCAATAATTATTCCAGATGCATCACTTTAAAGTCATGCGGACACGCTTAAGAAGATTATCGTCAGACGTTCCTCCATAGAAAATTTCATATTCACCAGGCTTAACTGTCATCCGTTCCGAATCGCGGTCGTATGCCTCAAATGCAGAGCGAGACAGTTCAAAGTCCAGCACTTCGGTGGCTCCTGACGCTAAAGCAACGCGCCGGAAAGCTTTCAACGACTTTATCGGACCCGACGTGTTCTGCAGATTTTTCACATAAATTTGAACTACCTCGTCACCGTCACGTTCACCCGTATTGCTGACAGGCACTTTCAGCAATACATTGTCGCCATTTTGCGATATGTTGGCATCGCCATAACTGAATGTTGTATAGCTAAGTCCATGTCCGAACGGGAACAACGGTTTGCCGTTAAAGAAACGATAAGTGCGGTTCTCCATAAAATAGTCCTCAAAATCCGGCAGATCGGCTGTAGAAGCATAATATGTTACAGGTAGACGTCCGGCAGGATTATAATCCCCGGAAAGCACATCAGCAAGCGCCGTACCTCCGGCTTCACCTGGATAGAATAAGTTGACAATAGCGTCACAATTCTCTGCGGCCCAAGGTGAAGCTACGGCACTTCCGGTACAAAGCACGAATACAACCGGCTTTCCGGTAGCCTTTAGTGCCTTTAACATATTCTCCTGAACGGCAGGCAGTTCGATTGCAGTACGGTCGCCTCCTCGGAATCCAGGGAGATAAACGCCCATCTCCTCTCCCTCAAGATGTGGCGTAAGGCCTCCGGCAAAAATGATTACGTCGGCATCGGCCACGCTCGATGCCACGGCATCGTAATCAACCATGGCATGTTGGCCTATGTCAAATTTCAGTTCTGCCGTGCCCCCCTTTTGGTAATACTCCAAAACGACATCATATTTTCTCCCCTTCACAGCATTAAGTTCGTAACTTTGCTCTGACTTTTTCCCGTCGCGCCAGGAATCAAGCACCGTCTCGCCATCAATAATGATGCGGTAACCGTCATCTCCTTCTATGCTGAACGATACCGGCCCTGACTTTTCCGGTTCAAAAACTCCCTCGAAACGCGCCGAAAAGTTGAGCACAGGTACATCGGGAGCAAAAGCCGTCTCGCCGTTATTTGTCAAATTAAGAGGTGTGGTAAACTGCTTGACACGCATTGGACTGCCTTCCAACTCCGGATTATTCCAGAAAGTTCCGCGCATACCGGGTTGACCATCAGCCGACATTTTGTCGAAATCGCTGATCATGGCCTTTTGGGTCACAAAGTCGCAACCTTTAGTATAGGTCACTTCCGCCCCCGGATATTTATTACGTATACCCTGCAGTACAGTTACCGATGACTTCGGAAATCCGTTATAATTACCCCACATCATCAGCGAATCCTCGGCATTAGGTCCAAGAACTGCAATCTTGCTAATTTTTGATGCGTCAAGAGGCAAAGTATTATTCTTATTCGTCAACAACACCACGCTTTTACGCGCCATCTCCAATGCTTTCGCACGGTGTGAATCGCAGGCTACAAGCGAATCAGGCAGATTCCACCATGGAGTCTGCTCGTCATCAAACAGATTACCCAATTGGAACCGCGCTCTTAGCAGACGAAAAACTGAACGGTCAATATCCGACTCCGTTATAAGACCCGCTTCAAGGCTCTGACGCAATTTCGGGAAAGCACGGTTACCGCATTCGAGATCGTTTCCAGTCAACAAGGCATCAGCGGCGGCATCGTAGGCTGTAGCATGTGTGCCATGGCCGTGTGGCTCAGGAGTGAAGAAGTCACCAAGAGCCCCGCAGTCCGACAAAACTACATCATCATAGCCCCATGTTCCGCGCAAAATTTGCTTTAAAAGTTTTGAACTTGAGCAACATGGTTCATCGTCATAACGGTTATATGCGCACATTACCTCTCTTACTCCGGCATCAAGCACTGCGGCCTTAAATGCAGGGAGATAAGTCTCCCACAGATCCTCTGGCGGAATATTAGCGGCATTATATGTATGGCGATTCCATTCCGGGCCGCTATGTACAGCATAATGTTTGGCACATGCGTGCAACTTGTCGTATCGACCTTTGCCGTCGCCTTGCAGACCTTTGATGACGGCCATTCCCATAACACTTGTAAGATATGGGTCTTCACCGTAAGTCTCTTGTCCGCGTCCCCAACGAGGGTCACGGAATATGTTTATGTTCGGAGTCCAATATGACAGGCCTCGGTATTGACCGCGAGTATTTCCGCGCACCGATTGGTTATACTTAACTCGGGCTTCATCGGAAACCATATCGAAACTCTCATATACGCCTTTATCGTCAAATGTGGCTGCCAATGCTATCGCCTGGGGAAAAACGGTAGCCGTTCCTGATCGTCCGACACCATGAAGAGCTTCGCTCCACCAATTGTATTCAGGTATGCCGAGCCGCTCAATAGCCGGGGAACCGTTGGTCATCATACTTATCTTCTCGTCAAGAGTCAGACGCGACAGAAGATCTTTAGCGCGCTCGTCGGCCGACAGTGAAGTGTCGAGATACGGCAACACCTGTCCGAAGACAGGTGCCACAATAACTATCGACGAAAGCGCAACAAAACACTTAATAAATAAACTTTTAGTCATTTGAGTTCTGATTGGTTACTACATTAAGTCCCGCACTTTCGATATTGCGTCATACAAAGATAATAAAACTTTTGTTTTAATTCGTTAAATGACAGCATTTTATTCACACTGCATCATAAAGTCTGCTCAACCATTTTAATTGTGCCGTCCTCATTGTAGTAGAGTTTGTCGGCACATATCGAACGAAGCCAGTCGTGTACTGACAGTTTGCTGTTATGATAGAAAGCAAACCATTGTCCTTTAAACTTGACAATAGATCCATGATTTGTATAGCTGTCAGTAGGATTCATATAGACACCTTTATGTGTCCAGGGGCCAAGTGGAGAATCGCTTATCGCATAACGCATACGGTTGTCTCCCTTAAGTCCGTCGTTCCAACCTTCGTCGTGGTTGTCAGAATACGACAAATAATATTTGCCATTATACTTATGCACCCATGTTGCCTCATGAAAGTCAATCAGACCCTTCATCTGCTGCATCGGGCCGTCAAGCTCAATCATGTTACTTTTTAGACGTCCGCCCATGCATTTGCCGCCACCGCCATTATAGATGTATGCTTTTCCGTCGTCATCAACAAACACGCACGGATCAATCAGAGGCTCCATGCCTTCAATATAGCCGATAACCTTAAAGTTTGCGGCGGGCTCGTCGCTGACGGCAACACCAATCTTCCAACTATCATTCCAATCGGTATCGCTTGGATGGGGGAAATAAAAATAATACTTTCCATCCTTGTAAGCACAGTCCGGGGCCCACATGAAACCACCTTCCGGACGACCCCACTCTACCTGCGACGAGTTGAGTATTTCACCATGGTCAACCCAATTGACCATGTCATCGGTTGAAAACACATGGTAGCGGTCCATTAAATCACATCCGCGGGGAGGATCTATATCATGCGATGCATAAACATATAGCCGTCCGTCATTCCAAACATGTGCCGAAGGGTCGGCAGTGTACATGTGTGTTATAAATGGATTTTGAGCCAGTGTTTCGAAATTAGCCACTTCCTCTTCCTCTATCTCAGCCTTGGCAGAAGTACAGGAGAAAAACAGACCTCCGGCTAAACCCAAACCTAAATAAAACGCAAATTTATTCATATTCAAATCATTCTAATATCAATCATTATACAATACAGTAGAACCTAATCCATTCTCATTGAACGGCGTTATCGAAAAAGCATAATTGCTGTCGCGGTTAAAGTAGCGCGCATCATATCTATTACCATAGACCACGGCTGAATGAGTCAGTGAATCCTTGTCAATACCCCAACGAAGGACATATCCATCAGCTCCGTCAGACGGATTCCAAGAAAAACTCCAAGCACGGGGGTCTCCTGGCTCGCGTACTGCCTTGAATCCGGTCACTTCCGAAGGCACAGCTCCACCACCGTTACCAAATACTCTGAGGTCAAAGAGAGAGAAATTGCCGTCAAGAGCACCGTCATTAACAACTCTGACATACCGGGCATCCGCAGGAACATCAAGGATAAACAGCTCATGTGGCGCATCTATTGAATCGTTGGAACGCCGGTCGGCAATATCTATCCAATTTTTCCCATCGGTCGACATTTCGACATGGTAACGATAAACTACAGGCTCATGCGGAGGACGCACTTTAAAATCGTGATCAGCGAAATTGACCTGTACGGCATTGACCGACATTATCTTGCCGAGATCTACCTTAAACCACTCTCCGGGTTTTCCTGTTCGAGCAGCCCACCATGTCTCAACACGCTCGTCATTAGCCGCCGTCGGACGGTGTCCTTTCATGCTCGAAGAAGCCGAAACCGATTTGCCACGTGACAGAAGATTCCAACCCATATATGGGCTAAACTCTCCAAAGTCAACACTTGTCTGCGGAACTACGTATGGATAATCTGACCACTCTGTGAGCGCATACATTCCTTTATCGGCATCCAATGTCACCGGGAAAAGTCCCAATCGGCGTTCAAACCAATGGCGCGCGGCAATGGTCATGGAAGCTACGTGCCAAAGGTTACCAAATTTGTCACGGAACGTATGTCCGTGTCCGGCACCCCCGATAAAACCGCCGGGCTTGAACGACATAGGATTATTCTCCATATATTCAAACGGCCCAAGCGGGGAGTCGCCAACATAAATGCCATCACCGTAAATACGGTATTGAGTACCGGGAGCTGCATACTGTAAGTAGTAGCGACCATCCTGCTTTATGACACACGGACCTTCATTCCATCCCTGACGGTTCTCCTCATTGTTTTCACCCGGAACCTCCCAGCCATACTTGTCGCCATTATGGTATATGAGTTCTACCGGGGTACCAATCTCACGGAACCCGTCGGAGGGGTCGACTTCCACTCCAATAATCGGATCTACATCGGAACATCCGCTGTACAAATAAACACGCCCGTCGTCGTCAAGAAAAAAAGCCGGGTCATGTATAGGTATCGTCAATTTTGTGTCGACCTCAGTCCATGTGTCAAATTGCGGGGTAGCATTCTTAAAAACACGCTGGTGGTCCGACCCGAGATAATATAGCGTGTCGGCCATCGCGAGCACAGTAGGGGCATAATCCTCAATGGTTTCAATCGTCGAACAAGGGATGTAGCTCCAATCCTTCAGGTTCTCCGAACGCCAATAGCCTCCCGATTTCGACGCAAAAAGATAATAGGCATCCTTAAACCATTCGCACACAGGGTCTGCGGCTTCACGGCGTACTGAGTCGGGGCCAGGCTGGAATCTGTAATTCAAAGTCATCGGGTTAGCTACAATAAGAGGCATAGTGTTGCCGCCTGGCGCATCCGAAGTGATATAGTCATATAGATGTTTAGCCATCATGCCCGAGCCTAAAGTGTTGGGATGGACTCCGTCAGCAAAAAGTTGCGGAAACTTGTCAAGGACAGGATGCATATCAATTAACTCGGCACCGGACTTAATTGCGGCGGAACGAACTGCGGGAATCACATCATTAACAATGCACGAATCCCAAATGCCTGCAGAATTCTTCTCGAAAGAAACAACTGGAGTCATTAGTATGACACGAGGTTTTGACGGAAGATTCTTGAACATCGCCACCATATCGCGGGCATCGCCCTCATATTCATCAAGATATGGACGATTTATACTTTTACTGTCGTTTCCCCCTAAATCTATGAGTACAATGTCGGGATTAGACGCAAGAGCTTCGTCAAGTTTGCCTTTTGTCCAATATGAAAAGTCGCCGTTTTTAAGCATTGTCGATGAACTGACTCCCAAATTCACCACATCATATCCGTCACCGAGCAGTACTGCCAACTGTGCGGGATAGCTGTCAGTGGCCGGGTTGGTCGTCAATCCGCCTTCGGTTATGCTTGCACCTACGCAGACCACCCTCACCGGGCGATTATGTCCGGCCATGGCTAAATTCGCCATGGCCAACATAATCAAAGTAGCTAAAACCTTAAAATTCAATTTTATAGCAATTAAGCATTAACAAACATGATTACTCACGGTCAGGAATAGTCTCTGACATCGGAATCTCTGCATTGAGCATCTTGCGGGCCATACCGGTCAACCACAGGTAGTAGTCGGTGGGCAGATCGTCGTCAATGCCTTCAAATGTGATTCCAAGGTCGCTCTGAAGCTCGCACCAGCCACCTGAAGGAGCCGGATCGACTGCAGATTTAGCCATGAACACAGTGCTGGTAGTCTTTGCTCCGAAGCCATTCATATTGGTATAGCTAACCTGCTCATTTTTCGGGTTATACACCACATAATAGTCTTCATCAGGCTCGTTGCTGGGCACCTTGCTCTTATTCATAACCTTATAAATAGCCGTGCCTTCGTCGATCTCATCAAACATAGCTATATAAAGCATTTCGCAACCCTTGCTGATGGCACCGTACATCTGGTTCCAGAAGAAATTACCATGCTCGCGGCTACCTCTTGAATAATAGGGGTGCATATTCAGGTCAGAAGCTCCGGGGAAGCAGTGGGGAGCAAAGAGGACATTCACGCCGTCCTGCTGGCTTGCATTCTGACACCATGCAAGGTCATTGGCAATTGTAATCGGGAAACCGCCTTCATTGCCTCCGGTAGCATATTCTACACTATTGCTGTAACGTCCCACATACCAAGGCATTATCACGTCAACGCTCTTAATCAACGCATGTAGAGCCTGCAGATCCTGAGTGTAAGTATCGCCACCGCCGGCGCGCCAATATGTGCTGACACCAAGCATAATGCTGTAGCCCATCTTTTTCAGTTCATCTGCGAGAGTCTGAATATCGCCGTTGGTATAGTTACGCTCAGTCGGGTTGAAGCCTACACCCCAAAGGGCGATCAACGGTTTGCCGTTTTCGTGCAGATAATACTTCTGCGACGATGCATACGAATCGTATATCATGCGCGCATCGGTAAGCACTTTGTTCAAACGATCTGACGAATATCCTCCGAGGTCATACATCACCGCGATTGCACGTTGGTATTGATCAGAACCCTTCATAGCACTGGCAAGAACCTTATTAAAGTGATCTTCACCGGCAGGGTTGTCAATTACTTCACCCACGAAACGCTGCATGAACACACCGTCGATACCATAGTCCTTCATCCACTTGAAGTGGAGAAGCACCGACGATTCATCGTATGCGCTGTAGACTTGGGCGGTAGTTCCGTCGGGGAATACAAAGTCTGTATCATACTTCTTAGTGTACTCCGACATATCGGGCCAAAGGTCGATGGAATTGCGCAATACACCCGGCTTAAACATTTCGCTTTCACGGTAGTGATACCAACCTGTGTTAGAAGCTTCGCTATGCTTGCATCCGTCATCTGGAGTACCGAACCAACCCTGATAGCCGGCCATAACCAAACCACGGTATGTAGTATAGGGTTCACCGTCTACGTGGGGGGTGAAGGATATCACGTTATACTCGCTATCGATCGTCTCTATAGGATCATCGTTATCAATCTCATCAAGTGCCGGCGGGATAAAGTCTTTGTCGTCATCGTCGCAAGCGGTAAACATTGCACCGAGAGCGAACACGCATCCCAGTGTGAGCAGATATTTTGATTTTAACATAAATTTTTAATTTAAAAAACCGGAGGAGGCGAGAACACATCCTCCGGTCAAACCTAATTTTACAAATCTTCTTCCTCTTATACAGACAGGACTATTGCGGAATGTCGATAGTCTTAATTTCAGAATAGTTGTAGTTATGGAACTCGTCGTCAACGTATGCACCCATGCGTACAAAGTAGAAGTAGCCTTTCTTAACCGGTAGGCGGAATTCGTAAGGAGTTGAATTACCGTCATCAGCCTTGGGTATTCTTGCCCAAGTTGAGTTCATGTCGGCCTTGTATTCGTCATAGTTAGAATACTCGCTGATGCAGCTGTTTGAACCGCAGAACTGGTTAAGGCTCAAGAACGGACGTACGCTACGAATGTTAGGCAATCCCTCAGTGATGGGAGCGTTTAGACGGCAGGACACGATCAGTTCGTTAGCTTCTTCGTCATACTCCATATTGAAGTCGATGATATGGAGATAAGGAGTCACCTCGATAATATCCTCCGCGGTCTTACGGCCGATGGGTACTCGATGAGTATCTTCAGGCCAGAAGGCTCCGCGAGGCTGAACATCATACGTGCCGTTAAACAACTTGGTATTGTTAAACGTTCCGTCCTGCTTAATGGGAATATCCTGCGGTGAGGGATTTAAGCTATAGCTCATTTCCCAGATACGAACGTGGGATTCTCCCTGGCTTGCCAAAAGAGGTTCGCCTGTGGTACGGTCAATAATCGTACCGTAGTAGTGGGCTTCAGGTTCATCGAAGTTGTCCACCTCCATACAAGAAGTAGCACAGAGAGCCATCGAGCCTACAAGTAGGGAATATAAAATCTTTTTCATCTCTTTAATTCCTTAATTATATTAATAACCGTCATTACGGACCAGATTGGGGTTCTTGCCGATTTCTCCGCTCGGAATCTGCTCGTAATAGTTAGCTTTGTTGAAAGTGACCTTTCGGCCCTGTCCGTCAACTTCATTGAGGAAAATCCACTTGCCCTCGTCGAGCACGTAGTAAGCCGAAAGTGTGTGGCTGTATTTTCCATCGAGGAACATCTGGTCGGCCACACGCCAACGACGAATGTCGAATATACGGTGGTTTTCGTATGCAAGCTCGCGGGCGCGCTCGTCGCGGATGAACTGAAGGTTTTCGTCAATCTTGAATCCGTAGACCGAAGTACCTACATCCTCGGGGTTGGCCTTATAAGTATAAGGTTTAGCACCTGCGCGGTCGCGTAGCTCGTTGACGTGGTCAATGGCTTCTTGCATAAGAGAAGTGTTTGAAGTCATTTCGCCAAGTTCGTATGCGGCCTCGGCCCAGTTGCAGAGGATTTCACCGTAACGGTAAACCTTAAACGAAGTCTTGCAGTACATCAAATCCTGGCGACCGGCCTTGTCTGTTGTGCTGACATACTTGCGGATAAATGTGCCGGTATAGCTGTAACCTTCGTCACCGCGGCCGTCGGCCATACCGTGAGCACCGTTAATCTTCACGTTTGATATACCGTTAACATCCTGATATGTGCTCGGTTGCTGGGCACGTACGCGATATGCGTCGGTATAGTCGCTCACGCTTCTTACTGACTCAGCTGTACCGTCGGCGGCTGTGCCGGGATAAGAAGTATAGACACCTGCCTGCATATCAAGAACTTCGCCGGAAAGGGGCTCAGTCATACCAGAGAAGAAGAACGTAGCGCGAGCGCGGGGTTCCATTTCGTCGGTATCCCAAAAGTCCTCCATATTGTCGAATCGTACGGGATAGCCATCCTCATCCGTAACCGCCGGATGCTCAAATAGCGAAATCAACTCCCAAGTGGGCTGGATAGCGCATCCTACTGCCGACGAAAGTCCGGTGCCGAGAGGCAAGGTCATAACGTCCCAGCAGTGGAACAGCGAAGTATCCCAGATAGCGTCGGTACGATCGGTGTACTGCTTAACAAAGATGTCCTCCTCGGCGCAGTCCTGAGTGAAAACTTCAACGAAAGCCGTCTCCTTATCGCCGCCTGTATGGAGAGCAAAACCGGCCTCCTTAAGCGACTTGCAGGCATCGTAAGCATACTGGTAGAATTCCTGGGCCACAGAAACCGGCATACCCATCAGACCGGTCGATGTAGCCTCACCTGAAGTGACGATATTGCCACCGTACTTTGCCACGGAACCGGCATAGATCATGGCACGCGACATGAGCGCTGCTGCGGCATAGCGGTTTGCTCTACCGCTCGTCTTGGTAGTGCGTCCGTTCTCCATGGCGAATTTCAAATCCTCATAGATAAACTTCCAGCAATCATATTCGGTGTCGCGGTAGACGCGTAGTTCCTCAACGGGAGCAGTCGGATCCTGCACTTTGTCGACAATGGGCACACCGCCGTAGCGCTTAACCATACCGAAATAATACAAGGCACGCAAGAAACGCGCTTCTGCCTCATACTCTATAAACTCCTGCTCGGTAAAGTTAGAAGCATATTCCGGAAGCTGTTCGATAAAATTGTTGATGTCATGGATACGGTCGTAAGGCCAGTAGCCCCAACCATCGCCGTAGGACGTCGCGCGTCCTACGGCTTCCTGTGCACAGGAAGCCGGACTCGACTTCTGAGGTTGCCAACGGTTACCGCCGTGCCAACCACCGTTGTCGTTGACGGCATAACCTACCTGGTCACCGTTTTGGCCATAGTTAAAGTCTTCGATGGGGGCATCCTGATACATCAGAGCAAGATACTTCTTGATACCCTCTTCCGACTTAAGAAGCGTGTTTTCGCTAAGAATACCCTTTGGCTCCAAATCCATGTCGACGCATGAGGTTGTCATCAGGCCGAAAGCTGCGGTCACGCATAAATATTTATAAATGGTATTCATATAATACGATTCCTTTCATTAGAATTTCAAAGTAGCACCGACATTGAATGTACGGTTGATAGGATAATTGTAGAAAGCGATCGAGCTCGTACTTGCGCCTCCTGACGAACCTGGACGTTCGGGGTCCATGTTCTTCAGCCCGGTGAAGGTCAAGAGGTTGTAGGCATTGAAGTAGATGCGGAGATCCTTAACACCTGCTGGTTTCATCCACTTTTCCGGGAATGTGTATCCAACTTCAAGAGTTTTCAGACGCAGATAAGAAGTATTGTGGATACCTGTCGTACCGGTATTGAAACTGTGGCCGGTAGCCGGATAGTAGCCCGAAATCCACTCTGTGTGGGGGTTCCACGGGTCGTCAGTAATGTTTGCAGTGTGCCAACGGTCAGTGTAGTATGAGAGTGAAGCACCTCCGTTAAACGGACCAACTTCAGTAAATACTTCATTGTATTCGCTGTAAACGCCTGCTACACCTTGCCAAGTAGTAGAGAGGTCGATGCCTTTCCAAGCTGCGCCCAAAGTGAAACCGTAGTTGAACACAGGCAGGTTGTACGTCGCAACCGGATGGCTGTCGTTTCCGTCGATGACACCGTCACCGTTCCAGTCTTGATACCAGTAGTCGCCGGGAAGAGTCGACTGGCCTACGTCACCGAGGGTATTGTGGTAGCGGATATCCTCATAGCTCGTATAGCGGCCTCCCTCTTCGTAAGCCCACCATATATCTTTGTTACGTCCTGAAACGTTGCCACGACGCCAGTATTCCATCGAGTTTGACGCCTCGCCGTCGAGATAGTAGTCCCAACGGTTCTTAGTCGCCGAAATCTGACCGGTTACCCAATAATGTACGCCGGCTACAGTGTTACGGTGGCTAAGGCTAATTTCATAACCGAAAGTCATATCCGAGTTGATGTTCTCTTGAGGCATACTTACACCTACAGTTCCGGGGATAACAGCAGCGCTCGTTGCGAACAGTCCGTCACGCTTACGCTTGAATACTTCGACAGTACCAGACAGCATCGAGCCCCAAAGGTCAAAGTCGACACCCGCATTATATGTCTCTGCAGTGTACCATGTCAAGTTCGGGTTGGGAACGCTTGTCGGCGAAACACCTCCGACGAGAGTGCCGTCGTAAACCCAACCGAGCTTACGCTGATTCAACTCGTAACCTACTACCGTGGGAGGATACGTCGACGAACCGCTGTCGTCACCCATCTTACCGTATGATGCGCGAATCTTCAAGTTGGTCAGTACCGGAGAGAACAACTTCATAAACGACTCTTCGCTGATACGCCATCCGGCCGAAACTGCGGGGAAGAAGCCCCAACGTGAGTTTTTCGGGAAGCTTGATGAGCAGTCTTCGCGGAACGAGAAGTCTACCATATATTTACCGCGGAAGTCATATCCGAGACGGCCGACAACTGCGCGGCGCGACTTGTCCCAAATGCTCGGAGAACCTGTTTCTTGACCATCTGTTTCACCGTAGATCAGATATTCTCCGTCGAGAAGCATATTACGCTTTGCGTAGAAGCTGTCGTAATTGTTGTACTGCTCTTCAAACAACACCATGGCATTCACCGAATGGTCGCCGAAGCGGTTGTTGTAGTTAAGCGAGAGCTGCATCACAGTTCCGTAAGAAGGATAAGTGGTTCTTTGGAGGAACGAGTCAGGATTACGGTCAAACGTTACGAGCGTACCGTCGGCATTCGTACGGTAGAGCTGATATGAACGCTTATACTGGGTATCGTTAGTTGTATAATAATCGTAGCTGTAGAAAGCCTTTGCGTTCAAGCCCTTAACCCAAGGCACGTCATACTGAAGCGTTAGAGAGCCGTTGAAATTATAGTGGCGTTCTTTTCTGTAACCGGTAAAGTCTGTGTTTGTAGTAGCCACGGGGTTCTCGGTGTTTGAGCCGAGTTCCGAGTCGTAGGCGGGAAGCGAGTGGTCACCGTTGACCCAAGCCTCTGCGGTAGTTGGATATGTCCAAGCATACTTATAGACAGTCCAAATGTCGGTGTAAGGCTGGTTTTTCTCGTCCATATAACCGCTGAGCTGTACAACCGCCTTAAGATCTTTTGTGATTTGCGCATCTACATTGCTGCGGAAGTTCCAACGGTTGTAGTTAAGCGAACCGCTCTTATATGCACCCTCCTGCTTCATGTAGCCGAGGTTGAAGAAGTACTGAACGCGTTCAGAACCACCGTTGACAGTAACATTGTACTGCTGTTGTGGAACGTTGCTCTTAAACAATTCGTCTGACCAGTTGGTGCTCTTCTTCTGACCGGAGCTGTAGACCAACATCTCCTCCCAAGTGTAGCGCGGATCGGCCTTCACGAAGTAGTTTCCACCGAAATTGTTGTTGAGTTGCTTTTCGTTCATCAACAGCATGTGGGTAGCCGCGTCTGCCGTCTCGGGAGTGTAGAGGAAGTTCTGCCAACCGTAGTTGAAAGAGAAAGTGATGTCAAATTTACCTTTCTGGTTTGTACCGTGCTTGGTGGTCACAAGCAATACGCCGTTTGCCGCACGTACACCATAAATTGAAGCCGAGGCATCCTTCAGGACTGACACTTTCTCGATTTCGCTCGGGTCCATACGGGAGAAGTAATCCTTATCGCGTGGAATTCCGTCGACAACGAACAAAGGCTCGCCCATACCGCGGATATCGATGGCGTTGTCAAACTCACCGGGCTGTGCGCTTCGCTGAGAGATGCGGACACCGGGGATTTTACCTGAAAGCATGTTGACAACGTTTTCATTCTTAGTCACTGTAATCTCCTTATTTGAGATCTGCGACACGGCACCGGTCAAAGTGGCCTTGCGCTGAGTACCGTAACCTACCACAACCACTTCGTCAAGATCTTGTGTGTCGCTCTCCAGCAGAATGGTAACATCATTCTTGGCTGCCGAGAAAGACACAGGCTTATAGCCGATGTAGTTGATGGTAATGGTAGCTGTGGGGGCTGCCTCGATTGCAAACTTACCGTCAATGTCAGTGGCGACGGCCCTGGTCGTGCCTTTGACCTTAACAGTCGCTCCAATCACCGGCTCATTGTCGGGGTCAAGGACGGTACCTCTGACGAGGCGCGTCTGTGCTTCGGCCGACAATACCGTCATGAAGCATATAAGTGCCGCCATGGCTATCTTCCATATTCCGGAGACACTCAATTTTTGTATATAATTATGATAATTCATATATAGATTTTCTTATGTGTGAAAACTCCTTTATGTCCGGCAACCCCGCCGCCTTCAAATTTGACGGCGGGATCCGGAGAATATATCAGATAAGTCCTTATCTTGCGGCGGGGTCAACAACACCTTCGTCGAGAGAACGACGACCGAAGAAAAGATATACTAGGCAATTGGGACTGATGCTGAGCTTACCGTAGTCATATTCAAGTTCTACACCCATACCGACACGCAGACCGTAGCCGGGGAAGTCTTCGGTTGTGTCAACATATCCGTCAGGAGTAATCGAGAAGCCGATATTGGCCATGTCTTCGCTCGAAATACCATCCCATCCGCTAATAATCTCACCGTTACATTCTCCGCCTGTGAACGCTTTCATCTCATCCTCGCTCATAGACCAGTTACGACGCTGTGACGACACGATTGAAGTCTGCACATTGAACCATTTGACACCCTGCGAATGCTTGCAATACTTAACTACATCGTCAGAAAGAACGAGTTGTTTTCCGTTGGCATATACATAGTCGTTAGCATAGTTTCCAAATTCTTCTACAAAATCCCATGCATTTCCATGACCAAGAGCGAGTTGACCCTTCATAAGGATTTCAGATATGCTCAAGTGGTTGACTCCTTTATGCAAATGGAGAGGTGAACCCTCTGAATGATCGGCCGTCGGTTCACCATATTCCATGTGCTGTGACCGCAAAGAACTCGGGAATTCAATATTGACACCTGCGAGAGGATCATTAATTTTAATGTAAGTCTTAGCTTTGACAACTTCATCCTTAACAAGGTTTACAAGGAATCCTGCATCGCCGAAGCTTGTTCCCGGACGTTCAATAAAGTCAAATTTACCGTCGGACGACAATGACTGAGCAAGCATCGCCTGCTTTGACTGAGCATCGCCTTCGGGCTGTTTTGAAGAGGCTGCTACACGATAAACTGCACCGGCAGGAGCATTTTCAAACAATGCCGCAATATCAAGACCTTCACTCAGATCCCCGGCATCTACAGTAACTTGATAGGAAACTCCATCAGAAGTAAGTGTTCCACCCTTAACTGAAATAGCCGGGTCAATTTCTTCGCTGCTGAACGAGAAGTCTGAAGTTACATCTATAGTAAAGTAGTTAGAGCCGATGACAGCACCCTTATAGTTCATCTGAACAGATGCGGTGTGCTTGGTTCCGGCGAGGTCGCCGTTGATGCAGATAACGGTAAGATTTACAAAACCGTCAACAAGTTCGGCGTTAGATACCTTAAAGTCCTCCTCGCCAATTGCGCGAGACTTAAGTTCGTGAGATTCGGCGATAGTGAAGGTAGCTCCGTCGATGCTTGAAAGAGCCGGACGGGCAAGGAATTTTACCACGGCACCGGAGCCGTCGCCGATGCGGACTTCTCCGTCAAGATACTCGGGGCTATATATTAATGAGTTTACAGCCGATCCGAGAGGGAGTCTATATTCGGTATCGCCTACAGTAATAATAGCCTCGGTGTCGGTAAGCGTAACGCTGACATCAGCTCCGCCACCTGCGCCCGGCTTAATGGTGAGAACCTGGCCGTCGCTGAGCGTAATCACATACGTGCCATTGTTCTCTTGTACGTTAGTCACACTGGCACCTACTGTCAAGGCCTTGTTGATCTGGGCCTGAAGATCGGCCATTGCGGTTTCGAGCACCGAGATTCTGGTGTCATAATTGTCATCATCATCGCAAGAAGTGAACGCGCCTGCTGAAACTGCAAGAACGGCTCCGCAAAGAAGCATGTTTTTGAATTTTTTATTCATGTGAATAATGTTTAGTTAAGGGAGTGGTACAGATTGCGGTTAAAT
>CAZIXM010000034.1:0-28928 GCA_964543345.1 uncultured Muribaculum sp. | reverse complement strand
AGGCGCTTCGCGCCAATCCCCGGCTACACAATTTTGTGCATCTTTCAGATGCAAGGCAAAGTGCGTCCGGGATGCGGCGGTGCAAGATCGCATCTGAAAGATGCGTGAGCTGTGTCCGGGTAAAGCGACCGAAGGTCGATTTGCCCGAGAATCCGATGATATGTAGGTTAAATCTGTAAAGATTTTTCAATTAGAACGTTACGGCGTTCAATCTTTGCAGATTTTTTGTCTTTATAAACCGTAGACCGGAGATAGGCGCTTCGCGCCAATCCCCGGCTACACAATCTTGCGCATCTTTCAGATGCAATAATTCCATTTTGACACGCCAACCTATTCAGTTTTGTGCATCTTTCAGATGCAATAATTCTATTTTGACACACCACCCTACACAATTTTGTGCATCTTCCAGATGCCAGAGCGGGAGGGGTAAAAGAAAGTCGGGGTTGCCTCACGGCAATCCCGACCCAGGGGAATACAAAAAATTAAGCTGTTATTGTTTTTGATTCCTAATGTTTTGTCGCGCGGGCCACACAATGGCCACAACGCTTGTATTTTTGGGGATGGACGCACGATCAGTGCGTCCACCGACATGTCAAATGTTATTTAACAACCTTAACGGCCTTAACTGAACCGTCAGCCTTAACATCCTTGCGGATGAACAGACCGTTCTGGGGCTCAACAGAGAGCTTGCGGCCCTGGAGGTCGTAGTATTCGCTGGCAACAGTCTCAGCACCATTGTCAACAACAGAGCTGATACCGCTCAACGAAGGATTAATTTTGTAAATATTCTTTACACCCTTATAGCTAACTTCAATTTCACATCCTGATGGAGTAGTACCGTCAGTAAGTTCAAAGCTAATGAGATAAGCACGACACGTGCCTTGCAGATTAGTGAAAAAGTCATTTGCATCAACTATTTCTATGGTAAGCCATTCAGGAATATCTTCTTGACCAATGCAAGAGTATGTAACATCATCAATAATTCCTGGGTAATTAACTTGATAAAGAGCGTCGTTATTTGCATCAACAATCACTTCAAATTCATTACCTTCTTCAGTTACTTCCTCCCAACCTGAATCGCCAAAGACTTCAGAAGGACGCATGTAAGAATACTCCGCCTTAAGATTCATATTGAAGCAGTAGGGAGAAGTATAATTAGGAGCAGTACCATAGAGATATCTATTAGCAACTACATACGATTTAGCTTGATTATCAGCATCTACACAATCAACAAAACCATAGAGCAAGTTATTACCTGAAAGGGCATTTATAACTGCACTTCTATCATAAGGATATGCAGCAACTGTCGGTGAGAATGTAATAACTTTAGTTTCATTTTCAGGTAGTTCAATAACCATAAACATTCCGCCCTCAATTGTCATGTAGTCCAATTCAAATCCAATTTCGTCAAGAGTAGTGAATGGTATATCAACTTGAACAGAGCCCTTAGAAGAAGGATTACCTACGGTACTTTCAAAGGTATAAGTATAAGAGTTTATCAACTTACTATAATCAGGAGTTTTATTTGCAGTAAGGCCATAGAATTTAAACTCAACTTGTGCACCAGCAAGCGCATAACAAGCTGCGGGCACTTGAATTTCCGAAAGATTCCAAGCACAACCTGGATCAGGAATTAACTGACCAAGGGCAGTAAGCTTCGGATTAGAAGTTCCATCAGGAAGAAGACCTCCCCAACCCTCGTCGGTACCATTACCACCAGTACCTAATACAAACAAGTCAGTTGTATAGAATGTCTCAGCACCATCGACACTAGCATTATAAAACTTACTTATAACATATCCGTCAGAACGAGTAGCACTAGCAGAAAGATAATCTTCAACGAGCTCGCCATTATTAGAAGTAGAACCACCACCAACAATAACAAAGTCGGGATAGAATGTTCCTGTAGTAGAGCTTGTCATTCCACGCTGATAAGTTGCTTCTCCAAGGCTGAGCTCAGGAATATACTGCCCATAAGGATACGCATAAAAGCCGGCATCGAAAGTATAATCAAGATTAAAGTTAGAGGTTTCAGAAGTTGAAGCAAAAGCCCAATTATACTCGAAGCCACTATTAGCCAATGAAGCGACTCCATTCTCTACAATGTAAGACCTATTAGGATATGTAACTTCAGAATAAGCAGGAATACTCAAATATGCGGGGCTACCTGTCCAGTAACCTGGTGTGCCATTCACCGAGAAAAAACAGTAGTTGAAAAGGGTACCAACAGGATACGCATACTGCAGAGTCACATCAGCCTCAGAAGCGGCGGCGGCTGGGGCATTAGTCGGAGCTACAATGCTGTTAAGAGGTAGAGCTTTTTGAAGAGTTACCTCGTCAGCCTTCACAGCAGGAGCTGAGTTATTTACTTCAACAACATCTGAAACGCTATTAGAAACATAAGCGTCAGGTGTAGCTGCAATTGCAGAAGAAGCTGCAACTAAAGCTAATGAAAGAGTAGAAATTTTTTTCATATAAAAATAATTAGTTAGAAAAAATTAAGTCATATTTTAACAGATTGGCTTAAACCATGCTTGATCCAAGCCAATCTGGCTTATTAAATTATTTATTTAGTAAAAACAAAATAGTTAGAAGGATCATTTACATCAACAAATTTCATACTTCTCGGCGCAAACCTATTCTCACTTTCTATCACAAAATCTGTAGCATTGATCAACTCAATGAAATCAGTAATAGAAGCGATTCTATTCAAGAAATTACGTCCATTAGTATTTCCTTCAGATGTAGATACGGTCAATTTTACCGAATTTCCATCATCAGTCACCTCCTGCGTTCCGTAAATATATGCAGCAGAAGCACCTGAGCTAACTACGGTCTGAAGTGCATAGCTCCTATCACTACTGCTATAAATCCAATTAAAACCACGGAAAGTTACACGGAGAGTGCTCCTAATTTCGGTCGCTATAGCGTTAGCAACATCTGCAAACTTACCTCCACAATCAGACGGAGACATACTCCACGAGGTAAGCCCAGTGAAAATATTTCCATATCCGCAATTGTCAAGTACAAGATTCTGACCATTATCCGTGCACAGATAAGTACCGTCATTTTGACGAACAAAAGTCTCAACTACTATTGAATCTACTTCATTTGCGCGCTCAATTGCCAAAGGCTTACGCATTCTGATTGAAGACGGTCCGACAAGTGCATTCATCGATACAGTCTGAGTAACAGGGTCACCTGCCAAAGGCCAAAAATCAAAAATACCATCATCGCCTCCACTTACAGCAAACTGTTCGCCACTCTGAGTGTCTGTGAGAATCAAATCAGGGAATATTGCCTGAATAGTATTATTTGTTGCATAAACGTACTCCGCCAAAAGTGTTTCTTCATCAGTCGAAGCATCAAGGCGATACATGTAAATGTCATGCAAGGTTTTTTTACCGGTAAGATGCATTGAATTGCCATCATCGGAAAGGCCGATTATCACAAATTCATAGTCACCGCCATGGCCGGTTCCTTGTTCATCAATTTCCGCACCCGTATCAGGGTCAGTCGGTTGATAATCGCCGGTAATGTCCTCAGGGGTTGAAAATTCATGAAGAACTTTATTATATGTATTGAATGTCAACACAGGGCCATTGTCGGCAATAACGCTCCAAAGCGAAACATCAGAAGTAAACTGATTGCCAAGCCAAACATTCTGACCGCTAACAACGACACTCCCATCAGTGCTAAAAGTCATCACGAACACGTAACCTCTCTCTTCGTCCGAAGGAAAATACTCCATAAGCCACTTGCCTCCGTTAGAGGTCAAATCGGCAGAATATTCCTTTTTATACGTATCGAGGCGCTGAGCGGCGGAAGCGTCAAAGATGTCATCCTCCTCGTTTTTGCACGAATAGAAACCTACCGAGGAGCCAATCAGCAACGCCGTTAGAGCCAACTTATATATATTCATTTTATTCATTGTGACAAAATTAATAAAATTTATTGAATAGCATCAATTTGCTCACGAAGTTCTTCGATTTTAGTCATCGTTCCGTCCAATGTGCTCTGACGATCTTGAACTATTTCACGAAGTTTATCTATATCAATACCCCATGAATCGGCAAGCCATTGACGGGCAATATTAACTTTCTGCAGTATAATATCCCGACCATCCCGACCGTCGACATCACTCACAGGATATACGCTGTAACGCAAGTCTACACGCTCCTTCCAAGCATTGAACTGATCAACCGTGGTAATATTCGTATTTAATAGAGTGTCATGCAGATAGGGGGCACTATAACCACCTTGGTAGCAATAGAGCGTATATGTCCTGACATCATTTTCACGATCGGCTTCAGAGGCATAATAATAGTAGCAGGCAGCTGAACTTTGATCGGTATCATCGTCGCCTGAATACCACCCTTGGTCGGCAAGCCAGAGCAAGAAATCGTAATCGTCCTGAGTACGAGTGACAAAGTTTGCAATAGTTTCAGCAAAGTCCTCGCGGAACTGTGATGAAGCATACGGAGTTACAAATCCAAGAGATGCAACCAAACCGGGGTTACGATCCTGCCAGTTGTTATCATCGTAGTTACCTACACTGAGCAAGTTAAACTCGGTGGGATAGCTCTTCTTTTGGTGAAGTATATGGGCAAACTCGTGGTGCATAGTCTTAAAATAGTAATCATTGAGCATTTCAGAGCTTGTAACATCCATTTCATTGACCCTAAAAAGCGACACCTTAATACCACCCTCGGCAAGACCGAGAATCATGGTACCCGACGAAGGGTTATATGCCGGTGAACCGATAAGATGAATCTTACGAGGAGCATTGCTCTTCAAAAACGCCTCCCCAGCCAGCTCGGTATATGCATCAAACCAAAGGTACTTGGTTAACAGAGCCAAGTCCATGGCATTCTGATACGTTGCCGGCACAAGATTGTAATTCATATCAGTCTCGACATCCTCCATCTTGTAGCAAAACTCGAGATTGAATGGATCAAGGAAACTCTCTTTCAGCCATTTATCGAACTTATAAGAATAAGATGTCGGGTCAAGCTCATCTTCTTCTACAGGGAAGATGGTCTCTGTAAATTCATCATCGGAACATGACGGAAACAAGCTGACAGAAGCCGCCATCAAAACCGACGCATATAGATACTTAATATATTTCATAATACTCAAAGTCTAAAGGATTATTTAACGAACTCACAAATCTCAATTTGATCGCTCCCGATCTCCTCTGCCGTGCGGGCGTTAGGCTCGAGACCGGCCGAAAGAACCTCGGTAGGAATCTGAATAGCCTTGCGGGGATCCATCATGGTCAATGTCTCAACCTGATCCTTACCGATCTTGTGGGTGATTTCGAAACCGAAACGCTTTATGTCGAACCAGCGCATACCGGTATGAACAGTTTCGATACGACGGAAATGCTGTATACATTGAAGAATCGGCTCAATATTGTCGTCAACCGAATACTCCGACGAAGGACAAACTTCATCCAAATGTATCGGCAATACGATGCCGTAAGGCTCAGTAGCGTAACTACTTGCACGGTCGTCGCTTGAATAGAAATCACGAACCCTTGCCTCTGTAAATTCATAATATTCCGTGCCACTTGCTATATGAGAGGGAGAACCATGGTGTGACTCCTCCCAAACCTTAAGATCTTCGATACAACCGGGAATATCACCAAGGAACAAGCGTGCTTCAGCACGGGTCAGAAGAGTCTCCTCGCCGTTGAACTCAGAACGAGTAATGTGGGCATAGCCAATGCCTGCAACCTTATCGGTGTACTCAAACTGCTCGGCAGTAGTACCGGCGAAATAAAGGCCATACTCCGACTTACCGTTTACACCACAGCAGCCATTGAAGCAGGGATTCATCGAGAAAGTCTCACCCTTACCGGAGCTGCTTCTATAACGGAAGTTTTCCCACGTCGGGCCGGGACCCTGTGCGGTAGATCTCTTGGCAGCACGGTTACATCCATATCGGCGGCTACCATAATAGCGACGCATAGCTACGGAGTAAGTGGCAATAAGCATGAAGTTACGTGGTTTGTCGATATTATTTGCGAACTTACCAAAGTCGCTGATATAATAGAAATTGCCAAGATTTTGCCAGATAGTGTTCATATACTGCGAAGCGTCAACTCCATCGCCCCCGAGAGCGGTGTTGGCATAATCGTAAGCCTTCTGGTAGTCGCGCTTAAACAGATAGAAGCGAGCGGCGAATGCGTTAGCGGCCTGAGTGTTGAAGTGATACTTCGGTATCTCATAGAGGCTATTGTTAATCAAAGGCAGACCGGCAGTAAGGTCGGCTTCGATGTTGGCGTAAACATCGGCAAGGTTACCACGGTCATAGTGGGGCTTAACGGTAGTCTCTGGAGCGGTCATGTAGGGAATACCGACAACGCTCTTGCTCAATTCGGGGCCACGGTATGCCTGGCAGAATATGTTTGCGAGGATAAAGTGGTCGAATGCGCGAAGCACTAATGCTTCGCCCTTAATGGCCGACAGCTTGTCGTAATCGGCAAGATTTTCCTTTTCAGCATCGGAAAGGGCCTCGAACTCAGCCACCTTTTCGAGCACGGCGTTACAAGCGGCGATAGAAGCATAATAAGCCTCCCAAGTGCCTGAGGGAGAGTCATCGTCAGTGCTTGACTTAACATCTTCCCAAGCGTACAATTCATCGTCGCCACGGTTATACGGAGAGAGATTGTAGCGCAGACCGTCTTTATCGGGCGAATTGTTGTCGATAACATTATCTGACGACAATTCACAAACTATAGCATAGTTGGAAGAGGGATATGCAGTGTTCATAACCAAGCGCAGATGCTCGACAGTGGTAAGCTCCACACGGTTGTCAGGCATAACGTCCAGGAAGTTGTCCACACAGGCGGTCAAAGCCATCGTGGCGAGAACCGCCGACCCTAATATGATTGATTTAAATTTCATCTTATTTCAGAATTAAAATTCAGTTAGACATTGAATTTATAGGCCGAAGCGCAGAGTGAAAGTGAACTGCTTGGGGTTAGGCGAAGCCACACCACCGGAGTTGAAGAACTCAGGATCCTGACCGTTGAGCTTCTTATCGGCATAGATAAGGAAGAGGTTGGTGGCCTGAAGTTTCACTGACGCGTTGTTGATGCGGAGCGCACGGGTTACAGTCGACGGCAGGTCGTAGCTCAAAGAGATCTCCTTCATGCGGATGAAGTCGCCTTTAGCCACGCGGGCGGTAGAGTAGTTGTACGCGTTGTATGCATACGACAAATAGTTGTCGTTATAATACTGACGGCGCGAAGCAATCGCCGGAATCGAAGTATGGGCTTCGTCGCCTGAAGTGACGAAACGGTTCTTAAATTCCTTCGGAGTAGCGGTTAGGTCGGAATAGGCCGCACTGAATACTGGGTCGAGACGGAGCACGTTGCCGAAAGCGTAGGTCATAAACACGTTCAAGTGGAAACCTTTGTAACGGAACACGTTACCGAAACCTCCGGTGTAAGGCGGGTCAACCGGACCTTCATATTTCAAGAAGTCGATGTTCTCAAACTCCTGGAAGTTGATGTCAGACGTGGTAACTTCGCCATTCTCGTTGATGATCTGCGGAATACCATATTCATTCAGACCCACGAACGGGATAGAGAAGACGGCGCGGTAGGGATAGCCCTCGATAGGATAACCTGTACCCTGGATGAGGTCAATCACACGCGAGCGACCCTTAAGGCTGGTAATCTTAGTCTGGTTGTAAGAGAAAGTCAAGTCAGTGGTCCAAGAGAAATCGCGGCTCTGGATATTGCGGGTAGAGAGCGTGAACTCAATACCGTGCGACTTCATCTCGGCCGTGTTGGCCCACTTGCGGTTTACACCACCGACACCTTCGGTATATACATAACCGATAAGGTCAAAGTTGTCGCGCTTATACCAGTCAAACTCAAGGTTGATGCGGTTGTTGAGGAAACCGAGGTCGACACCGACGTCAAACTCATGCTTCTTCTCGTAAGTCAACTCGCTGTTGGCAAGCTCGCTGAGCATGATACCCTGCTCGTAAGCTTCAGTGTCCTGACGCCAGGGGCGGGTCGGCATATAAATAGCTGTCGCGTTAGACACGCTCGAAGGACCTGCGTCGGCAGTCAGAGAGTAAGAAGCGCGTACCTTTGCGGTAGAGAGGACAGGATTCTGGAACCAAGACTCTTCGTCGACAGTCCATGCGCCTGAAACGTTCCATGTAGGCAACCAGCGCGACTGGCGGGACTTACCGAGCTTGTTGGTACCTTCATAACGGAGAGTACCGGTCAAGGTATAGCGGGCATCGAAAGAGTAAGTTGCAGTTCCGAAGAATGCAGCCGAGCGGCTGTGGAGCATCTCCTCGGTGAAGTAATATGAATTTTCTTCAGTCATCTGCTTGAAGAGCTTCCAGTCGGTAAACGGTAGACGTCCGTTTTCATAGCAGATACCCCATCCCTGGAAATTCTCAAAGTGACGGTCAACCTTACCGAATTCTGTACCTGCCATCAAGTTCATGATGTGAGAGCGGTTGAAAGTCTTGTTGTACTGAGCCATGCCACGGAAATAGGCCTGGGTCATAGTAGTCATATCGTGATAGTATATACCACCCTTAGGCAGAACTGATACCGGAAGGGCATTTGGCTCGTCGGGGTCAGTATAAAGATACGGGTTGGAGGCGCGGATTGTAGCGTCTTCAGGATCAACACCGGCACGGTAGGCAAGAGCCTGGTTTGAATTGTCCATTACGTAGTGGTTCTGCTTCGAGGAGCTTGTGCGGAACGAAGCGATACCGGAGAACTCAAGACCGGCGATAGGACGCCAGCTGATGTCGCCCTGGAACTTCATGTCGAGCACCGTAACATCTATATAGTTGTTTTCCAACTCGTCAAAGATGTTAAAGTCGGCATAGTTACGAGTCTGCTTGCTGTAGGGGTCAACCGTACGAGAGGTGTTCAACGCGTAGCTGAACGGGTTGATGTCGAAGTTACGGGAAACCGAACCTGACACCACATCGACCTCCTGGCTGAGGGTTCCGGGGGCTTTCTGCTTACGGTAAGTATCCGAAGTAGAGAGCTTTACGCGGAGGGTCTTCGACAGATTGTAAGAAGCGTTGGCATTGAACGTGTAACGCTGAACTTTTGAGTCGATATACCAACCCGGGTCGTCCATGTAAGAGAACGAGGTATAGAAGTTACCCTTGTCGGTACCACCGGAGATGCTGACCGCGTGGTTCTGCATGATGTTGCTGTTAAACAACAGGTCAAACCAGTCGGTGTTGCGCATTTCAGCCTGCTGGAGGAATGCGTTCTTGGCGGCGGTAGTATTTGCGAGTTTGAACGTACCGGTCACAGGGTCATACGTATTGATGGCTTTGTACATCTGGCCATATATACCGGAAGATGAAGAGTTGGCAAGCGAAGCGATGGAGAGCCATCCCTTTTCTTCCATTTCCTTATATACGCCCATCTGCTCCTGCGAGTTCATGATGTTGTAGTCGCGGTAGTTGGGCTTCAGGCGGTAAGTAAACTCGCCGGTGTAGTTAATCTGAGTTGTTCCGGCACGTCCCTGCTTGGTGGTAACGACGATCACACCTGCCATCGCGCGCGCACCATATATAGATGTAGCTGAACCGTCCTTAAGAATCTGGAACGACTCGATGTCGTCGGCATTCAACCCTGCAACCGCAGAGGCGATAAGAGTCTGAGCATCACCTGACGAAAGGTCGTCGGGGGACATTTCCACAGCGTCTTCAAGAATCACACCGTCGACCAACCAAAGAGGCTTTGAGGCACCATATATAGATGTGGCACCGCGGACGCGGATTTTCGGGGCAGTACCGAAAGTACCCGACACATTCTGAACCGACACACCTGCGGCGCGTCCTTCAAGCGAGCGGGAGATGTCGGCCACACCGTTAAGGCGAGCGTCTTCGGCCGAAATTTTTGTAGTGGCACCGGTAAAGAGGCGTTTGTCCACGTTACCCATACCGGTCACAACGACTTCACTAAGGACTTGAGCATCGGACTCCATCACAATCTTAAGAGGCGATGAGGTTACCTTCACCTCGGCAGGCTTCATACCCACGTACTTAACCTCGAGGACAGACTTAGACGAAGGAACAGAAATGGTAAATTTACCGTCAATGTCGGTTGCGACAGCGATAGAGGGCTTACCCTTAACCGAAACCGTCGCCCCAATCAGGGGTTCACCGTCATCCGCGGAAATCACGACTCCCGTAACGCTGGTCTGGGCAAACATCATTATGCTCATGCATAATCCCATCAATAACAGCATTAATCTTTTTTCCATAGAATCAATGTGATAATAATATTACTTCTTCTACCGACCCTTAAACAACACATCCGCAAACCGGGTCGAACTGGCTCTGCGAATGCCATAAAACTTATAAATATACAACTAAGCATCAGGCCGTTAGCCTCAAACAAAGTTACAAAAACATCCAACTTTTAACGGCATTTTGCAATGCTTAAACAAAGTTGAGACTTGCAAATATATGCATTTTCTTTTATTCCGCAATACATTCGTCAACTTTTTAACACAGTAAAAATCCTTTTGTCGATTGAAGACCTCCGTTAAGTGTCATTTTGACACTATTGAAAAGATTCCAACAAGCTGATTTTGTCAAAACTTTACATTTTTAAAGTATAAAGGTGCAAAATGTCAGTGCAGTATGATATAAACGCAACGTTTGCACACATATTGTGTAAATTTATACATTTAAAATTGAAATAATGTTAATCTCCATCCGGCTTGCCCGCTATGAGCTACAGACTGCCCAGATGCAGAACGAGAGGGCGAACAGAAATATGAGCATCGCTGTCGCTCCAAGCAACGGGTTAAGCGCCCTGCCCGACCTTCGGTCGACTAATTTCCATAGTATCAGATGGATAACTCCGTAGGAATAAGCCAATAGCTGACAGTGGGACAGCACTCCCCACATAAATATTATGCCTAAGAAACCGTTGAAAAGGTAGAGCGTCGAGGCAAACTTTCGGCCAAATACCACGGCGAGGGTGTTTTTGCCGACGGAAGCGTCGTCATCGGCATCACGGTAATTGTTGACAACCAGCACATTAGCTATCATACACCCAAGTCCGACAGACCCCCAAACCACCGTCGAATCAAAAAAACCGGCTTGGACATAATATGTCAAATTGACAGGAATTATGCCGAAAAACAGCATAACCGCAACCTCTCCGAGACAATGGCGCGACAGAGGATAGGGTCCGGCAGAGTATGCCAACGCCCCGACAGCAATCAAAGCTCCGGCCACAAGAAGCCACCATCCGCCCCAGTATATGAGCGAACAGCCTACCAGACATGCCAGCCCGAGCGTGAGGAACGTGGCCCGCTTCATGGCCTGCGGGGTAATGTCGCCTTCGGTCACACCGCGCCTGGGCCCGTCGCGTCCGGCCTTGTCAAGCCCGTCGCGGTAGTCGTAATACTCGTTGGCAAAGTTTGACGCTATCTGAGCCAAAACGGCAAACGCCAGACACAGAGCCGCCGGAAGAGCGCGGAATGTGCCGGTCAGGACATTATAGCCTACTGCGGTCACCACTCCGGCCACGCTGACCGGCAACGTACGCAGGCGCATTGCCTCAATCCATGGATTAATCATCTTCTATAACTTTCATGTCAGGTGTCGGAGCCGATGCCTCGCTGATGCCGAAGCACTTGGTAATGGCATTTCTTATGCGCGCCGCGTCCTTACCGTTGTCTTTCAATATGTTGATTACCTCCTCAATGTATGAGACTTTATTGTTCAGTCCGCACAGCGCTGCAACGTTTGACCCGGAAAGCATCGACTTCTGATTGTAGACTCGGAGCACCGACGGATAGTCGCCCTGGGCCACATAGCGGTTGAAGTCGCGGCAGAAATTCTCATACAGCTCGCGAGGACGTATCTCGTAGACGATGTTGCGTATATGCTCTTCAAGTTTGTTAATGTCCGGAAACTTTACGTCGACACGATATTCCATCATGCGCTTCACACGGTGGCGGGTGTGCAGCAACGCCTGCTGGTGGATGTCGGCATGGAACTGCTTCAGAATCGACTTCTTCACGCGTTCGAACACGCGGTTCTCGTTGTGTCCGTGCCTTCGCGCCACAGCGCGTATCACCTCCTCAAGCATCATTATATTCTCTATTTCAGCCACATCGGGGACAAATATCTTCTTGTCGCGCAGATAACCGACTTCATTTTCGTCGCGCCGGTCGCGGTCGACTATCCCATGGCTGTCGAGATGGTGGAAGTCGGCCAAATCATTAAACGTGCGTGTGGCCTCAATAACCTTATTGCAACTTCCGAGTGAGCGCACCGTATAGTTGGTGAACACCAACGGATACAGCTTTGCGTCGATCGAGCGTTGAGGATCGCCCTCGATAAACAATACCGGCTTTCGGGCTCCGACGAGCGTCATATAGAGCTCTTCAGTCATCTCCGATCCGGGAGGAAGCACGGCATAGTCCCATGATCCGGCCGAAGCGTCGTAATATCTTACCCATACCACCTGTTTGGCCGAATTGGAGGTCAGAAACTCCATTTCGTGCGTTGTATAGACCCATGCGCAGTCGGGACGCGTCATCTCCACCTTGTCCCAGATGGCCGCCATTATCGACGGATGCAGAAACATGCCGGGATTGTCGACAAACACCACAGCGTCTTTCGGGGCGAACTGGGCTACACCGAAATAGTAAAGCACCGCCTTCTCACCGTCGGAAAGACGCACTGTCGAATATTTATCGTCGGAAAGCTCACGCGAAAAGATGAGGGCACCGCGCTCGCGAAGCACCTTATTGCCCGGAAACACTTCCTGCCACGAGCGTATCACCTTGTCGAGCTTGCTTTCGGGAAGTTTAGCCGGATTACCATCGAGGCTCTTTGCCTTGTGCGACAACAAGTTAAGCAATTCTTCGTATATTAGTAGCGAGCAAACCCGCTCAAAGCGCGTCTCGACATTGTCCTTCATCAACGGCGAATTGGCCATGGATTCCCGGTAAAGAGCGTCAATTGAGCCGGGAGTGGAATCGTCGTCGCTCCGCTGATACAGCGCGTTAAGCGCCGAAATCCGGAACACCGGCACTTTGGCATCAGCTATCAGACGTTCGGTAAACCGAGATTTTCCGGCACCGTTTGCACCTATAATTATAGTACGGCGCCCCGGCACGAAGTCCATCTTGCCGCGTTTCCCGTCGAGTTTTGGAGGTAATTGTATCGTAGCCATATCCCTCAATAGTTGATTGATACGTAAAGTTACGAAAACTTTTCAATACTGCAAGCATGGCCACGCAGTTAACCGCGCTACTTATATACTATATTGTATTTCTTGAGCATAGCTGCGGGATGGTACGATTCTTTGGCCTTGCGGAGCCCTTCGTCGCCGACATCCTCTTCGCGGTTGATATACCGTACGTCGCCGCGCTGCAATATCTGCGAGGCAAACAGCATGTTAATCATCTCGCCGGCACCGCTGACATGGTGATCCATCTTTTCGATGTGGACATACAGAGTGTCGCCTATTACCTCACCTACCGCAAAGGCAACGATGCCATTTGTAGGCGTCGAAAGCACCAGCCCCTCGAACGGCAGGCGGTCAAAATTGTCGAGCATCCTGAACACTTGACTGCGCTCCACTTCGGCCGTGACAAAAGCACCGTCGACGGGCAATTCCATGTTCTGATAAAACTCCCTTACGGCCGCCATATTGGCTTGAGTAAGCGCCTCTACCGTATAACCCGGATTTGCAAGCATAAACTGATGAATATGGTTGCGCTTCTTATTGTACCTCTTTCCCGGAAGCTCGGCCAAGTCGGAAGCGGCATATAGATAGTCGGCCCAATCAGTCAGCTCCTCTATGTCGCACGGGCCGAGCATATACAATTCCGGCAGGCGGTCTTCGGGCACTGCCGACAATACGAGCCGCTCACCCGTCGACGCACAATAGTCTTTAATCATTGCCAGAGACTGATCTAAAGGCAGGTCGCCCACCGGCAAAGAAAAAGCGGCCCTCGTCACGTCATTCTCCGTGACACCCTTTATAAATAATGTATTGTCGACCACGGCATATTCATATCTGAAATAGTCGGCCCACATCAATAGTCCGGCCAATGTATAATCGCATGTTCGGCTACCGCTCTTCTCAAGCAACGGCCTGATGACCTCGACCGAATCCAAAGTCAAAGGCCTGAAGCGAATCATAGTCAATGTATTCATAATCAATATATTATTCCCAAGCCCGATAATGAGGCTCCATCAATAAATAATTCTTTATAATAAATAATGCACTTTGATGTTGATTTGTTTGAAAAAAATTATGTATCTTTGTCCGTCAGTCAACCACAAATATGGATATAGACTAATAGACGTCAATATAACAGACATTTACACATTGCAACTATTATTCCGGCTTATGCCGGCAGATATATTTTAAAACCAAACCAACATAATATTTTGACATGAGGAATCGAACTTTTTCCCTTATCATCGGTTATTACGTATAGCCATCCGATTCAGTGCCTCTCGGAAAAGGCATTGGACAGATGTTTATATTTTTGAAAATGACATGCTGGACTTTGAAGTCTGCTGACTGCTGGAGTGCAAATGCATTTTCAGCTGATGAAAGGACATGATACAGTTTACGCGCGATGCGCCTAGGCCACGGCCCGATAGATGCGCATCCGTGAATTCTAAAGATATCGCACAATCAACATTCACTAATTTTTCCGGGAAAGCCGTAGTTGTGAAACTGCGGCTTTTTCTTTACCCTAAAAATTTTACCCCAATTTCGCAGTATCAACCGTAAGAATGCATATTATCTTTGCATCATAAACCTAAAAATCAGATAAAAATGAAGCACATTGCAAAACGCACTCCGCGGTTTGACCGCGAATGGAAAGCCATGATCAGCCTAATCCCTGAAAACCGCCAATCGGCTATGGAACAAGCCATACGCAACTACCAACTGTCAGGCAAAGAGCCCGATGCACTTGCCGGAGCAGAGATTATGGCATTTCTTCTAATCAAAAAGATTGTCGACAGAAGAGCCAAACAAAGGATAGCTCGAAGAAACAAAAAAGAAGCCTCATGCGCCGTAGCCGAAAAGTCCATTGCTCAAGAAATTGAAATCAGCCAAGACAAACATTCTGCAGAACCTGAAGTCAAATCAGAAGCCGAACCAGAGCAAGAAGCACGTCAGCACAGCCCAGTCATCGCCAAGAAGAAACAAGCCTTTGGCCCACTCGGCAACATAAACCGACTTCGACAGGAATCTCTCGCAAAAAAGCGCATTTTACGGCACGACAAATATTTGAACCACAAAAAACATGTTAAATCAAAGAACCTGAGATAGCTTCGGAAAGTCCATGTCACCATTGGAATTTACCAATGGATTTCATAACATCAAAAGCTAAGGCTAAAATTTTTCGGAATTATTTTTGACAATTTTAAGATTTATATGTTATAATAAATAAGTAACTTAGCACCTCAATTTTAAAATACAGAAATGAAGTCCCGTAAATTCAACATCCTGTCCCGATGCACGGCCGGCATTTGTATAGCCGTCCTTGCCGCAACCGCAATATCCGCAACCCGAAGCGACAAGGCTGATATAGCGCGTAACCTCGACATTTTCAACGCTATATACAAAGAGCTTCAGACCAACTATGTCGACTCGATTGACTCTGACAAGGCTATTACCACGGCTATCGACGCGATGCTAAACACGCTCGACCCATACACAGTCTATTTCCCGGCATCCAACCAGGATCAGCTGACACAAATGACATCGGGCGAATACGGAGGCATCGGAGCCTTGATTCAGGAGGTCAGAGGAAAGGGAGTCATTATCTCTGAGCCATACGAAAATACGCCATCGGCCAAAGCGGGGCTCCGCGCAGGCGACCTTCTGATGGTCATCGACAACGACACCGTGCTCGGATGGACTTCACAGAAGGTCACTGAAAAGCTAAAGGGCGATGCGGGCACTCACTTAAAAGTGACTGTAAAACGTCCGTATGTCGAAGACTCAATACTCACATTCGACATAACGAGAAGCAAAATCCAGCTTCCGGCAGTTCCGTACTACGGAGTGGTAAGGGACAGCATTGGATATATTTACCTCAACCAGTTTACCGACAAAGCCGCCGACAGCGTACGCGATGCTTTACTTGAATTCAAAAAAGATCCTCGCGTGAAAGCCATAGCGCTTGACCTCCGAGGCAATCCCGGCGGTCTGCTTGAAGCCGCGGTTCAAATTGTGGGATATTTCGTTCCCAAAAACACTGAAGTCCTTCGCACTAAAGGCAAAGGCGTGCTTAATGAAAAGGTCTATAAGACCACAAGCAAGCCTATTGACACTGAGATTCCGCTCTTCGTCTTGATTGACGGATCATCTGCATCAAGCGCCGAAATCACCGCAGGATCCCTTCAGGACCTTGACCGTGCAGTGCTTATCGGCAACAGATCGTTCGGCAAAGGGTTGGTGCAGCATACGCGTCCCCTACCGTTCGACGGTGTTCTGAAAGTTACCGTGGCCAAATATTATATTCCCAGCGGACGACTCATCCAGGCCATCGACTATAGCCATCGCAATCCCGACGGTTCAGTGGCCCGTATCCCCGACTCGCTGACCAACGTGTTCACCACATTAAATGGGCGTGAGGTACGCGACGGAGGCGGGATCACCCCCGACATAGAGGTTGACTACGGCGAAGTAAACCGTCTGACCTACAACATTGTCAGCGACAATTGGGCTTTTGACTACGCCACAAAATACGCGGCCGAACATCCTTCAATAGCACCCGCAGAGGAATTTGTCGTGACTGACTCAATGTTTGCCGATTTCAAAAATTTCATCGACCCCGCAAAATTTAATTACGACAAGGTATGCGAGCAGATGATTGAAGCTCTTCGTAAAGCGGCCGAGACTGAGGGTTATATGAACGACTCTGTAAAAGCCCAGCTCGAAATTCTCAGCGGAATGCTAAAGCACAATCTCGACCACGACCTTGACTACAACCGCAAGGATATTGACGGTCTTATTGCCGGCGAGATTATGAAGCGCTATTATTATGAGAAAGGCCAAGTCATACAGACGCTTAAAAATGATCCGGCTATCGACTCTATGGCAGTGCTTTTGAGCAACCCTGAAAGATACAAATCCATACTCTCTCCCGCTAAAAAACGATAGCATACAGAGATTGCCGACGACATGAACTTAACAGAGCTTTGCAATCTACTCCTCACATCTTCAAGGAAGAAAGCCATAGAAAAAGCTTTCGCCAACACGGATAATTCAATTATCCGTCTGTGCGGACTTGCCGGCTCGTCTGCTCCGATGCTGATGGCTGCCCTACCCGCGTCAGGGCGGCCGGCCATAGTGGTGGGCGACTCGCTCGACGATGCCGGTTATCTTTATCACGATTTGTCGAGAATTTTAGGAGAGGACGCTGTGCTGATGTTTCCGTCTGGCTACAAGAGAGCCATCAAATACGGACAGGTCGACCCGCCCTCGCAAATCATGCGCAATGAAGTGCTAAACCATTGGGGAGTTGATCCGGCTCTGCGGTTCGTTGTGACTTATCCCGAGGCTTTGGCCGAGAAGGTCGCCTCAAAGAATGTGATTGAAGCAAACACTATCCACCTCTCCAAAGGACAAAACATCGACTTGACTGAAACGCAAAAATGGCTGCGCGCCAACGGCTTCCAGCAAGTCGACTACGTTTACGACCCGGGGCACTTTGCCGTCAGAGGTTCGATACTCGATATATTCGGCTATAGCCACGAAATGCCATTCCGCATCGACTTTTTCGGCGATGAAATAGAATCGATAAGGACATTCAACATTGAGACTCAACTGTCTGAGGCGAAGCTCGACAGCATAGCCGTCACCTCGGGAGAAGCATCTTCCGACACTTCCGGCTCGCTGCTCGACTTTACAGGCGCCGACACTCTGCTTTGGCTACGCGATGCCGATTACACCGTCGAGCGCATCCGTGCCGTGGCATCAGAATCCTTCAGCGAAAGCGCGGCTATAGCCAATGAAGGCGACACCTCGGCCATGAGCCAGATTGTCGAGCCCGACAGTATCGAAAAGATGTTAGGCATTTGTCGTCAGATAAGGTTCACGTCGAGCCAAGATTCATCCAAAGACTCACTTGCCACCATCAATTTTGACTGCACTCCGCAGGGCATCTACCATAAAAATTTCGATCTGATAGCCACCTCGTTTTCAAAAATGCTTACGGATGGCTACCGTATTTTCGTTCTCAGCGACTCTGAAAAGCAAATCGAACGACTTCGGGCCATATTCAACGACCGAGGCGACAAGATTGACTTCAGCCCCGTCATCTCAACCGTACACGAAGGCTTCGTCGACCATAAGACCAAGACGTGCGTGTTCACCGACCACCAGATTTTCGACCGATTCCACAAATACAATCTTAAAAGCGACCGGGCACGCTCGGGCAAACTGGCACTCTCGCTCAAAGAACTTGGCCAAATCGAGCCGGGCGACTACGTTGTGCATGTCGACCACGGAATAGGACGCTTCGGCGGATTAATACGCACCGAAGTGAACGGACGTATGCAGGAGATGATTAAACTCATCTACTCCAACAACGACCTTCTGCTCGTCAGCATACATAATCTCCACAAGCTGTCGAAATACAGGGGCAAGGAGGGCGCCGAACCGCGCATTAACCGCTTGGGTAACGGCGCTTGGGGGAAGATGAAAGAGCGGACTAAATCAAAACTTAAGGACATAGCCCGCGACCTCATCAAACTCTATGCCGCCCGCAAAGACGAGCAAGGATTTGCCTACTCGCCCGATAGCTACCTACAGCACGAACTGGAGGCCTCCTTCATTTACGAAGACACTCCTGACCAGCTGACAGCCACTCAGGCCGTCAAAGCCGATATGGAGTCGCACCGCCCTATGGACCGCCTGATCTGTGGCGATGTGGGGTTCGGCAAGACGGAGATAGCCATCCGGGCAGCCTTCAAGGCCGCCACCGACGGAAAACAGACGGCGGTGCTGGTGCCGACCACAGTTCTTGCTTATCAGCACTTCAACACTTTCAGCGAGCGACTTAAAGAATTTCCTGTCAGGGTGGATTATCTGTCGCGCGCAAGAAGCGCCAAAGAGACGAAACAAATCCTTTCCGACTTGGCCGAGGGGAAAATCGACATAATTATCGGAACCCACAAACTGATAGGCAAAGGCGTGGCGTTTAAAGACCTTGGTCTGCTAATCGTGGATGAAGAGCAAAAGTTCGGTGTCGCTGTAAAAGAGAAGCTTAAACAGCTGAAAGTCAATGTAGACACTCTGACCATGTCGGCAACTCCAATACCGCGTACACTGCAATTCTCACTCATGGGTGCGCGCGACCTGTCTGCCATCACCACTCCCCCCAGCAACCGCTATCCGATTCTGACCTCTGTCAATGCACTGACTGACGACATCATAGAGGAGGCCGTCAACTTTGAAATGTCGCGCAACGGACAGGTATTCCTCGTCAATCCGCGCATCGAAGGCCTGTACGAGCTGGAAAAGATGATTAAGCGGGTGGTGCCGGACGCACGCACAATCGTCGCCCACGGTCAGATGCCCCCCGACAAATTGGAGAAAGCCATAATCGACTTTGCCAATCACGACTATGATGTGCTGCTGGCCACTACCATCATCGAGAGCGGCATTGACATGCCAAACGTCAACACGATGATCATCAACAATGCCCAGTATTTCGGACTAAGCGAACTTCACCAACTACGCGGACGCGTCGGGCGAAGCAACCGCAAGGCTTTCTGCTATCTGCTTATACCGCCACACGTTCCGCTTACACCTGTAGCACGCCGACGCATACAAGCCATTGAGAGCTTCAGCGAACTTGGCAGCGGCATACATATAGCCATGCAGGATCTCGACATTCGCGGTGCCGGCAACCTGCTCGGAGCCGAACAGTCGGGTTTCATTGCCGACTTAGGATACGAAACGTACCAGCGCATACTCAAGGAGGCGGTGCTTGAACTTAAGAATGAAGAGTTTTCCGACGTGCTCACGGCCGACAGCGGCGTAGCGTCGGCCGACATGGAATTTGTGGCCGACTGTTCGGTCGAGAGCGACATGGAGCTGCTCCTGCCACCCGACTACGTTCCACAGGAGAGCGAGCGAATAAGCCTGTACAAAGAACTTGACGGTATCGAGCGCGAGCTTGACCTTCAAAACTTTAAGCTCCGTCTTGAAGATAGATTCGGCAAAATTCCGGCAGTAACCGCCGAGTTGCTCCGCATACCGCGTCTCCGTTATCTGGCGCGTCAGTTGGGCATCGAAAAAGTAGTGCTTAAGCAACGGTCTATGTACCTCTACTTTGTCGACGAAACAAACAAGGCTTACTATCAGTCACCGATGTTCGGACGCATCTTAAACTTCTATCAAGCCAATCCCCGCAGATGTCGTCTTAGGGAGAAAAACGGCCGACGCAGTCTGGCAGTCAACGACGTGCCCACCGTAGAAGAGGCTGTCGCGTTGTTACAACAAATTCTATCGTTAAAGTCGATATAACAGAAAATCTAAAACGGGGTCAAGAGTGTTATATATAGTAAACCCGACGTTTCACTATATATCGACACTACGATGGATTTGAACCTGAACGACAAACAGAAGTCGCACCTGACTACGTTCCTGTACATGACAGTCCTCTTGCTGTCGTTGGGACTTATAATTTTCATCTCTATTGACACATTCGAGGGAATCAATTTCCTCGAAAACCATCACTATATGACCTACCAATTCTGGGTATGCGTAGTGTTCGTAATATACTTTTTTGTCGAATATGCCATGGCCGAAGACAAGTGGCTCTATATAAAGCATCGTTGGTTCTTTCTGGTTCTATCCATTCCCTATCTCAACATCATAAACCTGTTCGGCATAAGCTTTACGCCACAAGAGCTTTACTTCATCCGCTTCATCCCACTCGCACGCGGCGCGCTCGCACTATCGATCATTATAGGCTACATGACCAAGAACCGAATCTCATCGCTGTTCATGTCATACGTAGTCATAATGATTTCAGTAATTTACTTCGCAAGCCTGATTTTCCTCGAAAGGGAGCAACCGGTCAACAATCTCGTTCCAAATTACGGAGCGGCATTGTGGTGGGCCCTCATGGATGCCACAACAATCGGATCTTACATCTATCCCGTTACCGTTACCGGGAAAATCTTGGCAGTCATTCTGGCCGCGCTGGGCATGATGATGTTTCCGTTGTTCACAGTATACATCACCAACTGGGTACAACGCTATAACAAACGCCACAATCCGGCTCTGTTTGAAGATGAATTCACTGACAAAACCTACTCCGACGACAAGAGTTAGGATTTTAAGGACATTATCGCTAACTTTGCATTCAAACCAAACAAATCACTATCAGAATGAAAAGAGCGATGCTTATTATCGGTGCTTTTTTATGCACAATATCTGTTGCCATGGCCAATACTGCTTATGAAGATGCCACAGTTCGTTTTACGGTGATAACCGACGGAGTAATTCGCCTGGAATATTCACCCGACGGGAAATTTATCGACGCACCTTCGTTGCTTGCCGTTGACAGGGAGTATGTCGATGCCGATTTCAAAGTCAACGACATCGACGGAAAAGTCAACATAATCACTCCGAAACTGCAACTTACATATATAAAAAATAGCGGCGCTTTTAATTCTGACAATCTTCAAATCAAATCCTTGCAGGGATTAACTCCCTCATTCGACTGGCATCCCGGTATGCAACAAAGCGGCAACCTTAAAGGCACCACACGCACTCTCGACGGGCTTGACGCGGACGTTCAGACGCAAGAATGGGTGGCCGACTTGAAGAAAGGCGACAAACGCAGTCTTGACGACGGACTCCTCGCCACTGACGGATGGACCCTTATTGACGACAGTGATGGATATATCTTTGACACTGAGGGCAATGCGACTCCGCGGACTTCATCAAAAGGAGCGCAAGACTGGTATTTTATGGGATATGGCCACGACTATAAAGGCGCATTAAAAGATTTTACACGGTTTGCCGGGAAAATTCCGCTTCCGCCACGCTATGCGTTCGGATATTGGTGGTCGCGCTACTGGGCTTACTCAGACACCGAGCTACAAAAACTTGCCGATAAATTTGCATCATACGACATTCCGCTTGATGTAGTTGTCGTGGATATGGATTGGCACTATACTGATCCGGGACGTGGCGGTTGGACCGGATGGACATGGAACCGCTCCCTCTTTCCCGACCCACAGAAATTTCTTGACACAATGCACTCCAAAGGGCTAAAAGTGACTCTAAATCTTCATCCTGCGGATGGTTTTGAAAACTATGAGGAGTGTTATCCGGCACTTGCCAAGGCTCTTGGAAAAACCGACAACAAAAAGATTGACTGGATTGGAAGCGACGCCAAATTTATGAAAGCGGTATTTGACTCCGTGCTTCATCCTTTAGAGAAAGCAGGAGTGGATTTTTGGTGGCTTGACTGGCAACAACATCTCAATGATCCCGTTCTTAAAAATCTCAATAATACATGGTGGATCAATCATTGCTTCTTCACCGACATGCAGAAGCAAGGCAATCGTCGCCCCATGCTTTATCACCGCTGGGGAGGACTTGGCAACCACAGATACCAAATCGGATTCTCCGGCGATGCAGTAATATCCTGGAATTCGCTTGAATATCAGCCCTACTTCACATCCACCGCCTCCAACGTCCTGTATGGATATTGGAGCCACGACATCGGGGGACATTTAGGAGAAAAAATTGACCCGGAGATGTACACTCGTTGGCTTCAATGGGGAGCATTCAGTCCGATAATGCGCACCCATAGCAGCAAAGCGTCTACTCTTAACAAAGAGCCGTGGGTGTTTGAAGATGAATATCGTGATGCCATAAGGGATGCCGTATTATGGCGTTATTCCATGGTTCCATATATCTACACAATGGCTCGACATGCCACCGATGAAGGCGTATCTCTGCTTCGCCCTATGTACTATGATTATCCCGAGGCTTCTGAAGCATACAGTTATCGTAGCCAATATATGCTTGGCGACGATATGCTTATCGCACCGGTCACAAATCCGGCGGACAGCACCGGCTTTGCATACGTTGACGTATGGTTGCCGGAAGGAAACGACTGGTATGAACTCCACAGCGGCACGCTCCTGTCCGGAGGACAAAAGCTCAAACGGCAATTTGCATTGAATGAGTATGGGGTCTATATAAAAGCCGGAGCCATCCTTCCGTCATATAGGTCGGATGTGAGAGACATCGTCAGCAACAATTCACCGATAGACATAACGGTATATCCCGGAGCGCAATCCGGTAGTTTCAATATTTATGAGGATAACGGCGATGATTGCGACTATGAAACAGACTATGCCGTCACACCGTTAAGCTACCAACGCAACGGCTCTGTGACAGACGTAACCATAGGAGCCCGCAAAGGTTCCTACACAGGAATGCCGGACTATAGAGACTTCTGCATTCGTATTGAAGCGAGCACTCCTCCCGAAAGTGTGACTGTCGATGGAATGCCCGCTGAATGGCAATATGACGGGAATCGGTTTGCAGTAGTCATACCTTTGTTGAACGTCGACTGCAATAAACCTCATAAAATAGAAGCGCACCATGACAATGCTTCGGCATTAACTCTCACCGACGGCTTAATCGGACGCACCCGCAGAGTGGCCGACGCGGTGGAATACATCAAATTCCACGGGTGCGACACACATGCCGACGAGCTTGCCACATTGGGCACAACACGTGAAAATGCCACATATCATCCGGAAAATCTCACTCAGATTACCGAACGTTTCAACACGCTCTACAATGACCTTCCCGGTGTGCTGAAGCGTCAAGGCATGAATTCGCAGACAGCCAACACGTTTATAGGTCGAGTACGTTGATGTCCCGGGCTACTTCGGAAGAAGCGGAAATGCTATTGTACTTTGTACTCGCGCGCGAGTCCTCCTTCGCCTGTTTCGCGATAGATTGAAGGGAGGTCATGTCCGGTCTGCTTCATAACCTCCACCACGCGGTCGAACGATACGCGGTGGTCACCGTCGGTAAAGGCTGAATACAGATTCGAGTCCAAAGCTCGGGCAGCCGCGTAGGCATTACGCTCGATGCAGGGAATCTGCACTAACCCGCAAACGGGATCACAGGTCATGCCCAGATGGTGTTCGAGACCCATCTCAGCGGCATATTCGACCTGAGCAGGACTGCCGCCGAACAGCTGATTGGCGGCGGCCGCAGCCATGGCACATGCCACACCGACTTCTCCCTGACAGCCAACTTCGGCACCCGAAACGGATGCATTGTGCTTCACAATGTTGCCGATCAGAGCCGCCGTGGCGAGAGCCCGGTAGATGCGCGAATCGGAAAAGTCGCGACTTTTCTGCAAATGATACAGCACAGCGGGCACCACTCCGCAGGACCCGCACGTAGGAGCCGTGACAATCACTCCTCCGGAAGCATTCTCCTCGGCAACGGCAAGCGCGTATGCAAATACCAATCCGCGTGACTGAAGGTTTGACTTGTAGCCCGTTGCGCGGACAAAATATGAATTGGCGCGTCTACGCAAATTAAGTGGCCCAGGCAAGACCCCTTCTCGGTCAAGGCCTCGCTCGACGCTTTCGCGCATGGTCTTCCACACTTCGGCAAGGAAGTCCCAAATGTCTGACGATTCGCACTGCTCGACATACTCCCAATATGTGCGCCCGGTTTGGCGGCACCAGTTCAGAATGTCTGTCATTCGGTTCATATCGTAGACATCAAGACCGGTCTTTGCCTCTTGCCCCTCCTCAGCCAAATCACCGCCTCCGATGCTGAAAACGGTCCAATTACCGATCAGTTTCCCCGACGCATCAAAGGCCTCAAACAGCATTCCATTAGGGTGAAAGGGCAGGAACACTTGAGGCTCCCAGATCAATTCAACCGGAGCGTGCGGCTCTAACGTGTCGAGTATTGCCACATCCGTCATGTGACCTTTGCCTGTCGCGGCAAGGCTACCGTAAAGCGTAACGCGAAAAGAAGCTGCGTCGGGATATTTTGCGAGGAATTGAGAGGCGGCGCTGCGCGGGCCCATAGTATGGCTGCTTGAGGGCCCGGTACCGATTTTATATAAATCCTTAATACTTTTCATTTTGCATTAGTTCTTTTTGAACATTTCCTTTATCGAACCGATCGAACTCAGTACTCCTGAGGCTTCGTAAGGGATGTAAATCGTCTTATTGTCCTTGCCGGAGGTCATTTCACACAAAGTCTCGATGTACTTCATTGCCAGCATGTACGTGGCCGGGTCGGTCTTTGACGCGCTTATTGCCTCGGCTACACGTGTAATGGCCTCGGCTTCTGCCTGAGCGGAAAGGACTTTTGCCCGCGCCTCGCCTTCGGCACGAAGAATTTCAGCTTCCTTAATGGCAGTGGCCTGATTGATTTGTGACTGTTTCTCACCTTCCGACAGCAATATCAGCGATGTCTTCTGTCCTTCGGCATTTAAAATCTCCGCACGGCGGTTGCGCTCGGCCTGCATCTGTTTCTCCATGGCCTCGCGTACGCTCTTTGGAGGGGTAATGTCCTGCAGTTCGACGCGGTTGACTTTTACACCCCACTTGTTTGTCACTTCGTCGAGAATAATCTGCAGGCGCGAGTTTATAGTGTCGCGCGACGAGAGGGTCTGATCGAGCTCAAGCTCGCCAATGACATTTCTCAACGATGTCTGAGTCAGCTTTTCAAGGGCGTTGGGCAGATTGTCAATCTCATAAACCGCCTTCTTTGCATCTACAATCTGGAAATAAAGCAACGCGTTAATCTCGGTAGTTACGTTGTCCTTCGTAATCACCTGCTGCGAGGGGAAGTCGTAGACCTGTTCACGCAAGTCAATGGCAGTCGAAGATGAAATGCGAACTATCTGATGCCCGTTGATAGCCGTCTCAACGCGCCGGGTGTACACCATCTTTGGTTTGTCGATAAACGGCCAAATTATGTTAAGTCCGGGACTTAACACACTATGGAATCGGCCGAGGCGCTCAACTACCCTTGTTTCTGACTGAGGCACAATCTTCACACCTGCCGACACGATTATTATCACAATCAGCACTAATAGTCCCAATAAAATGAAAGTTCCCATATTTTCCATCATTTGCAATAAAGTTATATTGTTTTTACTATCAAAATTATACTGTCGTATCCTACCACTTTCACCTTAGCTCCGCGGGATACGGCACCTCCGTCAGCGCTGCGAATCTGCCAGCTATCGCCGTCAATACGCATTCTGCCGAGACTCCCGTCGTCACCGATCTCCCTTTCTACAAAAGCCTCGCGCCCTATAAGCGCGTTCATGTTGCTGTTGTAATCCTCGCGATGCTCTTTACGGCGACCGCGTATGCGGTTAACGAGCGGTGCCAGAAATATAAACGAAAGCACGACTCCACCCACCAGCGCAATCAGCTGTATCTCAATGCCTAATCCGAAAACGCCACACAAAGATGCCAGCAACGCGCCGACAGCAAGGCAAAACGTAGCGATAAAACCGGTAATCAGCTCAATCACAAGCAACACCGCCGCGACAATCAACCAAATAATCCAAAATTCCATATCAATATCATTGTTTTAATCCATTGCTATTTTGGCGACGAAGCCTATGCCGGCGTTGACGATGAGGTCATGTCCGTCGGCATTCAAGTGGGCAGTATCGTTCACGCCATTGTCCTGGAAATACTGCGCGCGATAATCGGGATCGTTAACACGTATTCCGCCGGCCTCCTCCGCATCAAATACGGGTATGGAGCATTCAGAACATATACGCTTTATTGAAGCAATCACCTGCTTGAAGTAGCCCCGGTCGACCGACCATGGCAACACATAGCCGATTGCGGTTTCGGGATAACGGCTCCTTAAATTAGCGAGCAACTCGCTCAATGCCCGGTCAAATCGGGCAAGGTCGTCATCTGACTTAATCATTGAAGCATCGTTGTGTCCGGCAATTATAAGCAGACAGTCAATGGTGTCCGGCAATTCGACGTAACGCTCGGTCATGGCCTTTCCGAAGCCTTCCGCAGTGCGGTCAAATAGAATCGAACTGCCGTTTACTCCACAATTGACATAGTTCATGCCTAAACGCGAAGCCACTTTAGAATGCCACGTCTCCGATGCAGGACGACGATGATTGCGCACATAACTGTCGCCGAACACACAAAGCGTCCGCCCTTCAAGCCGGCTCGCGGAAGCTTTCATTTTTGTTGCAGGAATAGACGTTTCGGCCGGCACGGAAGTAAGCACACCGTTTGTCTGTGAGCGTCCGCCAAGCACCGACAGAGCCATTATACATAGCACCAATAGTTTTTCCATATTCTAAGGTTAAAAAGTTGAATGATACCGGAATCTCGTTCCAATTACAAATTTACAATTTCTTTTCGTAATACCGAAATACAATCGCAGCGAAATTGAGACGGAATTACAAACGGAATTACAAACTTTTCGGCATAAAATTACGTTTTAATTTTGCATGGTCAGAAAAATTTTGTACCATTACATACCTTATCTCCCTTAGGTGGAAAATACCTCCCAAATGGAAGGCTTTCCAGTAATGACGCTCTACTTTCTTGTAGGGTAAAGGCCGCTTACGAGTGGCTATTTTTATTTTGGAGGGTTGCATTTTCTGCATTTTGAGCAATAACAAGGGTCTGTGTCAAAAGGCGCAGCCTATTTTATGATATCTACTGAATTATTGAAAAAACGGAGGATGAAATTGATCACCCTCCGTATGCCCTGTTGTTTTCTGAATCTCACTTATGAAATCAGAAACTTGAATAATGAGATGAATGGGACGAGTGCGAGCTATGAGAGCTGTGGCTTCCATGGCTACCGTGGCTTCCATGGCTGCTGTGAGAGCTGTGCCATGCAAGCAAATTGGAATCACTCGTTGTCTTCTCCAAGATAAGAGAGGAAGAGTTAGTATTTCCGTTATCTTGAGAAATACTAAAATCTGTATTGCTACTAATTTTAGAAGCAATACTCTCTCCTGTCGTGGATAAGAATCCCATGCAACTGATTACCGCAGAGGCGACGATAAAAAGAACTTTTTTCATTGGTCCATGTGGTTAAAATTAAACAATAGGGTTAATCAAATTTCTTTATATGTTGGCTATGATGTTTTTGATTTGACTCAAAAAGGCCGCCACAACAATTTTTCAATCTACACGAACTACACTCGGGCAAGTAAGTGTCTTTCCAATCTGAAATGGCATTCGCTGCGATAGATCTTAGTTTATCTGGTAGCACACACAATTGAGCATTGTATATCAGCGTCCGGATATCTCTATTTTCAAGGATTTCTACTGCTTGAACCAAATGCTCATTATAATCATATGGATCAATCCACAACTGAGAAAGATTTTCTTCGGCTATTCCTGTTGTCTCCATCTGCAAAAATGCTACTTGAACAACAAATGGGAAATTCCGATATATAAACTCTGCAAGTTGTGGTAATCTTTTGTATGTAAGTTGATGGACTACAATACGAATGCCGATGCGTTGATGATATAATGCAAGATTATACAATCCATTGACTGTCTTATAAAAGGTGTTAGCACCCACTACTTTGTTGTGAATAGACGCAATATCAGAAAATAGAGGGATATCAATTTGTAAATCTTTACATTCACAAGCAGCCAATTTGGCTGCATAAGATTTGTCAGAAAATCTTACGCCATTTGACAAAATATTTAGTGCGGCATTAGGCATATACTTTTGAATTAATCTAATATATTCAAATAGTTTGTCACCGACCAAAGTGGGTTCTCCACCAGTTATGCCGAATTCCTTTGTCTCAGAAGAACAGAGCGAGATTATTTTTAATGATTATCCGCATGTTGTCCGTCTGTATGTTCTTGACTTGAAATCGGTG